>NZ_CP045484.1:2440000-2803915 GCF_009729055.1 Sulfurisphaera ohwakuensis | reverse complement strand
TTCATTTATTATGGAAGTTATTATTAATATCGAACATCCACCTTCGATTTTAGCATGTTTTTTAGGGGTACTTGAGAAGGTGAAATTTATTTACATTCTTCATCCTGTCCTTTCTGGTGTTATTATTGAGGAAAGCGTTAATTATATTCTTACTAAATACGTGGAACCAAAGTTACCATAATATGTTTATTTGGCAAAATAATTTAATTTAATGAGATAAAAATAAAATTTCATAGTAGGTATTTACCAGCTAAGAAAGAAGTTCATTAACTTGAAGGGTGAAATACAGTTGTAAACGCGTATGTTGAGAATAGCAAGATAATTAAATCATTCAGTATACTTTATTATTGATTAAGTATTGTTTTCCCTTTGTCTTCACCGAGAAAAAGATATAGTCTTTTTCATAATATTTGCAAAGGACTAGCTTTAACTTAAGAGGCTAAAAGTGGACTAATTATGTAAGCGAGAAGATACGATTCTTATCGACGGATATTATTTACCATTCGCATTTACTATTACAAAGAGTATAATATATACAGCCTTTCTAAGAAAGGAGTTCTTTAAGGAATTTACCGGCTATGTAAGCAATTATTATTGACATAATAATCCACATTACTATTGCTGTGTTTATTTCTTGTGAAGGAGTATAAGGTGAAAAATGATAAACTATGTTTGAGTAGGCAGGGTTCTCTAAGAGGAAGACTATTGAGTATGCTGTATCAGCTGTCATCCAAAGAATTATTAGTGAAAATTTCTGTAAAAGTGAGAGTTTTCCACTACCTATTCCGGCTAGGATACCGGCAAGTATCAGCGTTATATCGTTTAATATTCTATAACTTAAGAAGGCTGCAGCTAAGTTAAAATAAAGTGGTAAATGCCAGAATACTGCTACTATTCCGGAGGGTATAATTAGGAATGGAGTTCCTTTTATTAGTCTGTATGTGAGTAATAGTCCTCCGATGAAAAGTGAATAGTGCGCTAACATAAATAGCCATTGATATAAGGTCTCGTAGCTCTCTACAACAGGGTTAAGAAATATGATAAGTAAAACAAGAGGGAATATAAAGTGTGTAACTTTTAATTTTTTCTTATCAATTTCCATAAATATAAATTTGATGTGAAAGTAAAAAAATTTTACCTTTTAATCTTTCACATAAACTAGGTAGTGGTATAAGTTTATTGCATATCCCCATAGGAAGAAGATGACACCTAGGTCAATCCCGGCATATGTACTTTGAACTCCAACGCTAGGTAACTCTAGGAATAGTGCAAATAAGAATATTGTAATGACGAAGATTACTGGTATTGCAACAAATGCCATTTTCTTTGTTATTGGGTAAGTTACTGTACCACCGTTATTATTATTACTGAATGCCTTTACCATTTTGCTAACGAAGTGATAAACTAAAATACCTAACGGGAATAGCGAGAATAAACCCAGTAGACTAGGTCTTATTATGAAATCACCGAATGATCCTGCAAATAGTAGTGTTACTACAGATGTTCCCAGAATTGAGGTTGGTGTTATCTTAGGTATTTGTGTTGGTGTCGGTACTTTTTCTTTCCTTCTCTTAAACTTATCTGATAATCCTATGATAACAGCTAAGATTAGTGCGGGTATTCCTAGAACTAAGATTTGCTCATTTGTCGGAGCTGGAACACCGGGATATAAGTAGCCCCAAATTGATAATGCTACTAGTGAATAAGCTAATAATGACATTACCCATGTCCAGAACTTTCTACTACTTATATACATTAAGTTACTGTTTTCGAAGAATGGTATTAACATCAAAACGACTAGACCTATAATAAGTACTGCAATTACCATTGATGGTAATATTGGTACTCCGTTTGGTAGTAAGAAGTCAACGAACTTATAGAGGAAGAGGAAGAACCATGGAGGGTAGGGTTGAACATTATTTGCAGCTGGGGTAAAAGCTTGGGGTGCTGGGAATGGGTTAATTACTATAGGTAAGCTTACTATGGAGTTAAGGTTAGCTAATACATCTGGAACAATTAGTATTACTCCCCATGTCATTAATACTAAGGATAACATGTATACGAAGTTTCTAGGCCACCATGGGTTAAACTTCTCTTGCTCTTCCTTTGTATAGTAAGCCGGTACTCTGGGCTTTTCTTTTGCGGATGGTGTCATTCCATATCTCTCAGCTAACATTAAGTGGAAGGCAAACAGTAAACCGATTAATGCTACCATTATTATGTGCCAACCTAATATTCTACTGAAGAACTCAGCTCTAACTGCTGGATTACTGGACTGTACTGCGTCTATTCCGGGACCAAACAACCAACCTACTACTGTAGTAGCACCGGGGAAGCCTGTTCCCACGAGTAAGGAACTACCTATATCTACTGCATTTATTCCTAATACATCTCCTACTAAGCTATATCCAAAGAATGAAGCTCCTAATGTTAATGCTAGAAGCAATACTCCAGTAACCCATTGTAATTCTCTCGGCTTTTTATAAGCCCCCTTAAAGAAATTCCTAAACATGTGAATGTAAACTAGGATAATCATAATATAAGCTCCGTAAAGATGACTGAATAATATTACAGCTCCATAGGGTATATCATTGATTATTGTTTGTGTTTGTTGATATGCATTGGCCGGATTATAAAGGAGGAGAAGGATTAGCCCAGTAATTACTGTGTAGGCAAAGCTTGCAGCTACTAATCCTCCAAGCCAATATGAAACATTATACATGTAGTCTGGCGTTCTAAATAGCGGTGCTTCATTTATCCCTATTCTGTCTAAAATAGTATCAAAAAATCCTGTTTTCTTTTGTTGTTGTTCTTCTTTTCTCTCTTGTTTCTCCTCCATTTATTTCACCTCCTTTACAATATCCTTACTATTTAAGGAAAGGGTAAAACTACTAGGGGAAAATGTAGAAACCTGAGTTGCAGAAGGTGTTGCTGTTCTTATGTATTCAGCTATCCCGGTAGTAATTGTTATTACTAATCCCGGTATTCCTATTTCTGCTAAGAATGACATTGCATCCATATATGGTGTAAACATCGGAGGATAGGCAATAACTCTTCTTAGCAAACCTAAGTAACCCGCTATACTCATTAGGTAACCGATTGTTACGAATGGTACTGTCCAAACTATTAAACCGGCTACCATAAGCTTTCTAGCTTTTTCACTAAAGTTAAGATTTGGATTTGAAACTTTAAGTAAATCAAGAAATATTCCAGTAAATCCTACAAGTATTAGAGTCCAGATTATAAGGTGGAAATGTCCAACAATGTAATATGTATTGTGTACTACACCATTTATAAGATTTATTGGCTGTGGTAGTGCTTGTACTCCACCAATTATGAAACCTATTAATGCAATTAGAAATGTTAGTCCTAAAGGATCTTTATAATCATATCCTTTAGAAGTTAGTACTGTTAAACCTAGATTAAGTACTGTTAAGCCAGAACCACTGGCTAATAGTAACGTGGATACGGTTATCCATGCTCTTAAATCTACTGGTAATGGGAATGTTTGTAAGTGATGTACCCATATTAGCATCGATCCTATAGCTAAAAGGAATATGTTCCATCTTGCCCATTTCTCACTAAACAAAGGTCTTTTTGCATAAATTGGTATATAATAGTATAGGGCTCCAAATAAGGGGAATGGTACGTAATAGACTACGGGATGTCCATAGAACCAGAACAGTATAACCCAAAGTAATGGGTTTACTTTAACAAGGCTGGGGAACCATATTGCTGCTGTATACCATAACTCAGCAGCTGTTAGTGCCGGTAATGTTATTGCAATAACTAAAGAAAATGCTACACCATAAGCTGCAAATATGTTTATCTTCTTATCCTTTGGTTTTGTTAGATATGCATCAATAACTAAGACTAATGCAGCTATTGAAGCACAAGCACTATTAAGTGCTAAAGCTAAATATGCAGCACCCATCATGGCACTGTGATATAGTCTAAATGCTTGGAATACTGCATTATCTTCTATAGCTAGTGGAGGATACATATACCATGCTGTATCTGGTCCTCCAAAAAGTGCAAAAGCCAGAGCTAAATTGGAAATCCAGAACATAGCTGTAATCAATTTTCTATGAACTACTGATAGTCCACTTTTGTACATAGAGAATATTATTATTCCTAATGCAGCATCAGGTACTAATCCCAGCATTGCACTCCATCCGTGTATTGTTAGCATTGTATAGTAGATAGGTCCTACGGATGGTGAATTAGCGTCATAAGTTAAGTAAGTTCTTAGGTTCATAGCAGCAGTTCCTAGAATTATGAGCCATGCTACTGAACCTAAAATATAAAGCCATACTAAACCTACAGTATCTTTCGGATTTACTACTTTTTTTGCTTTGTTTATAAATTCTACGAGCGAAATTGTAATTCTATCCAAAATTTCCCAAATATTCATTTTTTACATCACCTCTAATGTTCCAGTGAAATAAGAGAAATTATATGCGGAATATTCTGAATCCCTCCAGGTGAAATTACCTGGAGTTGGGGGTGTTACGAAATATATGTAACTTGGAGTTCCGGGGACTGCATTAACTTGCACAACACCATCTGGGAGTCTCAAGTAGAAACCAGTTATTACTTGAGGTGAATTTAAAATTATAACTACTGGTTCGCTTGTATTTGCTATTATTAAGTCTGGTTGAAATCCGTTTTGCTGGGTTATTGTCATATTAACTACTAATATCCCGTTAACAACTTCATATGATTGACCGGATGGAGGATGAGAGTTGAAATATAATACCGCCTGTTGTGCTTGTTTTGGTAAACCGGAAAAACATGGTAGTCCGTATCTGTAACTTGTGCTTGTTCCATGTGTAACCCCATATATGTTCCATCCACTAAAAATTGCTACTAACGTTAACATCACTACAAACCATACTAATTCTGCATGCTCTTTGATAAAGCTCATTATAATCATGACTATAATAGTTAATAGAGTTTAAAAACATTATTTTTAATAACAATCAAGTTTGCAATATTTTCATTAAAAATTAGCGTAGTATAATTTACTAAATCTAATAAGTTTATTTTAAATAAATAACTTTTTAATATCTTTAGTTAAAAAGAATATTCGAATAGTTAGTAAAAATTTAAAAAATTGTATATGAGTAAAGTTTTTATATATGCAAAAATAACTCAAAACATGTAGAGAGTATGAAGGACAAAATCATTATAAAAAGAGATGACTTTATATTTGCTAAGAAACTTTTATGGAAAATGAGGAATAAAAACTCTAGGTTTGATACGAGAGAATTCGTAAGGAAAGGAAGAGATTACTTATATAATTACGCTGAACAGAATGTAGGTCCTTTAGATCCTTCAAAGAGAGCTTTTCTTAAAGGTTTACTTATCGGTATTGGTGTTTTTGCTGTGGCTTCAGCAATTCCCTTAATCAATTCCCTTAATCCACAAGAAATATATTTAAAGAACTTCCCGTGGATGATTATTGTGGATTCTAATGGAAATCCTATAGAGGCATCTAAGATTCCAGTTAATGACCCAGCAATCTTACTTTTTGAATATCCTATGCTGGGTGACATAACTTTTCTAATTAACATGGGTGATGAAAATAATAATCCTGTAGCAGTACCTCCAACAGAAGTTCTTATTCCAGAAACTGGTAAAACTTATCATTTCCCAGGTGGGGTAGGGCCCTATAAGTCAATAGTCGCATATAGTGCAATTTGCCAACATTTAGGATGTGTACCACCAGAAATACACTTTTACCCACCACAGTACTTTAAAGTTGGTGGTACAACTCCCAATTATATTCCGCCAGATGCTTATCAAGCTGCTCAAGCTGCTAAGGCTATAAGTATTATACATTGTGATTGCCACGGTTCAACTTATGACCCATGGCATGGAGCCGCTGTACTTACTGGACCTACAGTAAGACCACTTCCTTACGTTGAATTATACTGGGACTCAAACACTGATTACTTATATGCTGTTGGAATGAATCTTAATGCACCGCCCATTATGGATCATTCATCTGATTTAGAAGGAGTAGCATATCTGGATGGATACGATGAAAAAACTGGTTGTCCTAAATTATTATTAAAGAAAGGTCAAGCTGTAACAAATTGTTACACTACTTTGGAAGATTTTGGTAATACTTTCCAAGGTGGTTCATCATGAGTAGATTAGGTTTGGCTATAGTTTTATTAATATTTGGTGCAACTGCGGCAATGATAGGTTTTTTAGTTTATACGATTTTGTGGGACTCTTCGCCCATAAGGGAAATATTACCGTTACTGTTGAGGTGAAATAATGAAATTCCCAGCAAGGATTATATTATTAATTGCTACCTTAGTATTCTTTTTTGCAATAGCATTACCACTGAATTATGCATTATCTTCTGTTATAGGGGTTGAAAACGCTACAGCCTTGCTATCGGCGATATATATTATCTTGACCGCCGTAACTTTTGCCTTGATTTTTTACAAGGATTTCTACTAAATTTTGAAGTTAAATTTTTTATATCCCTTTTTCTTATTGTCTATCATGGCAAAATCTTTGTTAGATTCGTATAATTCTTTAGCATCAATGTTTTCAAAAAACCAATATACTCCTGCATTAGCTGCAGCTGAATTGGTATGTTTAATCATTCTTTATGTGGCTGGAATGGATATTGCAATTTACAGACTTCCCTTATTAGGTCCATTAATTACTGCACATATTTATGCAGCCGCTTTTGCTGTAATATTTGCAATTGCTATTTATGGTTCAGCAACAAGAGCTAATAATACTACCCTTAGAATACTTGCAGTGTTAGATATAATTTCTGTACTTGCAGCAGCATTTGAAGGACTATTTTATTTTGGTGGTTTTGTAATTCCAGACTATGCTTTAGGGATGGGCGTTGGTTTTATCTTTACTGTTGTTTTTGCTTCAGTAATAATGTTTTATTCAATTAGAAGATAATTATAAAAGATATTTTATTTTTATTAAATGACGTATTTTAACGAAACATTTATTTATATGTTTTTCATTAATCTTATATGATAATTATGACACAGTCTGTTACTGGGCGAAATACTCCAGTTCTTATTGCTTCAACTGTCGAAACTATTTTACTTATGGGTGCTTTTATAGCCGGCACAGCGACAATGTTGAATGCTCAGTTCCCAATTAACCAGACATGGATGGCTGCATTACTTTCATCTCACTTAAGTCTTGGACTTCTTAGTGGTTTAGGAGCTGCTCTATTGTTTACTCTATCATACTTAAGTGATAGAAAAGATCTCTTTCGTCTTTCGCTAATTACGGTAATATTTGTGGCATTAGCGGCCGCTGGCGGTTTAGCTTTTTATGCTACTTATAACTACATTTTCTCCTATGTCATGGCGTTATCGTTACTAATATCAATTATTACCTCATGTGGCTGTCTTGTATATTCTTTATAGGTGTTTTTATGCCTTCAGTTCCAATTAATTTTTTACTTAATGTAATTCATGGTTTTTTCTCTCTCATATATTTTGGTGCTGTATTAATATTTGGTATATTTGGACCTAAACTTTCTAAATTATCTGAGGGTACTGTATCAGATTTAATGTTGACTGTTTTTCCAACTTTAATGAGTTTTATTGAAGCTTCAGGGATGATAACTATAGTATTTGGTGCGGGAGAATTCTTCTTTTACATGATAGGATATTATAAAGATGGAGGTATAATAGAAGTAGAAAGGATTCTTTTCTCTACAGATTGGGGTTTGTGCGTCTTTATAGGAGGAATTCTGGGAATTATAGGGTTTTCAATAGGATTACTTATTGCTAGTAATTTTGAAAAAATGTTTAAGTTATATAGATCACTTGATCCCTCCGTAGCTGATAATATAAGAATAGTGCAAAACAAGATTCGTCTTTATTCAATTATAGGTTTAGCCTTCCTTACATTGACAGTAATTTTCATGGTTTTAGCAGTGTCTTTCTTGCCATTACCTAAAGAGGTAATGACAGCTAATTAAGTAATAATTTTTATTATTTTATTTAATGTTTATCATTATAATTTAAATTTACCCTTTAACTCTGTATATATACAGAAATAGAAAAAAGAAAAGAGTTCTTATTTGAAATGTTCATTTATCTTTTTCCAATCTTCATCGCTTAATTCCCATCCTAATGCTCCTACATTTTCTTCTATATGCGAAATATTACTACTCTTAACTATAGGTACTAAACTAGGAATTTTAATGTACCAATTTAGAGCAACTTGTATAGGAGTTTTGTTATATTTCTTTGCTATTTCAGAAAGGAATTTATCATTTTTTATTCTTCCTTTCTCAATTGGTGTATAAGCTAGATAAAGTAAACCTTTTTTGTTAGCATATTCTAAGGTTTCTTCATCTCCTCTATCCCATAAACTATAATGGTTTTCTACTGCAACTATTTCGTATTTTTTAACGCACTCAGAAGCTTTTTCAATTTCTTTCCATTTAAAGTTACTTAATCCAAAATATCTAATTACTCCTTTATCAACTAGGTCTTCAAAGGCTTTAATAGTTTCACAAATTGGAACATTTGAGGGCCAATGTAAAAAGTAAAGATCAATGTAAGTACCAAGTCTTTTTGAACTCGCAATTGCAGATTTTATGACATCTTCATACTTAGCATGATTTGGCCAAACTTTTGTAATAATAAAAAGTTCTTCTCTCTTAAAATTCTTAATAGCTTTTCCGACAAGTTCTTCTGCATGCCCATTTCCGTACATTTCAGCAGTATCTATTGCTGTAATTCCAAGTTCTATTGCTTTTACAATTGCTTTTATATCATTTTCATCATTTGAATAATCTGCTGACCAGTAACCTCCTCCCATTCCCCAAGTTCCTAATGCTAACGGAGAAATTGAAAACCATTTGAACTTTTTCATACCAAATTTTTTATCTTTTAAGTTAATAAGGGCATGCAGGATCTTCTGCTAATGGATCACCGTAAACTGCATAGGCTCTAGCTCTACTCCCGCCACAAATATTTGAAAACGCACAAATTCCGCATTTGCCTTTAAGTTTTCCAGCCTTAATCATTTTTAACAGTTCTGAATTTCTGTAAACGTCTATTAGTTTGTCTTCCCTTACATTACCTAATTTTAGCGGTAGAAATCCGCTTGGATAAATATCCCCATTATATGAGATAAATATGACTCCAGCTCCATCCCTTGTTGGTAATATGCTTTTATCTACTGGTGATTTAGGCTCTCCCAATAGTTCTTTAAGTTTTCTAATTAACTCATTTTCTACCTCTTTGTATTCAAGCTTTGCTCTTCTAAAAAATGGTGCCTCAACAGTTCTAACTACAATGTTATATCTACTTACTTCCACAAGAAAATCTATAACGTCTTTGTATTTTTCTCTTGGGATATCTAATTCTAGAGTACCTCTGCCTACTGGGATTAAAAAGAATACTTCCCAGACTTTTACTCCCAAATCTTTAAGAAGCTTAACCATATAAGGTAATTCTTCATAACTCTTTTTCCAAACTAGAGTATTTACTTGCACTTGAATTCCGTACTTAAGCCCAAGTTTAATACCATTAATAGCGTATCTGTAGTTGCCAAAACCCCTAAGCCAATCATGTGTTTCTGGTTTATAGCCGTCTAGGCTTATTGACATATAAAGTGCTGAGTTTTTTATATTTTTGATTGTATCTTCATTAAGTCTGTATGAAGGTGCAGGTGCAATGGAAACTATTAAGCCTAAAGATTTCGCATAATCCATTAGCTCAAAAATGTCGTCTCTTGAAAGTGGATCTCCACCGGTAAATACTACGACTACTTTGCCGAATTGGGATATTTCTTCAAGTAGTTTCTTTCCTTCTTCAGTTGTTAGTTCTCCTGGCAATGGTTTATCTATGGCATTAGCCCTACAATGTTTGCAAGTTAATGGGCAAGCTTTTGTTACTTCCCAAAATACTAGATGTGGAGCATCTTCAAAGGGCATAATGGATCATCTCCATAAATGTTTCCAGACCAATAATATGCCCTAGCCCTATCTCCTCCTTTACAGTAAGTTTTATATTCACAAGTAGCACATTTCCCTGTTAAGTATTTGTCAGTGTTAACAAAGAAGTCTGGAATGTTCTGAATGATCTCTTTTAAGGGTTTTTCTCTAACGTTACCTAACTTATAAAAGTCTATGAACTGGCAAGGATAAACATCACCGTTAGGATAAATGGATATCATTTTTCTTCCACAGCCTCCACTATTTTCAACGAATTTTAGATAGTCCTCTAGCTCCTTTTCATCTTTAGCTAATATTTTAGCAATATAAATTCCGTCAAAGGGAGCTAATGTTGTCTCAATTTCAATTTTTCCCTTTAACTCCTTTGCATATTCTATTAATTTATTCATGAATTTCCTATATTGTTCTGGCGTATACATCCAATCTTTTAATTCTTTACCTCTGCCACTTGCTGAAATATGATAGAATGTTATTCTCTTTACACCCAGATTTAGAGATAATCTTATGTAATCATCAATTTGATCAATATTCTTGGAAGTTATAGTAAATCTTAGACCCACGTTAAGTCCTGCTTCTATGGCATTTTTTATGCCTTTAACTGTTAAATCAAATGCTCCTTCGACTCCTCTGAATTTATCATGAAATTCCGGATAAGGACTATCTAAACTTATTCCGATATATAGAAAACCAATTTCCTTTAACTCTTCGGCAACTTTTTTACTTATTAATGTTCCATTAGTAGATAATGCAAGTTTTAACCCTTTTTTGGAAGCGTATTTTGCTATTTCAAAGAAATCTCTTCTCATTAAAGGTTCTCCACCACTCATAATAAGTAAGGGAATCTTAATTTCAGCCATTTGATCTACGAGGTTTAACGCTTCATCTTTAGTTAGTCCGTCATCTCCTTGCGGTGACGCGTTTATATAACAATGTAGGCACTTTAAATTGCATTTATACGTTATATTCCACGTGATTACTGGTCTAAATACTTGACTAAATTTACTTGGGTTTTTCGGATTATATTCTCCTTTAATCGTAAAAGATACAGTACCACTATTCGATACCAAAACGCTAATTGGAATCATTAATTATAAATTTGATATAAAGTTTAAATTTCGCATGTTAAATAGTTAGGCGTAAAAATAATTAACTTTGTTAATCACTTTCGTACATTAATTTATCTATGCTCTCCGAGATTAGCTCCATATCCTTTCTTATTTTGTCCTTCACTTCTCTTATTTCATTTTCTTCTAGATTAATTAGTTTATAAGCCGACATGAATTCTAACATATTTAAAAGATCATCTAAAAACTCATATAATTCTTGTAATTGAACCGGATCGTTATGATTTATTTTAATATCTAATTTCGTATTATATTTAATTATTGAGAGTATATGTTGAATATCATATATGTATTCTGGTAATACGTTTTCCATAACATTTAATTCTCTTCATGATATATTAATTATTATGGCTTATTCTTCTCCTTCTTAAAATAAATTCTTTTTAACAGTTATCGTATTATTTAAGAAAAATTTTTAAATAGTTTTTAATCGAAATCACGTTAAGCTAAGGATTTTTTAAGAGAAAACTTTAAAAAGACTTAAAATGTAGTTTTCTTTCTTTTTATTTCTTCAAGTTTTTTCTCGAACTCCTCTACCCATTTGGGTACTTTAACATCATCTGGACATCTTGCCGGAGTAAAAGCTTTTATATCAAGTATTGGTGTTTCTTCAAATAAATCTAAATCTTCTACATGAAGCAAATTTTCTTGTCTTTTTATCAATTTAACTATAGATATAGCTATGGGATTAGGTCTATGTGGTGAATCGGTACAGAAAACTCCTACTTCTGGTAAATCTTCAAGCCTGAAACCATATTTTAGAAGACCTCTAGGTCTTACAATAAGTGTATTTCTCTGCTCCTCGGATACTTTATTAAGCCACGATATCACAATTATGTGAGAGAACTCCTCTAACTTATATAATCCTTGTATATATTCCTTATATATTTCAATAATTCCTTTTCCATCTTTATTTTCTCTTACTATACCAATATACTTAAGCATAATATAAATTAGGCGGAAAAATATTAAATGATTTCAATCGTAACGTAAAATCTTTTCTTTCTTCCCTCGAATATTAAGGTAGCTTGAGTACCATCTAACTCACCGTTTTTTAATCTAAATTTTCTAACATATGGATAAAGAAGAGAAGTTAATTGTGTAACTGTGAGTGAATTGAAAGTTAGTGTTCCGGATTCTGAGTATAAAGTTAAATTAAATTTATGTTTAGGATCAAGTATTTGAGATAAACTAACTCTTTCTTTCTTCATAAATAACTCTAAGATTAAGTGGATTATAAATATATTTCCTAATCTTTAAAATGGAGCATAATTAACATTGTGAATTACTCTCCTAACTTTATCTTTTTGAATTCCTTTATTAGAATACTCATTTAATAGAATTCCATGGAATAAGAGTTAAAATCTAGTTTAACGAAAATAAATTTCTCTGACATAATAATTTAAGAGAATATTAGTCATGATTGAGCTATGTTAAAAAATTTAAATAATCTAAAAGAAATTTGATATAGTAGTTATACATGTATGTATATATTATAATAAATATTTTTTCGATATGCCCAATTTTATTCCAGTTATTCCCAGTGTGTCCTTTATTAAGTATAGGAAGTAAATGTATGCTATTGGAAGAAAGATTGCTGAGAACTGCAAATTTATAAATCTAGTAAAGAATGCAAGGAGTAAAAGAGGGATTATGTAAACGACTTTTTCGTGATTATATCTGGCTGTAGAATAAGTAATGCATGAAAAGAATAACGGAAACATGACATCTAGGAAAAATGCATGAGACAAGTCTCCTAAATATAATGCAGACATTGAAGCTAAAGAAACTAAGATTACTGATATTGAAGTCCAATTTATCTTTTTTATTCCTTTTCTCATTAAAAATGCAAAATAATATACTAATGCAATTGCTAGGAAGAATGGTAAAAACACGGAGATAATTAATAGAATAAGTACTGGTACTTGATATAGTCCAAAGAATGGTTTTACTCCTAGTGTTGCTGTAAAAACTCCTATATTTACCCCTAAAATATAAACTGCTAATGGTATTATCAAACTCCAATAATTTATATAGAAGTACCATGATATTACAGATAAAAACGGAGAAGATAATACTAAGGTACTAACTGGGAATTTGCTCCCATAACTTTTTACATCTTTGAGTGCCTTAATTTCTGTAATTACTAGAACTATAGAGGCTAAAAATTGAAAGTAATGTGATATTGGTATTGCTAAAAGGATTAAGGCTAGAATGTGAAGTGGTAAGTAATTTTTAGCTGGAAAGAATAGTCTTTGTATCATTCCGAAATATAACGAATATGCACCAATCATCATAAAGTATGGGTGATAAAACGGAAATTTAATGAGAGATATCCCTCCTAAGAGAAACATTATGGTTGATAAGTAAATGTAGGGTACGTTCACTCCCCAAGGTTCTATTTCCTTGACAGTCATGTTTTTGTTTTTTCTTTTCACGAATTAATATATGTAGCCTAACATTTTAGGTTTTGAGTCTTTGGCTAATGGTTTTATACCTTATCCTATAAAATACTCAAGATATGAGAAAAATTACCTCTCTTACAAGTCTTAAGGCATTTTTGAAGAAGGATAGGATAATTATAAGGGTTCTTCCCTACATGGAAAATTTAGTTAAAAAATATTGTCCGGAATGTGTTGAAGTTCCTAGAGAGTTCAATAGTGTTGATGAATTACAGAACTGGCGCGATTATATAAAATCTAAATCAACATATAAGATAGTAGGTAGAAGTTATGTAATTGATTTACTTTTAAACAATGTAAATATCGGTGAAGGTGACCTAAAAATAAGAGGGAATATAATAACTATATCTCCTTATAAGGCAATAAGTTATGTTTCAAAAAAACTAAAAAATAAAGAAGATACACCGAAAATACTTGATTATTCTATTCTTATTCTAAAAGGTTATTCTACGTATATTCCAGCACTTCTAACCGAAGGTATAAAATTATCCAATATGAAAAAGATTGATGAATCGTTAAAGATCTTTAATAAGTTCAGAAGGATATTGTACATAAATGAGAACCAATTTCACTCTCCACAAGAATTACTAAAAAATGTGTACAAAGGTACTAATTTACGTGAGGATTGGGAGAAGCTCTCACCAATATGGAAGGAGATAATTTATTATCTTATTGATTCTTCATTAGGTTTATTACCCGGTCAAGCAAAGAGAGAATTAAGTATTTTTGATTATTCTACAGAAGAAGAAGATATCTCAACAATCCCTTATCCAGAGTATGTTGATATTGTAAATTTAGCCGTAGCTGAACTGATGAGGGGGAATAATGTTGTACTCTTAGGTAATTTAAAGACTGGAAAAAGTACTATAGCTGAATTAATAAGAAAGAGGTCTTTAGAGCATAAACTCCAAATTGACTTGGTGGATTATCATGATATTACCGGCAATTACACTAGTATAGAAAAATTGAAAAGTGATAGAAAGAGAACTCTTTATGTACTTACTGAAGACTTATTTCAAAGCTTAGAAATAAATAACGTATTTAAAATCTTTACAAATGAAAGATTTATTTATTCTCTGTCAAAAGACAAGGGACTAACTTTACGATTAGATGAAAGAATTGCTGCAATACCTATGCATTATATAATAATGTTCCAAACTGATAACATAGAAACTACTGTTAATAAAGCACTAGAAAATTTCTATTATGATTACTGGGAATATGTATACAATGTAATATTTGATGCTGATCCGAATAAAATACTATGGTATTCTCCTATTTTAGCAATTTATGACAAATACAATACTTCTATTCCTATACAAATTTCCTTATTTGTTTTAAAAAGTACTGGAAGGAAAAATGTAAATGATAATGATTTAATACTAAAATGGTTTTCGAAATGCAATATTCCCTTTAGAATTCCAAAATCTCCAGATTATTATACTGATGTTTTAGATCAGATAGATGTTGACGACTTACTAAGAAAGATTAGTGAGGAAATAGTTAATAGTATTAGAACAAGCGAGGCTGTAGATAACGTATTAGAGGCCTATTCTTATTTAACCATAAACGAAGGAAATGAACCTAATATAGTATCAGAACTTAACACATATTTTGATAATAATCTTTCCTTTGTGAAAATTATACTGCCATATATTGTAGAGAAGATAAAGGATAAGATAGACGTAGAAAGATACTGTAAGGAACTTGGCTATTTAAAACAACCTTACGAGACCTTAGCAAGAATTAAAGGAATATTAATGAAGAGAGCAGATGAAAATTGTTACTCATTAGCGATAGATATACTTTTATCTGTATCTAAAAATGGCAAGGTTGAATGGATAAGATTCGTTTTAGATGATATCTTAACTAATATTAATTACCTTAAAAAAAGTTCATATAAAATTATTGCAATGCTTTTCAATTATTTGAAATACTCTAGAGATAATATAGATAAAATAAAGAAAATATTTTATAATGTGGAGAATGAAAGCAAATATTCTATATTTTTAAAATCTCTTCTTGATTACAATGACGGTTCGCTAGATGATCTTAGTTTCGACAATCCTTTATGGGCAACCTTAGGTTATGGCTTTCTCGGTATATATTCCCTTTCTAATCATGACTTGCTAAAACTAGCAATGATATATGATAAGTTTAGGAAAAGCTATTCTATTGTTAAAAGTAATAAAATAAGTACTGATGATCCGCATTTAAAGGATTTCTTTCCTATAAATAACGGAATCCATGATTATATTGATGAACTTAAGGATAGATTAGATGCTGGTATAGGTTATACTTTACTTCTAACACATCCAAAGGAGGAGTCAGCTAGGGCTACAATAGAATTGGCTGAAAAATTAATGCTTAATTGGTATACTAGGATAAAGAACAAGTTAAAATCTGGAAAAATTAAAGATGAGGAAGCCATGGATTTACTTAAAATATATCAGATAAAGCTAATGAAGAGTTTGATATCTGGGGGTAAATATGAATATAAATCAGTATTACAAGACATAACGGAGCTAGAAAATTTATCTAATATAGTTTATGAGCCAGATGTAAAAGGATCTTTATCTATAGCTTCCTATATAGCAAAAAGAGTACTTGGGATGGAAGAAAAGCCTAGATTATTTAGTGGTACAACACTTGACCTCCTTATATATATATCCTCGGAAATTTTACTTGGAGCTGAAGATAAAAGCAAATTCTTTGATTTTATAGCAAATCAGATAAAGAATAAAGAAGAGGGAATAGATAAAGCGTTGGTAGGAATTATAATAAGTGTTATAAGAAATGATAAGAAAGAATTAGATAAAGCCTTAGAATATGCGAGAGAAAACTATTATTCTGTGATGCTAGAAATACTATCAAGGTATGTTAACGATAGAAAAATGTTTGTGGTAGCACTCATACCTTATATAGGTATGTGGCATTTTTTAGGTGGATAAAGTCTGGGGTTTAAAACTACACTTTTCTTCGATTTTTCCCTCTAACGCATCTTTTAGATATACATAAGGATCTTTAATTTCTCTCATATGCTTTCCACTACCTCCTCTTAAGATTTTAACAACCTCGCTTAATGCACTTAAAGCTATTTCCTCAGCAGTCTTAGCATTAAGATCTAAACCAAGAGGGGAATAAAATTTCTGTTTTAAAGTTTCTATATCTATTCCTCTCTTTATTAGCTGAGCAATTGTATATGCCGCCCTCTTTTGGCTTGCTAAGAATCCAACATATCTTGCTTTATTAATGGCAATAAATGCGGCGTCAACGTCATAAGGTTTTCCTCCTTCATTAGCTATAATCACAAATGAATCTTCTGTTACCATTTGATCTAAAACGCCTAAAGTATTAGAAATGAAATTTACTCCAGCAAAGTCTTCTTCATTAATATCATTATTACCAATTACAGCTACTAAGTATCCCATTGCTGTAGCAAGTCTAGCAATTGCCTTTGCTATCAAACCGGAACCAACTATTATTAATGAAGGTCTGGGTTCTACTACTTCTGCAATAATTTTCTTACCGTTAACTGTAGCTTCTACCCTTCCTTTTTCTAATGCTTCTTTAGCAATTTTCTCATGTTCCTTATATCCAATTATTAGCTTATCTTCAACGAACACACTTCTCTTTCCTTCTTCATTTACTAAAACAACCCTTTTTCCTTCAGAAGTAAGCTTTGCAATTAATGGAAAGATCTCACAAATGGATGCCATACGTTATATTTGTTGGTTGCAATATAAAATTTTTTAATTAAACTAGTTCAGTATCTTTTATGAGAATTGAAGAAAAAGTTGATTTGCTTTACAATGCGTATAAAGAGAAAAAAGTTGTAGAACCTTTCGAAGTAGGGAAAGAAGAAGCAGAAAAGATTTTTGCTCTTTTTAGTGAAAGACTGGTGAAAGATGAAGGGTTTGGCGGATATAAGATATCTTTTGTAACACCAGAGTCATTAAATAGATTTAATATTATAGAACCTGAGTACGGAATACTAACACAAAAAATGATTATAATGGACAATAATATTACGATTCCTTTTAAATACGCATATGCGGAAATAGAAGTTATAGTAAAAGCAAATAGATGTAGAGAAGATAATCTAAATTCTTGTATTTCAGAAACTTATTTAGGAATAGAAATTCCGATGACTAGATTTAATGCCCCTCTTAATAGACTTACAGTTTTCCAATTAAAAGCTGATGATATGGCTTCTGGACTAGTTTATTTAGGAGAAAGGATTAATAAACAACCGTCAGAAGTCTCATTATATATAGATGGGGAATTACAAGCTAAAGGAAAGTCTAATTTCATTTATGGAGACCACCTAGGGATGTTAAAATGGTTAATTAAGAAGGTTGGAGAAGTTTCAGGTTATGTATCTACTGGTTCTATAGTCGGCCCTATACCCCTTAATAAGGGGGTTAAAGTAAAGGTAGTTTCTGAAAAAGTAGAACTGAATGTAAAAACTTACTAATTTATTTTCTCCTAACTATGAATGCAAGAATTATGGCTCCTATTATTACAAAGATTATTGTAATATATGCGGTTTTAGAGGTTTGAAGGGAAGTAACTGAACTTTGTTTAGAAGGATTGCTAGAATTAACATTAACTGTATTATGGACAAAAGTAGTAGCTGAGGTATTGGTCTGACTCTCTATTTGCGTACTACTAGTAATAGTTTGAATAACTGTAGAAGAGCTTGTAGTCGACGTAGTCGTGTTCGTACTCTTTTTACTTATTGAGGGGTATACTGTGACATGAATAATGGTCATCTCTTCGATTTCTCCAAGGAGATTAATTGCTATGACTTTTATAACATAAGTAGAATTAGTTGTGACATTATATTCTGTAAATTCCTGCGTAATGTTTGCTATAAGAGTGCTATTCAAGAAGACCTCATACCTAGAAGCGATCATCTCATTCCAACTTATTTCAAGAGTTGTGTAATTAGTATAATGTAATTGAATAACAGAGATTGTAAACGGTTTAGGTGCTTGTAATAAGATTTTTACCTCCAGATTAGAGGTTATAGAAATTTGACTAAAAGATATTTGAGTATCTATTTTTGTTATTATTGCAGTGACCGAACTAGAGTTAACGATTAAACCGTCAGCTAATAGATATGAGGTTAATGAACTTATAGAAGTTTCATAAATTTCGTTCCAATCCTTATTAAAGAGAATTATGTTAATATTTACACCACTTAAGGAAGATTTTTTCATATTTTCTACTAATATAAAATTCTTATTTATATATCCTATTACAATTCCATTAAAGTATTTATAGCTGATTAATTTTCCTGTCGTGATATTGTATAATACTAAGTAACTAGAGGTATTTGTCGTATAGGAGACTAGAAGAGTATTATTTGAAACGCTTACGTAAGAAGGTTCAATTCCATTGTATTGAGGTATCTGGTATACTATCTTTCCGTCACTTAGATTTACTATAAAGTAATGACCTTGAAAGGTTGAAACGCTAGAGAATGAAAGACTTAATGATTTCAACTCAGAGATAGACGTATTTCCTATAATACCCAAATTTTCAGAAACCACTATTGACGAGGCATTGGGAATTTTTATGCTTTCATTTCTTATAACTTCACCAGAAGTAGTAAAGGTTAATAGATATACACTAGAACTATTATAAGACGCTTTCCATAATACATAAATTGTGTTGTTATAAATATCAAAATCTTCAACAATTCCCTTATCAATCAAGTTATACACGCTGCCCCAACTACTATTAAATATGGCATACCCCAAATTAGCTTTAGTGATTGTAAAGTTAGGAGAAATAGAATTCACACCTGGTATATATATGAAATAAACTTTATCCCCAATAAGTTTGGGGGTGGACACGACTAAACCATTAAGTGGAAATCTAGGAATATTTATTCCAGCTATATACGTTGTAATAGACGATATATTAAACTGCGTAGACTCACTAACTAAATTTACACTCATGTATCCACTAGCTAATACGCAAAGATAAAATATGTGACTTGAGATCGAGGAAGGTGTTGTATAGATTATACTGGCAGTAAAAGGTATTTTTGAAAACGAAACCTGAGAATAAGTTGTAAGGGGTAGTAAGAGAAGAATAATGATTGATAAGTAGAAAAGACTTCTCATAATTTAATTTAAAAAATAACGCATTAAAAAATTATTCAATCTTAGAAACTGGTGGAGGATTTTCTACTCTACCGATTTTCTTCATATACTCCTTATACATACATCTATCTTGAATAACAATTAAACCAGATTTTCTTGCTTTTTCAGCAGCTTCGTCATTTCTAATCCCTTCTTGTAACCATATTACTTTAACATCACCCTTTTGTTTAACCCTCTCAAGGACTTCATCAACAATTTTAGGAACTTCTGAAGAAGGTCTAAATACTTCAACAACGTCAATTTTATCCGGAATCTCTAACAAGGACTTGTAGCTTTTCCTACCTAATATTTCATCAGCTGAAGGATTTACTGGATAAACATTATATCCTTTACTTATCAGAAACTTAGGAACTTGGTGAGCAGGTTTAGAAGGATCTTTTGAAAATCCAATTGTTGCTATATTTTTATAATTTTCCAAAATATACTTTATTAACTCATCTTCAGAACTCATATTATAATATGTGAAAAAAAGACTAAAAAATTTTAAGTAGGACATTCACTTGCTAAAGGTCCTGCTGCTTCAAGTATTACTTGTTGTATCATTTGTGATGCTTGTATTATTTGCTGGAAGTTATCTAGGTGGGAATAAACATATTGAGGAGAGTAACCAGAGAGAATATTAGGATTAACTATTGGAGTAGTGATTATATATGTACCGTTAGGTCCAGATATTAAGATAGCAAAGTTAAGATGAGGAGGTTGAACATAATATGCTGATGGTTTTCCATATTGTTGTATAGGTACTTGCGTCTCATATTGAATAATATAATTTGCCACTTGTGGGTTTAATCCCATACTTGCATATTCTTCTTTTAGAATTTCTTCTCCAATTAGTACTAATTCATTTTGTGGTATAGGAGTTCCATTATATGAGGCATTTAAGTACTCATTATAAACATATCCATCATAAAATCTTACTATTGATGTTGGCGTAAAGTTAAGGAATATTAACCCTGGAATATTAGCTGGGTTATGATCCGGATCAGAATAGTGAAATTCAAAAGTTATATTTCCATAGTTTTTTAACACATTATATATAGCCCAAGATGCCGCTGCACCTACTGGACATCCATACCATGATTGTTCAACAACTATTACCTCGCCTTTAGGAGCTAAATCCACGTTACTGATTTTTACAAATTTCCCAGCCGGTATGGTACTTGCATTACTTAACCTAGATATATAATATATTGAGAAAAAAGCTATAACTAATACAACTATTACTATAACAGCGACTATGGATCTATTCATCTTAAATCTTAAATCGAAAATAATTATATAAGTTTTTCCCATATTCTTTTAAAAACTAAAATAATAAGAATTTTCATTCATTTCACGATTTGAGGAAAATTTTAAAAATACATAAAGTTTAGAATTATTTATGGCAATATCATTAGCTAAGAAATACCAAGGGAAATTAGAGATAATGCCTAAAATTCCCATTAGATCTTACGAAGATTTCGCTTTAATCTATACGCCTGGAGTAGCAGAATTAGTTAAAGAAATACAGAAGGACGAGAATCAAAGTTTTGAGCTAACCAGTAGATGGAATACTATAGCAATTTTAACAGATGGCAGCAGAGTATTAGGATTAGGTAATGTTGGACCTATAGCTTCACTACCCGTAATGGAAGGAAAAGCTTTGCTATTTAAATTTCTAGGAGGTGTTGATGCTTTTCCTTTACCTATAAAAGTTTCAGATAAGGAGGAATTTATACAAGTCGCTAAAGCAATAGAACCAGCTTTTGGCGGAATAAACTTAGAAGATATTGAATCTCCAAAATGTTTCTTTATTTTAGAAGAACTTCAAAAAACTCTAAATATACCAGTATGGCATGATGATCAACAAGGCACAGCTGGTGCTGTCCTCGCTGGTTTAATTAACGCGATAAAGCTTACTGGCAAAGATAAGAATTCTAAAATAGTTCTTATGGGTGCTGGAGCTGCAAACATAGCGACTGCAAGATTGTTAATAAAATATGGTTTTAACCCTAAGAATATGGTTTTGATAGACAAAGAAGGACCACTATATGCCGAAAGAGGGGATGTTGATTCTTTAATGTTTAAACATCCATGGAAATACGAGTTAGCTATACAGACAAATGGCGAGAGAGTAAAAACAATTGAGGAAGCATTTAAAGGTGCAGATATCCTAATTGCTGCTTCTTCACCAGAGGTTAGAATAGATAAAAAACTAATTAGAATGATGAATAAGCCTATAGTATTTGCATTAGCAAATCCAGTTCCAGAGATATATCCCAATGAAGCCAAAGAAGCCGGTGCAGTAATTGTAGCAACAGGAAGGAGTGACTTCCCGAATCAGGTAAACAATTCTCTAATATTTCCAGCAGTATTTAGAGGAGTATTAGACAGTAGAGCAAAGAAAATCACTGACGAGATGATAATAGCTGCTGCAGAAGAACTTGCCAAATATGCTGAAGAGAAAGGACTAAGAGAAGATTATATTATTCCAAGAATGGATGAGATAGAAGTATACTATAGAATGGCTGCTGCAGTAGCTACTAAAGCAGTAGAATTAGGTTATGCTAGACTAAAATTATCTTATCGTGAATTTTTAGAGTCTGCTAAAGAAAGAATTCTAAGAGCCAGGAGGTTGAGTTTATGATAAGAAAAGCAATCGAAAAAGACATAGAAGCATTAACAGATATGTTTGCTAGAATGTATAGATTAAACTCAGAATTTGATCCTCTACTGGAAGTTCCTCAAGATCTAGAAGAAAAAGTAAGAGAATCTATAAAGAAATCGTTTAATAAAGATGACGTATTATTAATTGTAGTTGAGGAAGATGGAAAGGTAGTAGGTGGGGCGAGAGTATTTATTAGTGATAGGGAATTCTATATACCACAGAAAGTCGGTATAATTCAAGAAATTTACGTCTATCCATCCTATAGACGTAAGGGTATAGGAGAGGAAATAATAAATTATATAGAAAAAGAATTAAAAGAAAAAGGAATTGATACAGTATTAGCTAGATTTCCAGCAAAAAACGTGATAGCAACCTCATTCTATGTTAAGAAAGGATTTAGGGAGCTTCATAATGAATATATAAGAAATATTGAATAATATATTAATATGGACGCATTAGATAAATTAATATTTTATAATATTTTTGTAAACCCAAGAGTTAGTAAAAGAGAATTAGCTAGAAAATTAAATCTTAGTCTTTCTTCCTTAATATATAGATTAAATAAGTTGCAAAAATTTATTGAAGGCTATTATACATATGTAGATCCTGTTATTTTAGGGTATAAGAAAGCTATTGTAATACATAATCAAGAAAATATAAGCAATGAAAGTGTGAGGTTTAAATGTATAGAGGGATATATAATTTCTGAAATTTTCGGAGAAGATATTAATAAAGAGATAGAAAAGATAAATCCTATATTTTATCAAATAATTCCTAATAGAAAATACTCACTATCAAAGTTAGATTATAAAATAATTGACTTACTGGTTAAGAATCCTTTAATAAGTGACAAAGAAATAGCAATAGAACTAGGGAAAAGCTCAAAAACAATAAATAGGCATTTACGCTTCTTAGTTTCTAATAACTTTGTAAAGATTGTCCCAAGGATAGATATAGCAAAGTTGGACTTCCTATTATATTCTCTTATTTCGCAAACAATTAATAAACAAATTAAACATATTTTCAAATATCCTCCAATTTACATTGGATTCGCGGAAAATTTAGAAGAAATAGTTAAACTCAATAAATTTGGAAAAATTTCAATAAAATCCGAATATAAGATAAATAATTGGATATTTAATGATCAAAAGTTTAGAACACAATTTTATCTTAACTAATGAGAATTTTCTCATATGAAATATGCTTTTATAATATTCTCCGACCCGGATATAAGATCTGAATTAGTGAAAGCAGCACATGCATTACATTACGCTATAAACTTGAAGAAAAAAGGAAATGAAGTAGTAGTTTATTTTGAAGGATTGGGAGAAAAAATATTAATTTCAGATAATTCTTATATTAAACCTTTAGTAGACGAAGCAACAAAACAAGGAATAATATATGGCGCTTGCGGATATTGTGCCTCACCACCACACTTGAACATAAGAGATAAAGTAGTGGCTAAAGGGTTTAGACTTTTAGGTGATGAAAACGATCATAAAGATCTATCATTGTTCATTGACGAAGGATATCAGATTATCTTAGTATAAGGTTCGAAAGACATTTTTTATGGTACTATCTTTCTTAATATTAACGCTGATATGAATAAAAATAGTAGTATTGAGAAAAAATAGTGTGTAAATTATGATATAAAAAAATTGTATTAGAATACTTCGTTCGAACTATTTTCCACCAAAAACTAGGAAACCTAGTATACCAGCTAATAGCAGCAAGTCTAATCCTAGTAAAAATCCTACTCCAAATTGCGCAGTTATATAAGCTACTTGTAATGATGCAAATAGTTGGCATGTAGTATATATAAATGATGATACTAATCCAATAAACGCTATTTCACTAGACCTTAGTATTAATTTTTGCTGCTGTAGATTAAGAGTTTTAGTCTTTAAACTCATACCTTTTCTAAAATTAAAACTCCCTCCAGAGGAATCCCCTCTAATCGATCTTGGAGCTAAATAGAATTTGATTAATGGGTAAAGTACCACAAATGATGCTAAGAAAATTAAACCGTCTACTTCGACACCTATAGGTCCTATATCTACTCCAGGCGTCCTATATGCCCAAATACTGTTTACTATGAAGGAAATTATAAACCCTGTTCCTAAAGCTATTGCAGCAGGTCTCATTACTGGATGGCTTGCTTTATGTCTAAAGATATACTGATCTATAAATGGGAATAATACTGTAATTAATATCCAAGCTAAGAAAATTATTGAAGCATTTTGTGGGGTTACTGATTTGTAAAAGAAGTAAATGAATAAGAAGTACCAATCCGGTATTGGTGGTGTTTGAGCAGCTAATACTGGGTTATACTCTGGCATTGTATACTTAAGTCCGCCACCAGTAATTGCAATATTATATGGTATTAATGATGCGATCAGTATTACCCCACCAAATATAAGGAAGAAAGTCATCAATATCATTCCAAAGGTTCTCGTATATGGTTGTAGTCTCCAATTAGGATCATTTTCCACTTTATCTCTAAAATGCTCAATTAATTCTGGGCCTGGCTCCTTACTAGGCGGTGGTGTAGGTCCTCCATGTTTTTCAAATATTGCTAAATGAATCATTATAAATAGAAGTATTAATCCTCCAACAATCCAGTGGAATATAAAGAATCTATCAACTAGTGGATCAACACCACTAGCTATACCAGGCAAATTTGTTGGTACAGTAGTCATCAGTTTAATTAGGGCAGCTAAATTAAAAGGCATGTAAGTGAACAGATTTAGACCGGTAGTAGTTGCTGTCCAGGATATTAAATTATATGGTAAGGAGTAGCCTAAATAGGCTTCAGTTAAAGCTAATCCAGCCAATATAACTCCAACAACCCACATGATTTCCCTAGGTTTTCTATAAGCACCTACAATAAAGTTTCTTGTCATATGAATAATAAGTAAAAATATCATTGCGTAAGCAGCCCATGTATGTATACTGAACAATAAAGCTCCATATGGTACCTTTGTAATTAAGTATACTGTAGAAGCATAAGGATCAGAGGGAACGTAATATAATGCAACAAGGGCTCCAGTTATTACTGCCAAAGCGAAAGCAGCAAGTACCATTGAGCCTAACCAATAATCAAGTCTATAAGCATACCTTGGAGCTTTAGCAATAGTATGTCCATATATTCCTACTCTTTCATCTAACCACTGAAAGACTTTGTCTAACCAACTCTCTCTTTCCTCTTCCACTTTATCACCCCGAAGTGCAAGCTGGATTAGATGGTATTTGATAGGAATAATTTGGATCATATATCAAATTACTAGTTGGTCTAGTCTTAGAGAAATATGGTGCGTTAGTTCCTATAGCGTAAATATCACCAGTTGTATTATCATATTCTAGTAAAACTATCGGTAATGGTCTAGGTGCTGGTCCACCTACTACTATTCCTCCTTCATCTAATTTATACATCGATCCATGGCATGGACAATGTAAAATCGTACTAGCAGGATTTAAACCAGGCAAGTTGGGAGAACTTGTAAGAACTTGTGCTGGTAATTGACAGCCTAAATGAACACATATTGCTGAGAATGCACATATTGAGCCCTTCGGACCTACACCCTTAATAGTTGGAAACTTAGAATTTATAGCAAATTGACCAAAATACGGATTCTTAAATTCCACGTTAGTCTGGTTATTTAGTTTAGAGAAGTCGACTATGAAGCAAGGTTCATTCGTTAAGGGATAAGTAAAGAAATAGACGGGACAGTTACTACTTTGTATATCTTTAATATTAGCTACTTTATACTTAGGAAATCCTTGCAAACCAGCTGTGTTATTAGCTACTAAATAGTTTTTCGATATAACTCTTAATTCATTGTAATAGTATCCCATGTAATTAAAAAGGGGTGAAAATAATGGAGATATTGCAACAGCTCCACCAGCTATCATAGCTAACCTAATGAAATCTCGTCTTTTCATATTTCTCACAAAGAAATTTTATACTAAAAACTATTTAAGTTTTACTAAAATGTTTAATCTATTTACAATCACATTTAACTTTAAGAGATCTTTTAAACAGATCATATAGAGAAAATATTACAATTAATGGTAAAGCAAAATACACTATTGTTAAAATTTCACCACTTATAACGTTATACGCAAGAAAAGAAAGCGGAGTATAAAACGCTATGATAGTTGGCAATGATAAGCAACATGTACTCCCACCAACTAATCCAAGACTAATTACTCCAGCAATTAATCGTTTTGATCTTATAAATTCAAATATTTTACCTATATTTGCAGATACTAAAAACGTTATACTTAAAGCTATAAATATTGCAAATGGTGTAATTGAAAGAAAATAATATGGTGGTAGTAACACTTCAATAGAGGGATTAAATAGAAGATTAAAGAGAAAACCTAAACCAGAAGTTACAAATGGGGAAAACGCTAAATTCACTTCTCCATGATAGAATGTTGGGGAATAGTTAAAGAATAGTGTTAGCAATTTTTCTAAGGCTAAACTAAATATCAAGAGATGAAATGGGAAGTACATTAGGGTTGAAATGGAGATTTCTTTTTTCCTTTTGAAATTAGCCATGACGTAAGTAAATACTGTGTTAAGAGGATAGAAGAGTGTAATAAAAAGTGTCATTATCCAGAAGATTATTGGAGCTATAATATTTGAAAATAATCCTGGAGGAAAAAGAGAGAAATATAAGAACAAGAAGAATAATGCCGTAATAAATATTACTAACTTTTTTCTTCCCATAAATTAACACCCGTTTTTAGGTTTTTAAAGTTTAATTAGAAGAAAATAGAAAAATAATTAACTTAATCTTTATAATATTCCTTATATAGCACTATAGTTAATGCAAATAATAGAAACATGGCCATTGAGATTAAAATACCAGAATTAAATTGTAATACTAGAGGAATATTAGGAGATAAATATGGTAAAGAGAACCAAACTAATATTATTCCAGTAACTATCAATGTAGCAAGACTAATTGCACTATAATCAATTTTCCTCTGTACGCTCACCTCACTCCTCTCTCTAAACCTTAAAGAGAGAAAGATTAAACTACCCATAAATATAGCAAACACACCGCCAGCTGCAATATAAGTAATTTTGAATAATGATTTTTCGGCTAGTGAAATTGGTGAAGCTGAAGATAAAGCAGTTAAATTTCCGAAATTTCCTAATGCTTCAAAGATAAAGAACATTGCTATTACTGATATTATCCATAATGCGTAATCCTTTTTAGAAAGTCTTTGACTCATTTTATCACCCTGCTGTAGAATTAACTACTATGAGCTCCCCTATCATAGTATAATGTCCCGGACCACAAAATTCGGCGCAATAAATGTTGTACACTCCCGGTTTATTTACTATTATGTATAATGGATAATAATATCCTGGGATAGCCTCAAGTTTATACCCTAATTGTACAATATACATTGCGTGGATTACATCAGCGGAAGTTAGATTAAAGATATACGGTTTACCCGCCTGTATAACAACTTTATCATAACTTACAGTTCCATTAGGATATATAAATTCCCAGACATACTGTTTTGCTATAACTCTGATCACTTCTGGTTTTTCATTATGTGGGAAATATCCACCCGTATCTATCATTATTAAATCATGAAAGGCAATACCACCTAATACTGCAAGAATTAAAGCTGCCCCTATCATAGTTATTACTTCTATAGATAACCTAGTCATCAAAAGAATATTTAATAATCTAATATTTATAGTTAACGCAAAAAATTATAAAAAAGAATTTAGCTTATAACAACGTATGGAGTAGTAACGTTAGGGGATGCAACTAAAACTACCCACATTCCAGATTCTGCATGCCCAGCAATGCCACAGCAAAGCCAATAAATCCCAGCAGGTATATCAGAATATAATTCACTTGCTGACTGACCACTCATTAACCCGGAACTTTGATAGTCACTCGTTGTAGCTCCAATCGTTAAGAGGATTTTTCCGTCGTCAGCAATATTAGCCGAATTTGGAGTAGGTGTATCATTAGCTACTAAATTGAGGTTATGTGGTAAACTTTGTTGATTAACGTATGTAATATATAAGTTCCATCCAGCTGGTACATATATTACCATTGCTCCGAAATCTGTGCCATTAAAATTAAATGTAGGTCCGCTAGATAGCGTTACTAAGGTAATAAATACAGTTTTGTTAGTAGGATTATAAGGTAATGTGTGTTTTGGAGTTGTTGACGTTGTTGTAATTGCCGCTGAGGTCTTTGATGAGTACATTAAAAACTGTTGATATGTATAGACTGCTGCCCCTACTATTACTATAGCTACTACGATAGCGATTATAGCTGTAAAAGTTGGTGAGACGGCTTTTCTCATATTCTCATAAATCAATTGTATTTTTCAAACTTTTATTTTTTTACTCTATACCAACAAAGAGTACTAGTTGTTTAATGTTCAATTTTTAATTAACTTAATTAATTATATATATTAAACTCTTGAACGGTACAAACAAGATGGTTTGTGATTAATTAAATTTTTTCTCTTAAATATTAAAATATAATCAAAGTTTTAAACTATAAAAGTTTTTGATAATAAGATTAATAAACCGGTATCAGATATTAATTAATGAGAATTATGAGTAGTGTAGCTCATAAAATTAAGGAAGTTCTAAAAATAGCATTTACTACTACTAATGCTTCAGATATTGGTATAATGTACATAACACTAGGAATTATTAGCCTAATTATCGGAAGCGTTGAAGCAACGGTAATGAGGACTCAGTTAACTTTTAACAATATAGGTCCTACTACATATTATGACGCTTTAACACTTCACGGTATATTTATGATATTCTTCGTAGTGATGCCATTATCTGCTGGTCTAGCTAATTATTTAGTTCCAAGAATGATTGGTGCTCATGATTTATATTGGCCTAAAATAAATGCACTCTCATTTTGGATTTTAGTCCCTGCTGTCACCTTAACGGCAATTTCTCCTCTGGTTGGAGTTGTAAATGCTGGATGGTATATGTATGCACCACTTTCTGTGGATTTACAAGTAAATAGCGGAATAGGAATGGATGTAATAGAGATAGCTCTTATAATAGCTGGTATATCTAGTACGTTAACTGGAATAAACTTCATACTAACAATTACTAGGCTAAAGAAAGTACCGTACTTTAAGATGCCATTATTTGTTTGGGCTTTCTTCTCTACAGCGATATTACTAATGATAGCTTTACCACCATTGACAGCCGGTTTAGCTATGGCATTTTTAGAGAGAAACTGGGGTTTCCAGTTCTTTAATGCCCATGCTGGAGGAAATCCATTACTATGGCAAAATGTTTTCTGGTTCTTCGGTCATCCAGAAGTATATATCCTTATGCTTCCAGCAATGGGCCTAATTGGCGAAATATTACCGAGGTCTGTGGGTAGACAAATTTATGGTTATAAAGCCTTAGCCTTATCCTCTTTTGCAATAGCCTTCTTAAGTGCTATGGGAGTTTGGATGCATCACATGTTTACGTCAATATTTAACTTTTGGGCTGATGCAGTTGCATCAGCTATAACAATGGCAATAGCAATACCTTCTGGTGTAAAAGTAGTTAATTGGACCGCTACATTCTATCAAGGAAAACTCAGAGTCACTGGATATTCAATCCTTACTATAGGTTTTATAGCACTATTCCTTGTTGGAGGTATTACTGGTGTGTTATTCCCATTAATACCTCTGGATTACGATTTAAATGGTACCTATGCTGTTGTGGGCCATTTCCACTACATGGTTTTCGCTATTATAGTAGCATTTTTAGCTGCTCTGCTCTACTATTTCCCATATTTTACTGGTAAAATGTACGATATGGAATTATCTAAGAGCGGTGCCATAATGACAGTAGCTGGTGCATTTGTAATAGCTACTGGAATGTTCGTTGAAGGAGTATTAGGTATGCCAAGAAGGTATGCATGGGTTCCATCGATGATATACTATCCATTCCAAATACTAATTGATGTAGGAGGAGTAATAATGGGTATAGGACTAGTATTAATCTTCGGTAATTTACTTTATAGTTGGGTTAAAGGTAAAAGGGTTGAAAGTCTAGATCCTTGGGGAGTTGAAGTAATTGGATTACCAGACTTTTATATTAAACCAGTAGCCCTACCATTAACATTTGGTAGAGCAATGGACGGATCTATACCAGAGCACAGACATGGAACATTTTTACCAGCATTACTAGGCATTTTAATGTTTTTACCGGGACTAGGGTTCTTATATATTTTAAGATTTGGATTACTAGATGTAGGTTTACCAATGATTTTAGCCTTCTTAGCGGTAGGAGGTTATTGGGTTTATAACGATTATTTCAAAGAACTATACCCATCAGTACCCTCTATAAGGCCTCCTGGCGGGTTTGAGATGACGAAAATGGCTGGTTCGCCATTTTCAGGATCTTCAAATCCATTATCCGTAACAACTGAGGGAATACAAAAGGCAATCCAAACAAGAACTATAGTTCTATATTTAATTATAGCAGAAATATTCTTATTTGGCGGATTTATAGGAGGTTATCTTTATACGATTAACTGGACACCTGCAGCACAACCATATTTGGCTTCATTCCATGTCGATTGGTACGGTTTACCATTAGCAATGACAATAATATTACTTTCAAGCTCAATACCATCACATTTCGCCTATGATAGTTTACTAAAGGGTAAATTAAAGAGATTTAAGTATTTAGGGTTAGTAACATTCTTAATGGGATTAACATTCCTAAGTGGGCAAATGTATGAGTTTACACACATAATTCACTTTACTCCACAAGAAAATATCGTAACATCATTCTTCTTCACTATAGTATGGTTACATGGTTTTCACGTTATTATGGGGCTAACACTATGGGCGTTCACGCTGTTAAGGGCAAGGAGAATAATACCCTATGAAGCTTCTACTGCGGCATCATATTATTGGCATTTTGTAGATGGAATATGGGTAATAGTATTTACAATGCTATACTTGCAATTGCCGTTCTATCATCCATTTACTCCAGGGCAAATCTCATTCTTCGGGATTTAAGATGAATAAGATTTTTTATTATCTTCTTCCACTTGATATATTTTTAATTTTACCATTTACATTTAGTTTTTTATCATATTCTCCAGCAATACCGATGTTATTTCATTATTTAATTCTCGGCATATCAATATTTCTGTCAAATAAGTTCTATTCGTTATCAAGAAAATTTCTCTTTGTAGCTTTACCCATTATTATATTCTGGCACTTGCCATGGTTTTTCGATTATGCTACTTCAGTCTATTTCATTTGGATTATAGATGTGATATCTATGACAATATCTGGGGTACTAATTGGATCTTCTATTAGTAAATTTTCAATAAATTTCTTAGTTTTTCTTTTCTTCTTATGGATGATTGGTGATTCTCTTTTATCTTATATGTGGATAATTGGATTTTCACTTTATTCCTCTCCTTATTCAATTTATCCCAGATATGAGTTACCGGCAGCTGGTTCTATAGTTTTCGTTGTTATGGATATTCTAGGAGTATATATATTATTAAAATTATTTTTTGCTAAAATATTTACAAATTAGATATTAGTGGCTATCTCCTTCAACATATTTATAATTATAATTTATAATTAAACTATGTTAAATAGGAGTTGTTCTAATTTTCCTCAGTAATGCGAAATCCCCTATACTATCGATAAAGTTTTTAGTCTGACGTTTTGTTAATAACGAAATGTGAGAAGGAATTCCTCAAATTAACTCAAATATGTTTATGGAATGCACTAGATTTAGTGAAAATCTTTAAGCCGCGTTAAAGTAGAACAACTGCTATATGTTAAAGTTGATTAAACTCAGAAAATTAGACATTTGTAAAATTACATGGAATACCACATTTGCACACTCATATAAACATTTATATAAAAATTTATTAAGATGAAAATTGATAGTATATATAATTAGGTGAAAAAATGGATAAAGGGTTAATTTATGTTATAGGAGTGGCTGTTGTTATAATTGCTGCTCTATCTCTAGGCATTTTAAGTCTTTCCTCAGTTCCTCAAGCAGTTAAACCACCAAATCCAAGCAAATTCTTAGGTGGTCAATGGACATTGTATAATAGTTATGTTACCACTCAAGGTGCTCAAGGATTGGAAAAAGAATATTACTATAGGTTTATCGATACTCATTCTGATTGGTTAATATACATAAAAATGATATTTAAATCACCTATATATGCCCAGAATTATGTGAATAGCTTAGGTTTCTCTGGTAATTCTGGGTTATATACATACATAGAAGGTTTTAACGAAAATGTTGTTCTGATTCAAGGAAATACTGTAACTGAAGTTATATATGTAGGTACATCTAGTCAAGTTCCAATGGGGTCATTAATAGGTATGGCTTATCTTGGATAATGCCGTTAAAAATAAAGTCTCTTTTAATTCATCAAGTTTTTTGTTTTCATTTATTATTTCTCTTAATGTTCTATTAATTTTTTCGTATAAAAACCTTATAGTTTCTTCTTCATTATACATTACTTTCCCAATTCTATTATTTACCCATTTTAAATAAATGCCTATTGCTTTTCCGGAGTTTGCTAATACGTCTGGGACTACGATTATACCCCTATTTCTCAGTTTTTTATATCCATCATATGTTATTGCTAGATCACTTCCCTCAACTACGATTTTAGCTTCTATCTTATCTTGGTTAAACGAATTTACTATTTTCTTTCCACTTGTAATAATAAGTGCATCACACTTTGAATTTAAATTGGCTGAAAAGACTTCTGAACCTAAGCTTTCTAATAAGCTAAACAGTGTAGTATTAGCTGGGTTTGATCCTAGAATACCGATTTTAACGTTAAAGTTTCCTTTAAGTGCAAATTTGAGTAGTATTGCAATTCCGATCGAATATGATAAATAATCAGTATAAATTATATTTGTAATGTATTTTTCATCTATATTTGCTATTTCATAGAATAATTCTGACATATCTTCTGTTCCTTCATCTGGTATTAAAATATCTTCATCTATATTATTTCTCACATAATTTATATATTGCGATATTAATATTTTTTTATCCTGTGATCTTGGTGCACATATACAACCAATAGAACTTCCCAACGGTAAGTTAAAAAGTATATTTCTTATAAAGGAAATTATAGTTAAATCTATCAAAGTATCTAAGTCCATTTCCTCTGAAAATATAACTCCACCTGCATATGGTCCAAAAATTCTAGAATATTGTACCCTAATTCCCTTATAAACATTATTATTTCCTCTTATCTTAAATGTTAAAATCTTATTTGGAATGAAGAAGGAGTCATTAACATTATTTTGTAGAATTTTTTTAGTTTCAAGCACAATATACTTTTATCATTTATCCTAAAAAGTTTTTATTTTATTTGTTGCTAACATTATCAATGTTAAATAGAAATTTTATAGATTTACGTAAATGAGTTACCATTAAACATTTTTAAACTTGATTAATAAAACATTTAAATGTGTAAGTTTATACTTTGTTGTGAGAGTTAATATTAAATTTGAAACGTCACACGAAAGAGAAGTAGTATTTTATATCCTGTCCGATCATATATTCTTCTTTAAGAATTTTACTCCATTTAAATTTATATTTCCCTCAGACGAAGAAAATGTTTTTTATATTTATGGTGAATTGTCATCTTTATTCTCAGTTTTTCCAGTTGAAGCTAAAGTAAGAAAATTTGTATCTCCAGTCAAAATATCTTATGTTATGCTATTTCAACCCAAATTAATAAAATTACCAAAAGAAAAAGAACTTGACATGATGTATATGGGAACTGAGCCTAATGGAAGTGGAAAAATTGAAATAAATGAATTTTTAGAAGTATTAATTGAATATGAGGGTGAGAAAGAAAAAGCGATAGTATCTGCAATTAAAAAGACAATAGAAAAATCAAAAAGAGAATTTGATGAAATAATAAGAAAAGAAAGAATAGCTAGACATATTTAATACATTCTCCGTTCTTAACTTTAACTCTTCCCTCATATCTTTCTAAAGATTTACATAAAACCTTTCCATTATGAGTTTCAACTAGAGAAAGGTAATACTTCTCTTCAAGATTTTCTGGTGTCACATTTAATATCCAGCTAAATAGTACTTTTCCTTCTATCTCTTCTACGTTAGTCAACTCTCCTCCACACTTAGGGCACTTAATCCTACCTAAAGTCATATAACCACATTTAGTACATTTCATCAAGGCTCATCACCATATATAATTACAGTAGCAGAATTACCGTAACCCGCCATGCTTAACGAAAGACCAACTCTAGCATTTTTAACTTGCCTATTTCCAGCCTCATTCCTAATTTGTAAAAATGCTTCAACAGCTTGTGCAACACCGCTAGCCCCTATAGGATGACCCTTTGAATTTAATCCCCCACTGGGATTTATTGGTGTTTCTCCATCAAGTGAAGTTAAACCCTCCATAACTGCTTTCCATCCTTCACCCTTCTTAAATAAACCAATATCTTCAGACTGTATAATTTCTAGGATAGTCGCCATATCGTGTAATTCTGCAAAATCAATCTTTTCAACTTTAGCCTTCTTAAATGCTTTTCTTGACGCTTCTACTACTGCTGGTAAAGTCACAAAATCCTCTTTTTCACTTACATACGCTGTGTAATTACTACTCCCTATTCCTTTTATGTAAACAGGCTTAGAAGTATAACTTAGCGCATCCTCATTTCTAACCATAACTACAGCTGCAGCTCCATCACTTATAGGGGTATATTCGTAAAGTCTTAGAGGCTCAGAAATAACTGGAGAATTCAATACTTCTTCTAATGTTACTCTCTTCTGTATGTGCGCGAAAGGATTAAGTGAACCATTATAATGGTTTTTTACAGCTACTTGAGCTATACTTTCTCTGGTTGCATTAAATTTTCTCATATATTCTATTGCAGATATAGATGCAAGAGAAGGAAGGGACGCAACGCGTTCCTCAAATGGTAATAATGACGAGATAATTTTAGTAACTTCTCTCGTTTTTTTCTCAGACATTTTCTCAACTCCCACTACTAAAACCATATTTGCTTCTTTGGATTCGAGTAAAGATTTTGCAACCATTATTGCTGATCCTCCACTTCCGCTTGTGTTATCTACCCTTAAAGAAGGTACATGATCTAAATTTAAATATGTGGTAATAAGGGAACTTAACCCTGAGGTTTGATTAAACTCTCCAGAATATGAATTTGAAACTATTACATAATCAATATCATATTTCAGTAATTTTTCTGTAGCTTCTTTAACAAGGTCAAAGATATTTTCTTTTCTTTTCCCAAATTTCGTAATTCCTACATCAACAATAGCAACCATTGCTTAATAAGTTTGGATTAAGGTTTAAAAAATCACTTGCTTGTTAAAACATTAGAAATGATATATCTTACTGAATATCTGTAAGCCAAACTAAAAAATAAATAATAAATTAGACTCATTCAATATATGATCTACGAAAAAAGAGGTAACGTTTCATGGATAATATTTAATAGACCTGAAAGACTTAACGCTCTTGATAGAGAGAGTTGGGATTCCTTATCTAAACTATTAAAGAAGGCTAATGAGGATGATACAAGAGTTATAGTTCTTACTGGGAATGGAAGAGCATTTTCTTCTGGCGATGACATATATGCTATGTATGAATTAAAAGATGTTGATGAAGCTAAAGATTTCTTTCTCACACTTTATTCAGCAATAGAGAGTTTAACTGAACTTGAAAAACCATTGATATGTGCTGTTAATGGTTTAGCATATGGAGGAGGATGCGAAATACTGCTCTTCTGTGATGTTACTATAGCAGTGCAATCTGCAAAATTTTCTATCCCAGAAGCTAAGTTAGGCTTAATCCCTCCAATGGCAATAACTATAGGTCCTTTAGCATTAGGAAGGAGGATTAATCGATTAGTACTCACTGGCGAAGCTATTACTGCTGAAGAGGCAAAAATTCTAGGCCTGGTCGATTACGTTGTACCAGATGATAAACTAATAGAGGAAGTTAACAGAGTTATAGAGATGATTAATCAACTTGATTTCTATTCTTTAAAAACTATAAAAAGATGGCTTAGAAAAGATAAGAAAATGGTTGAAAAGGCTATAATGGAATTAGCGTTGCTGTCTCAAACAGAGTCAGCAAAAAAGAGGATGAAAGAATTTATTGACTCAAGGAAGAAGACTTAATTGCTTTTATAATATTAAAATAACCAGTACATCGACAAATATTTTTTATGCTATATTTAAGTAACTCATCATCCTTTTTGCCTACCCTTTTTAGATAGTCATAAGTAACCATTAGAAACCCATGTGTGCAATATCCGCATTGCATTGCAAAGTTTTCTAAGAAAGAGTCCTTTATCGGTTTAATATCTGAAAGTCCTTTAACAGTCCTTATATCTGATCCTGCAACTTCAACAGCCAGAGTCAAACATGATTTAACCGCCTTACCGTTTATGATTACCGTACAAGCACCACATTTTCCCTCATCGCAACCTCTTTTAACTTCCTTATATCCGTTCCTTCTTAGGAAATCCAAAAGAAGAGTCCTAGGTTCAACCTCATCTTCTACTTCAAAATCATTAACTTTCATTCTAACTGTAACCGTTTCTTCGCCTCTTATCATATCACTTTTCCATTTATTCTCAATATTTGGAATATCGAGTTTATCTGAGACTCCTTTTAAAGCCTTTAAAAAAGCGTTCACAAACAGCCTTTCGGCTATTTTTAATCTAGTACTACTATCAGCGTGAATATCTGAAATGATTTTTTCCTTTCTTAACCTTTCAATAACATTTTTGATAGTACTTTCACCTTCAACTTTACCTTCAAATAGAGTAGGTTTCTCGGTTATTCCACCAAAGCTAACCTTATATTTATTTCCCTCAATAGCAACTGCAACTATAGCTGTAGGATATGCAGAGCCACCTCTCTTATAAACTTCGTAAGTGAAGTTTAACTCTTTCTTCTTAGGGATAATAATACTAGTTATTATTTCATCTTCTCTTATGGAAGTAGTGTAAGGTGATAAGTATAAATCTGAAACTTTTATCTCTCTTTCGCCTTTTTTAGACTTTACCTTAACTTTAGCATCTAGTGTTAGTAACGCCGGATAGTAATTACTTGAAGGATCAGCGTGTGCTAATGAGCCTCCTATAGTTCCTTTATTCCTAACTTGAAAATCAGCAATTGTGAAAGCCGCTTTAGAGAGTAGTTTAACTTTCGAAGCAACTTCATTATGAGTGGTTAATGAGTAAATCTCAATTTCTTTTTCATTTTCCTTTACGCCCCTTAAATCTAAATTCTTTATATCTATAAGAGTATCAACGTCGAGTATTCTTAATTTTAATAGCGGTAATAAGCTTTGACCACCAGCTAATACTTTTGATCCATCTCTAAGTAACTCTAAGGCTTCATCAAGAGAGTTAACCTTAATGTACTTAAACTTTTTAGGAATACCTAACACAAAGCTCATTCAATCACCCTAATAGGCACTTCACTTATTCTTTTTCCTATAAGCCTTGAGATTGCATTAGCCAATGCAGCTGGAGCCGCCATTATTGGTCCTTCTCCACCCCCATATGAACCAGTAGGAATATATTTTGCTGGAGTTTCAAAATGAATGAACTCAACTTGTGTATCTATAACTTCAGATAAAGTTGGCGATTCATAAGAATCAAAGAGGGTTACTAAAGGATTTCCTCTTTCATCATATTTCAATTCCTCATAAAATGTTAACGCAATACCATGTAAAAGTCCTCCGTACATTTGCCCTTCAAGTAAATTCTTATTTAATATTCTCCCAGCGTCATGTGAAATGACGTACTTAACTATTTTAAATTCACCAGTAACCTCATCCCTTTTTACAATAGCTAAATGGGCTTGAATAGCATATCCTAAGGAAGAATTTATCTTATTATCTTGAGAAGGTTTTAGAAGGGGAGAATAAAAGTATGAGGTAACAGAGAGAGCTTTATCATAATTAAATTCAGATGGGTTCCAATGGTAAGCTGAGACTAATCTCTTAATATCTACATACTTTTCCTTGTTCTTAGCATCATAAAATCTTCCATTTTCAAATATTATCTCTTCAGTTTCTAGATACTTTTTAGCTAATTCTGCTAATCTTTTCTTAAGCTCATCTACCCCATTCTTTACTGCACTCATTACGATTGGTGCAAATCTACTTGAATAACTACCACTAGCCAAGTTCCAAGGCTGTGTAGTATCAACCCTATTTTCCACATGAATAAGACTTTCATCTATCCCAAGCTCTTTTGAAATAAATTCAGCTATTGTAGTCTCATGCCCCAAACCCTCATTAGTACCATTAACAAATACAGATACTGAACCGTCTGGGTTAAGAGCTATAGTGACATAGTCACTAGAGGCTGAATGAGGATTCCTTATTTTATTTAATGCTAAATCCACATAAGCCAAATTTGTTCCACTAGGCTCTACGATCACAGCTATACCAACTCCTACGTCTTTCATATTCTTCCATTTCTTATACTCCTCTTCAATAGCTTTCACAACCTTAACGTAGTCTTGTTCTGGGTAAAGCCCTCCTGAAATTGTTTCATAAAATCTTTGTCCGTTAATCTCTTTATCAAAAACTTTTATTAAATTCTTTAACCTTAATTCCAGAGGATCAATTCCAACTTCGTCAGCAAGTTTATCAACTGCAGTCTCCAAGGCAAAATAAAATGGGGGCGCTCCATAACCCCTATTTAAACCAGTAGGAGACTTATTAGTTAAAACTACGTAATATTCAGCTTCAATAGCCCTAATATCATAAGCCCCGTTCAAATTACCTTGAACTCTAAATAGCACTCCAGGCTCAGGAGGTCTAACATATGCCCCAACATCTTCATAAAAAGTGTATCGTACACCTTTTATTACCCCATCTTTCGTTGCTGCAATTTCAACATTTCCTCTTCTTTCCCCTCCTGCCGAACTAGCTATAAAGCTTTCAGCTCTACTTTCAAACCATCTAATAGGTTTTCCCGTTAATTTTGATGCTGCTGCAGCTAAAGTAATATATGGATAAAGAGAATATTTGTTTCCAAAACTCCCACCTATATCTCTGGGTGAAAATAATTTAATCTTATTTATAGGTATATTAAGTGCCCTACTAAGGAAATAAACTTGTAGCATAGGTCCTTGTATATTTGCCCAAACCTCTAGTTCATCATTAAATCTAGCCAATATACCGTAAGTCTCAAGGGGTAATGCTGAGTGTCTTCCGAATTTGAATATATGTGAAATAACGATAGGTGATTCGGAAAAAGCTCTTTCTATATTCCCAAATCTCATAATTTTATGCATCGCTATATTCGTTTTTACCTCTTCATGTAATAAAACCTCGTTTTTTAAAGAATCCTCAATTGTGATAACAGTTGGTAATTCTTCGATTTCAACGTTTACATAATCTAGTAAATCAATAGCCTTATAATAATCTTTGGCTAAAACTACAGCTATCGGTTCACCCACAAATCTAACCTTATCTTTCGCAAAAGGATAATATTTTATTGGTAAGTCCACAGTATTAGGAAAAGGATTTACAATAACTTTACTTAATTCTTCTGGTCCAAAAGCAATACCACCGTGAAGTTTGACGTCGCTAAGATCTATTTTCTTTATTTTTCCGTGTGCGATAGGACTTCTGTAAATAGCCATGTATAATGTGCCAGCTAAGTCTGGTAAGTCATTTATGTATTCTCCTTCACCGTTAACAGCACGTAATCCTTCAATATACATAAAAAATAGAGCGAAACATTCTTTATAAACTTAATTTACTTAGGTCATATTTTTCGTCCTTTAATTCATTTTTCTTATTACTAACATCAACCTTTGAAACTATTAGTTTATTTAATGCTGAAAGTTCTTCATAATCTCTATTTATAGCCACATAACCCTTTATAACCCCTCCTTTCAAGTATATTACATTGAAATTAGGATTATCCACAGAGAAGTTGCCTCTAATTATGTACTCATCATAATCCATTGTATCACCACCAGACTCTATATGTAAGTCGAATATATCTGACCAAATAGTTGATAAGAAGTTATACTTCTCCCTCTTTCCTAACATATTTTTAGCGGCTAATTTTCCGGTATATTCTGCATTATTCCAATGTTCTATCCTTCTCCTTTTACCTATAGCTGGGTCATATATATTTGCTACATCACCAGCAACGTAAATATCTTTAGCTGAAGTTTCAAGATATTCATTAGCTATAATTCCGTTATCTACTTCTATTCCACTTTTCTGAGCTATTTCTATGTTAGGGACAATACCTATGGCTATTAATACAAAGTCTGCATTTAGAGTTTTACCTCCTTCAGTAATAACTTTACTTACTCTTTTATCTCCCACGAACTCTTTTACTCCTTCATTTAGCACGAAATTAACCCCGTGCTTTTCAAAATAACTTTGTATTAGTCTCGAAATTTTTTCATCCACAAGTGTATTCCAAATATATGATTTAACCTCTATTACTGTAGTTTTTACACCTAACATTGTAAGGCTAGAAGCGACTTCTATACCGATAAAGCCACCGCCTATTATAACAGCTTCTTTACCCTTTTCTTGTTTTAATGAGTCACACTCATCTAGCGTTCTGAGGTAATGGATTCCCTCTAACTCTTCTCCAGGTAATTTTAGCTTTCTTGGTCTACCACCAGTAGCAATAAGTGCTTTGTCAAAATGGATTACTGTACCATCACTAAGTTCTGCTTCTTTTTCCTTTACATTAATTTTTTCAACACTAGTATTCAGTATAATCCTTATATTTTCTCCCTTGGTATAATAATTTGGTTTCTCAAAAAATATTGAATTTCTATCTATTTTTCCTCTGAGGTATTCTTTTGATAATGGAGGTCTATCATATGGGTAATATTTATCAGAAGTTACCATGATTACATTTTCATTTTCTAATTGTTTTAGTGCATGATACCCAGCAACCCCACTTCCGATTATTAAATAATCAGTGAATTTTTCCAAGTGTATTCACACTTAATTTTACGCAATCTAATATTTAACTTTTTAACAAATCTTCACGTAAAAGAAAAATAATTACAGATATAGCTCCTATTTAAATTATTAAAATTTTTTAGGAAGAAATTGCATCTCTTGGTTATGAGTTTTGAAAAAATACCTTGGGCGATAAAAGTTAGAGCGTTCTTCGTAAGCTCTGGAGGTTTCTTATTAGATGGTTATGATCTTTCAGTAATATCCTTTGCTTCCACAATAATTGCTAAAGAATTTTCATTAACTTCAGCCGAATTAGGACTACTTGTCTCCTCTTCCCTTATCGGGATGATACCAGGATCAATAATTTTCGGTTATTTAGCGGATAAAATTGGTAGAAAAAGATTGATGGGCTTCGACTTATTGTTTTTCCTAGTTTTCGGCATTTTAACAGCCATATCTAACAGTTTCACTAGCCTATTCCTTTCCAGGCTATTTTTAGGTTTTGGCATAGGTGGTGATTATCCAATAAGTAGCACTATAATGAGTGAATTTTCGCCTTCTTTATCTCGAGGAAAATATTTAGTTGGTTCGGTCTCAATGTACTGGATTGGTACTGCTATCTCAGCCTTATTTACCTTACTCTTCTTACCTACTGGTGAATATTTCTGGAGATATGTATTCCTTGTAGGTGCGATAATTTCCTTACCTATAGTATTATTAAGAATCAAACTTATAGAATCACCTAGATGGTTAGTAGCAGTTGGAAAAGAAAAAGGGGAAAAAGAACTTCAAGTAAAAGGTGCTACATCGTTCACGGATATATTCAAAGGAAGACTACTTTTAGTAACATTCTTCGTAACATCAGTATGGTTTTTATTTGACGTCGCTTCTTATGGAATAGGTTTATATTATCCCTACTTGCTTGAGCATTTTGCTTTTCCGTCAAAATATGAAGTAGTTTTAGGGACTCTGGCAATATCAGTAGGTGCTATAATAGGTTATATAATAGCAATAAACGTTGTGGATCCTTTAGGAAGAAGACCCACGTTGATCACAGGTCTTTCAGTAATGAGTGTCTTACTTTATTTAGGTTCCTTAACCCATATATCTGGAAGTATTTTAGTACCATACTTCATGACTTTCGTGGCTTTTGAACAGTGGGCTGGTGCTGTCACATTGTTCTATCCTACAGAACTTTATCCAACTTCAGTAAGAGCAAGCGGACAAGGATTCGCAACTGCAATAAGTAGAATAGGCGGTGTTCTGGGGACATTTTACTTTCCTATATTGGAGCATCACTTGGGGTTTACTAACGTTCTTATGTTATTTGGAAGCTTATCATTATTAGCCGATATAATATCCATAGTATTAGCGAAAGAAACTTCAAGAAAGCCATTAGAGGAGACTAGTATTTCGGTTTAAAAGTCATACCTAGCCAATAACCGCGAGCAATAGACTGACCAATTGTAGGTTGATTTCTTCTAACGTCATTAATAATTACATCAGCTTTAACATTTTCTTTAACAATACCTACTCCTAATTCTTTGTATTTTTGCTGAAGTAGATATCCCCTATTTCTATCTAAACCTTTAAACACATTCTCCGTTACATAAACTTCATTATGCTTAACCCACTCAAATACATAATCTTGGTAAGCATAAAGATTCGAATTCACTAAAATCCTCATTCCCTTATATTCCTTAAACTCTGGTTGTCTCTCCCTTGGTAAAGCAAATATATCAGCCTCTCTTTCCTCCGTAGATAAGTATATTTTAACTCCCAATCTCTTTAATTCTTTCTCGTAATAATCTATCAGCCTCATAAATTCTGCCTTCTTCCAAGGATCCCTAATCTCATTTAGTTGACCACCGATTTTATCGTCTTTCTCATATAACTTTACCTCAAATCCTCTCAGAGCCAAAACTCGTGCAGTTTCTAATCCCATTACTCCTCCACCAACAATCTTAACCTCACCTTCACCTTTCTCTAGCTTCAGAATTTCCCATCCTAATTCTGGATTAACATCACATCTTACTTCTCTGGTTGATAATAATCTACATAATTGGTTACATCTAATGCATGGTCTTATTGGTAAATTGTTCCTAACTTTTACTACCCAATCTGGATCTGCTAAAATTTGTCTCGCTAGAACTACGGCATCCGCTACCTCTAGGACCTTCTCTGCGTCTTCTACAGTTGATACTGAACCTACTAAAAGTAGTGGTAAACTAGTTGTCTTTCTGACTACTTTAGCCTCATCCACGTAACTTGGTCTTTTATAGTAGAACGATGATGATCCACCTAATGGACCATCTCTACCAGCAGATAAGTGAACGTAATCTAATAAATTCTCTACTCTTTTGACTATTTTTGCCACAAGTTCTGGGGTTAAACCTTGAGGATCGAATTCAGTAACGGAAATCCTCATTCCAACTGGGATACTTACAACTCTTCTTATCTCTTTCAGTAACTCTTCTAGAAATATTACTCCATCCTTATATTTATCCTCTCTTTTGTTTGTGGCTGGTGATAAAAACTGAGCAATTAAATACCCATGAGCACCATGTAATTCTATTCCGTCGAAACCGCTCTTTTCAGCTCTTTCTGAGGCCTTAACAAAATCCGTTATAACTCTATTAATATCATCCTCTGTCATCTCTCTAACTGGGTCTAAAAGTGGTATGTTAGAAGGTGCGATTGGCTGATTGTTCCATATCAGACCCCTTCTAGTCTTCCTCCCAACATGAACTAGCTGAACGAAAATTTTCGAGTCCATATTGTGAACAGCTTCGGTTAATCTTGCAAATTTAGGAATAAGTTCATCATCATATAAACCTAACTGATTTGGAGAGCCTCTAGCATCAACCTTATTTACGTAAGTATACTCTGTAATTAATAATCCGGCAGAAGCCCTTCTTACAAAGTACATTATATGCTCTTCAGTCGGATAACCTTCTGGTGTTCCTAAATTAGTGATCATAGGAGACATTACGACTCTATTTTTTAATTCGACATCTCTTATGTAAAAAGGCTCTAGTAGTCTCATGGGCTAAAAAACGTTAATAAAATAAATAAATCTAACTTACTTTTGAGAAACTCAGTATTCTTGAGATTTATCTGGTGCAATAGTTATGGAAGCAGACAAAGTACCTATTAGCATTAATAGTACTCCAAGGTATAGTGGAAATTCTGGTGAAGCTATCCTAACTAAGCCCGCTAAACCGCCTCCAAATAGAAAAGCACCCAACGCTATCAATGTACTACAGCCACACAATTTTCCTATTTTTGCCATTTTTTCTCACATGTATAATATAGTTGCACTAATTTATAAATTTTTATGATTATCAGAATCTGTGAAAGTATATAAATATACATATATGAGTGTTGATGAATAACTGATTTAAACAAAAATAATGAAAAAATATTTTTATTAAAAATTAAGACGTCTAGATGATAAGAACTAGTATCACTTTTATCATGTTTTCCCAAAATTCATGAGTTAATGATAAGAGTAGAAAAAAGAGAATATCAAAACTATAAAAAATAAGTTAATTAATAAAAATTAGAATGTTATAACTTCATAACCCTGGTTAACATAGTATGATACTCTTTCTCCAGCAGGCATTAGACTTATTCCCATACTTTCTAAATGTGGTTTTATGTTCATTGCCTGAGCTACACCAATACAAGCTGAGTCTATAGCCTTGTTATTTAGCATTTCTTGGAACATGTTCTTAATTTCTCCATCTATTTGAGTTAATTTCTTTTGACTTGGCCCAAAAAATATGACTTTAACATCTTCATACCTCTTATTCTTAATTGAATTGTATGCCATTCTCATAGCTAAATCGAATTTATCGTCCCCAGACATTATTAGAAATAATACTTTTGCCATCACAATTGCTTATATTAAATTAGCTTATATTTTCATTTTTGATAAACATTAAATAACTTTAAACTTACTAATTTATAGCAAATTTCCAATAGTAAAGTTATGTTTAAAAAAGTGGAATGGTAAAAATATCTGTGTCATCTACAACTCTTTTTGTCAAATGGATGATACCAGTAGCTATAGTCTGGGGATTCTCATATCCACTAACTAAATTAGTATCTGAATATTCTTCTCCCATGATAATAAGTGTTGTAAGAGTAGCTGTAGGTTTCATATTTTTCTACTCATTAAGTAGGAGTCTAAGTATAGGAGTTAAACAGTTCATAAACGGGTTATTAAACTTTGTCGGGTTATTAACATTTTTAAACCTTGGAGTATACTTTTCTAAGAACCCTGGTTTAGTTGCAGTAATGATATACACACAACCTCTGTTTATCCTAATTATTGAATATGCATTGGGAACAAGAATTAGAACTAAAGGGATAGTAGGCATAATTCTGGGCGTAATAGGAATAACTGCTGCAGCCTTTGTGAGCTTTGATCTTGGATTATTCTTTGGATTATTAGGTGGGCTAGTTTGGGCTATGGGCACCGTTTACTATAGAAGAAATCTCCTTGAGGAAGATATAGTTAAATTAAACGCTTCTATGGCTCTAACTTCGTTACCAATATTACTTGTATTAACTCCAATCGATTTTCACTTTACATTAAGCTTAACAGCAGTAAGTTTACTTATAATCTTGGCTCTAATAGCTCAAGCTGGTGGTTTCTTCTTCTGGTTTAATGCAGTAAAATATTTAGGTAGTATAAAAGCTGGTACGGGTTCACTATTAGTTCCAGTAACAGCATACATTCTATCTTATGCTTTCTTTAGGACAATCCCGACTCCTATTGAGATTATTGGTTCTGCTATTACTTTAATAGGAGTTTACTTGACTATGACATCTTAAAGAAATTTATTTTTGAATTCTAAAATAATTTTATGAATGAAGAAGAGTATAGGCGGAAATTAAGGGAATGGATAAGCCAAAATGCACCCAAGAATCTCATGGGTAAAAAAATCCTTTTTGATACCGTTGAGATTGAGAACTATGAAGAGTTAAAAAATTGGCAAAGGAAACTTTATGAAGCTGGATATTTAGGAATAACTTGGCCTAAAGAATATGGGGGTCAGGGTTTAGATCCTATTTATGAGATAATAGCTTACGAAGAGTTTATTAGGGCTGGATTACCTTATGGTAGGAGTTTAGGTTCCATAGGTTTAATGGTTGCTGGTCCGGCTATTCTTAAGCATGGGAATGAGGAACAAAAGAAAAAATACCTTAAAAGAATCCTCTCTGCCGAAGATATTTGGTGCCAAGGATTTTCAGAACCTCAAGCGGGCTCTGATTTGGCAAATATTAAGACAAGGGCCGAAGATAGGGGAGATTACTTAGAAATAAATGGTCAAAAAATTTGGAGTAGTTATGCGCATTTAGCTGATTATATGTTACTTTTAGCAAGAACTGGAGAAGACAAATATAAGGGACTTACAATGCTTATAGTTAATATGAAACAAGAGGGAATAAAAGTCTCACCGATAACTCAAATTACTGGCAAGAGTGAATTTAACGTAGTTTATCTAAACAGCGTAAAAGTACCTAAAGAAAATATAGTTGGTAAAGTTGGTGAAGGATGGAGTGTTGCAATGACTGTTCTTAATCACGAGAGATTTTTCTTAGGAGTTACAATGTTGTTTGTATCTAAAATGCTTTTGGAAAAACTACGTGTTAAAGAATTAGAAGAAGAAATAAAAGGACTAGAAGCATTCTACAAGAGACTCCTTATAAAGATAAGGAGAGGAGAAGAAATTGACGTAGAAGGTGCCGTTTTAAAGTTGGTCTCATCAGAGATTTTACAGAGAATTTATGAAATAGCAGTTTCCCAATACGATTTAGAGACTATTATGGAGGACAATTGGTATTTAGGTATGTTAGCTTCTAGGGGAAGAACAATTGCTGGTGGTACATCTGAGATATTGAGAAACTTAATAGGTGAGAGACTACTAAAATTACCGAAATAAATATTAGAAAGAGAATTAATGAAGTATTTATGTATTTTGAGGATTTTCAAGTAGGGCAGAAGTGGGAAAGTAAAGGTAGGACTGTGACAGAGACAGATGTAGTTTTATTCACTGGTTTAACGGGTGCTTTAAACCCTTTATTTTTAGATGAAGAATATGCAAAAACAACAAGATTTAAAGGAAGAATTTTACCAGGTTTATTAACTGCGTCAATCGGAGTTGGTCTGACTTACCAATTACCTTCGGATCCATTTGGAGAAGGTTTTGTTGCCTTAACTAAGCTGGAAATTAATGCTAAAAAACCAGTTAAAATCGGAGATACTCTAAAGGCTTTAGTAGAAGTTATAAATAAGCAAGAAAGAGAAAAAGATGGAAAAGTATATTTGAAAATTTCTATTATAAATCAAAACAAAGAAGAGGTAATGATTCTAAATATGGAAATATTAGCTAACAAAAGGAGTTAAGATCTTATTAATTAATATCACTCTTTTTAAATGCAAGTGAAGATCAAGATCAGTAGTGAAACCTATTCCCCCATGAACTTGAATAGAGTCTAAGATTGCTCTAAAAGATTTTTTAAAAGAATATTCAAACGATGAAGGATCAGTATCAACTAGGTATCTAGATCTTGCTAACTCTAAACCTATAGCATCATCAACAAGTTTATGTTTAATTGCTTGATAAGAACCTATAGGTTTTCCAAATGCTATTCTCGTTTTAGCATATTCAATAGTCTTATTTAAACAATATGTGCCATGACCTAACATTTGTGCAGAAGCATTTAGAAATATAAAATTGAAATTATCATAAGGAGACCATTTGCCAGATAATATTTTATACACTCTAACTGATGGATCTGGAGATTTTATTTCCACATACTCTACTTCGCTAACTTTAGCAATCCCCTTAGGCGTAACTACATATTCAGCCTTATCTAATTCTGGTACATAGTTTATTCCTACAGACGTTGGAACATCCTTTTTAGCCATAAAAGTTGTTGCTATTATCCCAGGGAGTAAATTCTCTCCTACAAACTCATTTATTAAAACTGATTGTAAAATACTAGAACTCTCTAGAAATTCAAACACTCCTAAATCCTTTAACTTATAAAATAGATCAAGGATTTTCCCACTATTAACCTCAGGTTTCTTACTACCTAAAACATTCCATTCTCTATCAAGGAGTTCCTTTAAAGAGTCTACGATAAGTTTTATGTCCTCATCTTCTTCTACATGTAGAAGCATATTATTTATTTCTTCTCAAAGCTTAAATATGTTTTGGAAATTTCAAATTACTCTTTCTTTATGTGTATAAACATTAAAACTGTTTCCCCTTAAAAACCCAATAAGAGTAACTCCAGCTTCCTCTGCAATCTGAACGGCTAAACTTGTAGGTGCAGAAATTCCACAAATAATTGGTATACCAGCTTTTATTCCCTTGCTTACAATTTCATAGCCCAATCTTCCACTAACTTGCATAATGTAATTACTTGCCGGTATTTTTCTCTCTAATAATAATCTTCCAACTAACTTATCTACGGCATTATGTCTTCCAACATCTTCATATAAATAATTTAACTCCCCAGAAGTAGTAAAAAGGGCAGCAGCATGTAGCCCTCCAGTAATCTTAAATACCTCTTGATTCTCCTTCAATTTTTCTGGTAAGGAGAATATGACGTCCCTACTTACTCTAGTATTGCATTTTAATATATTAAGTGTATAGAGGAATGCTCTACCACATACACCACAACTAGAATTTACAATCATATCACGTACTTTAACCTTTAAAGGTTTATTTAACCTAACTTCTACCACATTATCGCTCTTTATCGAGACTGACGAGACATCATCTATTGTATCTATAACTCCTTCCGAATACAAAAAACCTAAAACTAATTCCTTATCATTACCTGGAGTTCTCATAATAATTGCAAAAGTTTGACAATCATCATAGCAAGTCCTAACTTCTAATGGTTCTTCTTCTGCTACGAAATCATCTTCTACTACCTCTGTTTCATTTCTAATCTTAAACACCTTAACCCTCTTTACTTGCACTTCCAATCGCCTTAAGAATCTTTAGTACAAGATATATCCCCTTTCTAACATCTGGGTCATTTAACATCCTTATTATATCTGCCATATGTATCTCGCCAGTTTCTTCTTTGCCATTTAGTATAGCATAAATTAAGTTCAGATTTCTTATTAAGTTATTATTCTCTTCTACCATAAATTCCAGATTTTGATCTATATTTTCTATTACTCCAACAAGGAATGGTAATATGCCAGATTTTTGAAGTCCCTTTAGTAATCTAAGGAAGTTATTGATTGCCTCTTGGTTTTTTATTAATTCCTCAATTAGTCCGTCAATGGTTTGAATTCTTCCCTCTTCCATTTTTTCTCCACCTCTATTCCAAATTGTCTCTTTCTTTCATTAATGTGGAATCTCCAATTATCTTTTGGTAATGGTGTCTCATTCCCTTCAGATATTTTTTCAATAACAACTGGTGTATCTTTATACGCTGGAGTACCAGTCACTTTATCTATTACATTACCAGTTAGATTATTAACCCCTTTTGATGGGTCTGAAGCATAAAGTGGGATGAATATTTCATCTCCTTGAACCCTTTCGCTTACTAAAGCTCTACCCTTAATCTCTCCTCCGAATTTAGATTTGACAAGTATTAAATCTCCAGTTTTTATTGAGTATTTTTGCGCTAGTTCTTTTGATATTTCTATGAAAGTCTCAGGTACTTTTCTCCTTAAGCCCTCTACTCTTCTAGTCATATTGCCTACGTGGAAATGTTCAAGGACTCTTCCAGTATTTACTGTAATCTTATGCACATCATCTTGTAATTGTGGTGGTTTCCATTCTAACGGATATAGTATTGCTTTACCATCTGGAGTTGCGAAAGCATTAACATACAACAACGGTGTATCAGTTCCGTCTTCATTAACTGGCCATACTAGACTCTTAAAACCTTCAAGTCTATCATATGTTACACCAGCGAAAATTGGGCATAATCTTCTTATTTCTTCCATTATTTCAGCTGGTGACGAATAGTTCCAATTTGCTCCTAAAGCGTTAGCAATCATTTGAATTATTTCCCAATCTGGTTTTGAGTCACCTAACGGATCAAAAGCCTTGTATATTCTTTGTATTCTTCTTTCTGTATTAACAAAAGTACCTTCCTTTTCTAGTGAAGCAGCCGCAGGTAACACAACGTCAGCTAATTTTGCAGTCTCAGTAAGGAACATATCTTGCACTACTAAGAAATCAACTTCTTCTAATGCTTTCCTAGTTAATGGAGTACCACAATCTACCATAACTGTATCTTCTCCTACAATGTAAAGTGCGTGTATTTTACCCTCAAGCACTCCCTCAATCATCTGCGGTATCTGTAATCCTGGCTTTCTGTTCAATTTTACTCTCCAAGCTTCTTCAAATTTCTCAAAGGTTGCATCATCAAATTTCTGGTAACCTGGGAAATAATTAGGCAAGCATCCGAAATCACTTACACCTTGAACATTATTGTGCCCTCTCATTGGGAAAGCTCCACTACCAGGTTTACCATAATTACCAGTTATTAATAGAAGGTCGGATATTATAGTTGATGTATCTCCACCCCCAAGATGTTGAGTAACTCCCATACCCCAAAGTATTGCTACACTTTTAGCTGAATGTATCATTTCAGCTAATTTAATTATTTGATCTTTAGGAACTCCAGTAGTACTTTCAACATAATCTAGAGTAAAGCCTTTAATAGACTCTTTAAACTCTTCAAACCCCTTCACCCTTTTACTAATAAATTCCTTATCCTCCCATCCTTGATCAATTATATACTTAGCAACAGCAGCTAAAACAGCAGCATCCGTTCCGGGTTTTGGTTTAATGAATAAATCAGCCCAATCAGCAATCTCATGTTTTCTAACGTCGATAACTACCAATTTTGCCCCTCTAATCTTCTTAGCTCTCTTAATCTTACTTCCAGCTACAGGATGACTTTCTGTTGTATTATGCCCTACAATAATTATTAAATCAGCATTTTCAATATCCTTAAAAGTACCAGAATCTCCACCTATTCCAACAGTTCTCCAAAGCCCAATAGTAGCTGGAGCTTGGCAATATCTGGCTGAATTATCAACATTATTAGTTCCTATTACTGCCCTAGCTAGTTTTTGTAACAAATAAGCTTCTTCATTAGTCATCTTATCAGATGCTATAAAACCAATTGAATCCGGACCATACTTCTCTTTTATCTCCTTTAATCTTCTTGCTATATAATTAATTGCCTCTTCCCAGCTTGCTTCTCTAAAATGGTCACCTTCTCTAATAAGAGGTTTAGTAAGTCTTTCTGGGCTATTAACAAAATCCCAACCGAACTTACCCTTAACACATGTTAAAATACCATTGGCTGGAGATTCTGGTTTAGGTTCTACTTTAAGTATTTTTCTTCCTTTGGTCCAAACTTCAAAAGAACAACCAACACCACAGTAAATGCATACAGTCTTTGTTTTCTTTATTTGTGAAGACCTAGCTTTAGCTTCAATCTCACTAATTTGCATTAGTAGATTAAAATTATCTTCAACTTTACCAATAGAATCTATTATTTTCTTCTTTACTTCTGGGTTTAGCCACGTGAAATATCCTGCTTCTCCTAACATAGATTTCTCCATTAACGCATTTACTGGACATACTGTGACACAAGTTCCGCAATTTACACAAGACGAATTACCTATCGGATTCCCATTATCCCAAACTACTCTTGGCGGATTTAAATCCCAATTTATCCAAATTACTTCATTAACAGCAAAATCTTGGCAAGCTTCAACGCACCTACCACAAAGAATACATTGTGAGGGATTATATACGTAAAATGGTCCAGAGTCATCAATTGGATATGGTTTCTCTATGTATTGCTGAGAATTTATTCCTAATTTAATTACAGCTTCATGAAGAGGACAATCACCATTATTATTTTCACAGACCGTACAATATAATTTATGATATTTGAGTATTCTTTCGACTGCTTTCTTTCTTGCATTTACAGCCCTTTCACTATGTGTAACAATATTCATTCCATCAGTTACTGTTGTACTACAAGCTCTTACAAGTTTTCCATTAACCTCTACTAAGCATGTGTCACAACTCTGTATTGGTATTAATCCTTCATTATAGCATATGTGCGGTATATAGATATTATTTTCTCTTAGAAGATCTAATATGGTAATATTAGATTTCTTTAAACTAATCTCATTACCATTTAATTTTACAATCACAGCTTTATATTCGTATTATTTTCTTATAAACGTGAGTTAAATAAACTATTGAGTATTCTTATACTGCGGAAGTTTTTAAATAATAAAAAAGAGATGATATAAATTATTTATATTTAATGATATTTTGATGATATTAATACATAAATTCATATATATAACGGTAAAATACAGAATTAAAAACTAGAGATTTTAAGTATTAAGATATAGATGATAATTTAATTAGGAGATAATAAAGCATTACTATTAAGTTAAAAATAGTCTTATTACTAGTATCTGGTTTAATCGTATATTAACTAATGTTTAGCTATATTTATCGTTGATTGATAAGAGAAGTAAAATAAGATATAGGAAAAAAGATGATTCTATTATGCTGGAATTAACTCATAAGTAAGGTAATTTTCTGGTTCTCTTTTAGTAATTCTTAGTTTAACTTTCATACCAACCTTAACTTCTTTAGAATTAACCCATGCAGTTACGTTAATACCATTTTTCATCTTTGCAATACCAACAATATAATCTTGATAATGTGAGAAAGATGGAGGTTTAACATTTATAATAGTATATGCTACTAATTCTCCTTCATCCGGCATCTCTACCCATTCGAGTCCACTAATTTTACATTTAGGGCAATCATCTTGTGGCGGGAAATAGATCGTGCCACATTTATTACATTTTGTTGCTAGAATTTTACCTTCTTTAAGACCTTCAAAGAATTTTTGAACCTTCTTTATGGGTATCTGATATCTTAATGTCATTTCTCTTACGTCTATCCATAATGGGTTCCCATTCTTATCTTGAATAATTGGCATTCCGTACATTTGAACAACTTGATCTAAAGATGAAATTAATTGAGAAATTTGTTGTTGTAATTTTTCTCTTACATCATTTATAGTCATGAGGATGGCCTCCTTGTCGAGAATATTGTCACGTATGCGTAGTGTCCTGTTCCTCCCACATTGTGTGAAATACCCATACCATGCTTTACATTAACCTGTGTACCCTTAGGAGCTCTATAAAGCAACTGTCTTGTTATAGCTACAGCCATACTAATACCGGTAGCGCCAATAGGGTGTCCTTTAGCTTTTAACCCACCATCAACATTTACTGGTATCTTCCCACCGATATACGTCTGTTCTTCTCTAGCTAATAGATATCCCTCACCTCTCTTAGCAAAACCCAAATCTTCATAAGCCATTATTTCAGCAATAGTGAAACAATCATGAACTTCAGCGACATCAAAAAACCTCCAAGCCTCATCAAAATTAATACCAGCCCTAGAATATGCTTGTTGAGCTGCTAAATAAGCAGCTTCTATATGTGTAAAATCTGTTCTCTTACTTAAGTTTGCTGTACCACTAGCAACACCTTGTGACACAATCCAAACTGGGGAATCAGTAATTTTCTTGGCAACTTCTTCAGATGCTAAAACTACAGCGGCAGCACCATCAGTGATTGGGGAAGAGTCTAATAATTTCAACGGATATGCTACTGGTTTAGATTTAAGATATTCATCCATTGTAATTTCTTTTTGGAATTGTGCATATGGATTTCTTGCCCCGTAATGGTGACTTTTTATAGCAATTTTACCTAAGTCTTCTTCTTTTGCTCCATATTTAGCCATATAAGCTGAAGCATGGAGAGCATAATAGCCCGGAAATGTTAATCCGAAATTCTCAAATTCCCAGAAATAATCACCAGCTCTTCCTATTAATTCAACAACTTGGGGATTAGGAGACTGATGCATTTGCTCAACGCCAACAGCTAAAGCTATATCAGCTTCACCAGATTTAATTGCTAAATAAGCATCTCTTAGTGCTGCACTACCCGTAGCGCATGCGGCTTCAACTCTCATAGTCCCTTTAGGAGTCAAATCTGAATATTCTCCAACAACAACTGCTGGTAATTCTTCAGCACTCCAACTTCCAACATTTCCTACAACAAAATACTGAATATCCTTTTGATCTAAATTAGCTTCTTCTAACGCTTGTTTTATAGCCTCCCATGCTAATTCTTGAAGGTTTACGTCAGTCCTAACGCCAAACTTAGTATGCCCAGTACCTATGATTGCTACATTTCTCATTTTCACACCTACATACTCTTATTAGCCAAATCTCTTAATATTTTTTTGTCTATCTTATTTGTTGAGGTAAGAGGCATTGATTGTATGAAGATGAACTTATCTGGAATCCACCACTTTTGGATCTTCCCTTGGTTACTCATTTCGAGTAAGAAGTTCCTTAATTCTTCTTCAGTAATTGGCTCTTTAGGAACGATAAATGCTATAGGTCTTTCACCCCATTTTTCGTCCTTTCTACCTACAACTGCTACTTGTGAGACCTTAGGATGTAATGATATTACATTTTCTAAAAGTAATGACGGAATAAATTCACCACCACTTTTTATTGCATCTTTCTCCCTATCTACAATATGTACGTAGCCATACTCATCAATATAACCTAAATCTCCTGTGTGAAGCCATCCACCTCTCCATAAAGCTTTAGTCTTCTCTGGGTCTTTATAGTACTCTTTTGTAAGCCAAGGACTTCTTACAACTATCTCACCTATTTCATTTACCTTCTTCTCCTCACTAGATACTGGGTCAACTATCCTTAACTGGACTAAGGGTATAGGAGTTCCAGCAGTTATTTGTTCTAGGAATTTTTTATTTTCATCTAAGTTTTCTACTAATGAATTGTAATAGCCAACTGTAAGCACTGGGCAAGTCTCTGATAATCCATAACCGCAAATTACTGTAATACCCAGTTCTTTAGCCTTCCTTGCTAACCCTTCTGGTAGAGCCGATCCACCTATAATGACTTTCCATCTCTTAAATACATGTAAATAGTTTTGTGCCTCTGGATGAGTAATTATGAAATATAATATGGTAGGCACCATAGCTGAGAAAGTAACTTTTTCCTTATCCATTAGTTTTAGTATAAGACCATAATCATATTTCCCCGGTAAAACGTATTTAATCCCAGACAACATAAACACGTAGGGATATCCCCAAGAATGTACATGAAACATAGGCACTAATATTAAGTAAACATCACTGGTTGTTACGTTTAAAGGTGGTCTCGCACCTACTAAGCTTACACTTAACGCATGAAGAACAAGTTTTCTATGCGTAAACCAAACACCTTTAGGGTCACCAGTAGTACCGGAAGTAAAGAATATAGTAGCTCTACTATTTTCACTAACTTGTGGTATTTCTGAAGGCTCACTACTATCAATCAATTCCCAAAAATCTGCATCAGAAATCTTAGACCTAACTTTCTCTTTACTATCACTATATGTTATAATTTTCATTCCCACTGGAAGAAGATTCCTAGCTTTCTCTAATAAGGGTAAAAACTCATCCCTAACAATTAAATATTTATCTTCAGCTTGTAATATAGTCTTCAATATTATTTCTGGCGGGTATCTTATATTAACTGTATGCAAAACAGAACCTAGCATAGGAATAGCATAGTAAGAATGAAGATAAACGTCTGTATCCCAATCTATAACACCTACAGTCTCGCCCTCTTTAACACCTAATCTTCTCAATCCGCTCATTAATCTTCTTACAGAATCTGTAAAAGATGAAAAAGTATACCTTCTAACATCCCTATACACTATTTCTCTATCTGGGAAGCTTTTCACTCCAGTGTCTAGAATCTTATCTATTGTCAATTCATATTCGTAATATTCACTCATATAATGAAAATTGAATTGACAATTAATAAAGCTTTTTACCCAAACTAATTAATTATAATTTAATACCCAATAGCCTTCTTGCTGTCTCCTTAACTATAGTAAGTTTCTGTATATCATTTGTCCCTTCGTAAATTTTCATAACCTCTACATCTCTTAACAGTCTTTCAACTCCAGTAGAAGTAGCAACACCATAACCTCCGTGCACAGTAATGGCTCTAATTGCCACTTTCTCAGCTATCTCAGTCGAATAATATTTTGCCATTGAAGCAGCTACTATAGCCTCGTTCTCTAATCCCTTATCAAAAAGTGTAGCTGCCCAATAAGTTAAAAGTCGCGCAGTATTCACTTCTGTTAATGACTCAGCAATCTTTTCTTGGACCAACTCAAACATTACTATAGGTTCTCCAAATGCTATACGTTGGCTAGCATAACTTACCATTTTCTCTAAAGCAGCCTGAGCAACACCTAATGCTTGTGCAGCAACACCAACTCTAGTTCTATCGAAAGTTGCCATTGCATATTTAAAACCATTTCCCTCTTCACCTACAATATTCTCCTCTGGTATTTCTACATCTTCGAATATTAATTCTGCAGTATTTGAAGCCTTTAATCCTAAGGTATCAATTCTGCTAACAACTTTAACCCCTTTCCACTCCCTCTCCACTACGAACATTGAAATTCCTTTCCATCTAGCTTTAGGATCGGGTGGAGAAGTTCTTGCGGTAACAACGTAATAATCTGCTATACCGCCATTAGTTATGAAGATCTTTCTCCCATTAAGTATGTATTTTCCATTAATTTTCTTTGCTGTACTTTGCATCCCAGCAACATCAGATCCAGCACTAGGCTCGGTATTAGCTAATGCAGCAACTTTATCTCCTCTAGCAACGGGAGGAACATATTTCTTCTTTAACTCCTCTGACCCAAAAAGCAATATTGGAGTTGTAAATAAAGCACCAGCTGCAACTCTAGTGGCAAAAGAAGCCCATATTCTAGATATTTCTTCTTGTGCTATGGCAGACATTAAAGTATCTCCACCTTGGCCTCCATATTCTTCTGGTACAGTTATACCATAAAGACCTAATTCTTTAGCTTTTTCTAATATTTCTCTAGGTACTTCTCTCTGTGCTTCTCCTTTTTCCACATAAGGGGCTACATCTCTCTCCATAAACTCCCTTACAGCTTTTCTGAATAATTCATGTTTTTCTGAAACCTCTACAGAGAAGACTTCCGCTGACTTAAATGGCAAGACCATAATTAGATATAACAAGCTATAAATAAAAAGTTTCTTATCTTATCTAATTTTCACAACGGCTCTTCCAAAAACTTTTCTATTTACTAAATCCATGTAAGCTTGATTAATATCATTTAGGTTATATTGTCTATATATAGGAACTATCTTGTTATCATGAATTAACTTAGCTGCTTCTTCGTATTCCTTCTTAGTATAAGAAGCTGATCCTATAATCTTCTGCTGTCTCATAATAGATAATGCCGGTCTACTCAATGTTATAGGTTCCCCTTCCACATTCCCTATTAACACTAAAGTCCCTTCTTTATTGAGAGCTCTTAAAGAATCATTTATCGTCTTTGCTCCAACTAGCTCGAACACAACATCAAATTTATAGCCCTTAACATCACTTATTGCATACTCAGTAAATTCCTTGACTTTATCTATTTTAGATGTTAACGCATATACCTCCCTTACTCCTAAATACTTCAGATATTGAATTAAATGAATCCCTACTCCTCCACCCGCACCAGTAACTAAAACTTTACTTTGATCATTTAGTTCAACCAGCTTTGTAGCATGAATTGCTGTAGCTACTGGATCTAGTGCTGCTGCGTATTTTTCAAACTTCTCATCTGGTAAAGGTATTAAATTACTTTCTGGAACTATAACTTCTTCTGCATAACCTCCACTATAGTTCTGGTTTTCACCTATAATTATAGCATTATCACAGAGATTTTCTTTTCCGTTTCTACAGTATTCACATTTCCCACAATATATGTTAGGATATACGGCTACAGGTTTACCGTTATAGTAACCGACAATTTCATGACCTAAAATTATGGGTGTTTTTAAGTTTCTGAATCCGCCTTTCCAAATAACAATATCCCTTCCGCATATACCAGTTGCTACTACATTTACTTTAACACCCACACCTCTGGGTTGCGAGTCCTCTATTTTAAAACTCTCATTAAAGTTATAGAGAACAGCTGCCTTCATAACTTATATTAAAGTCGAAATGTATAAAAATGTTTTTACTCTGCCTCTGAGCCATTGTAGTACTTACATTTCCATGAGCTTTTAACGTCTGTAAAATTAATTTAGTGCACATACGCGTAGTATATCGGATTGTACCAAGTGAAGACATTATGTTACTCTAATTTTGATCGTATACATTCGTTTGTTGCTTTTATCATATTCTGTATTGTAGTATCTAATAATGATCCTACCATAGATACAGCGAAACCCTCATAATTATAGTGAGAAGTCCATGAAATCTCGTTATTTTGTAATTTATATACAGTTTTTATATTAATTATAGCTCCAGGACCGTTTATTTTTATTTCGTATTCATAAGTATCTCCACTTTGCTTAAATGTTACTAATTCGCCATCAGCCGTTACGCTAAACCCTCCAACTTGGGCATCTAACTTAAATCTCTTATCATTAATATCTTTTACATTTGGTATACAACTTATAAAATTTTGATAATTTTCAAAAAACTTCTTAACATCTTTACTTGTGCGAAAACCTCCTTGAATAGACATATCTACAATTTGGAAATCCTAAAATAAAAATTTTTATCAAACTACCTATAGTGTCTCAATTGAGGAAAATCTCTGAAAATACCAGATGCTAAAAGGAGATTTTTACTTTTTTATATAGAAAATTTTTTAATCAATCGGATTCTTATCTAATCCTATTGAAATAAATTGAAATCGTAACGGATCCTTGAATCGCCACAATACCATGAAACTATTTACTTAGGTTTAAGTAAATTTTCTATTATCTTATTAGCTTCAGTTATGACGTGATTGGGTATTTCATCATTATTCCAAACTACATATCTCTTTCCTAATATCTCACTAATCCCAATTAACACATACGAAAGAACCTCAGGATCTACGTTAATTATCTCTCCTCTCCTCATGGCTTCACTTAATCCAATAGAGTACCTTTCCGCTAATTTAGTATAATGCCAAATTAACATATTTGGCCTATGAACATGAGCCTCAATAAACAACTTGTAATAGTCTTTGTTTTCCCTTATCCACTTTAAAAATTCCCTAATCCCTACCTTTTCTTTTTCTATTCTGCTTTGAATGTTTTCTGTTTTTATCTTCAAGTAATATCTCATTTCCCTATTAGCTTTTCTCATTAGTTCATCAAAGAGTTCATATTTATTATTAAAATAGTAGTAAAATACGCCATAAGCTACATTAGCTCTTTTTGTAATGTCAGATACAGATGTGTTCATAAATCCTTTCTCTTCAATTACTTCTATTGAAGCTTCTAAGATTTTTTCTACCGTTTCAATCCCTTTTCTTGTCTTGGGTATTCTCATATCTTTTCTTTATTATACACCAACAAAATAAAAGCTTTATTGACCTGTAAGATTATTTATTATAAAAATTATTAAAATTAAAAATTGACACTTCAATCGACTTTGAAAAAAGTTCATTTTTATTGTATAAACGGTAACAACCAGTTTTACGTCGTAAAATATTTAATCTGACTCGAAAAAGTAATAAATAATGATAGATCCAAAAATAAAAAAATTATTGGAATCAACTATTCAACTACCTATTGGAAAGGCATCGATCGAGGAAATAAGATCGCTCTTTAAACAATTTTCATCCCTTACACCAAGAGAAGAAGTAGGGAAAATAGAAGATATAACTATACCGGGTAGTGAAACAAATATAAAAGCTAGAGTTTATTACCCTAAAACACAAGGTCCTTACGGGATTTTAGTTTATTACCATGGTGGAGGATTTGTTCTCGGTGATGTTGAAAGTTATGATCCATTATGTAGAGCCATAACTAACTCTTGTCAATGTGTTACAATTTCAGTGGATTACAGACTTGCACCGGAAAACAAATTTCCAGCAGCTGTAATTGACTCATTTGATGCGTTAAAATGGGTATATAATAATTCAGAAAGATTCGGTGGAAAATACGGAATAGCTGTTGGTGGTGACAGTGCTGGTGGCAACTTAGCTGCAGTAGTTTCCATCTTATCAAAGAAAGAAAATATTAAACTAAAATATCAAGTTCTTATATACCCAGCAGTAAGCTTTGATTCAGTAACAAAGTCCTTTTACGATAATGGAGAAGGGTACTTCTTAACTAGGGAGCATATAGAGTGGTTTGGTCAACAGTATTTGCGTTCTCCGGAAGATTTACTAGACTTTAGATTCTCCCCAATATTAGCAGATTTAAGTGATTTACCTCCAGCATTAATAATAACAGCTGAGCATGACCCGTTAAGGGATCAAGGAGAGGCTTATGCTAACAAACTTCTACAATCTGGTGTGCAAGTTACGAGCGTTAGATTTAATAATGTAATTCACGGGTTCGTTTCATTCTTTCCGTTCATTGAACAAGGTAGAGATGCTATAGGATTAATAGGATATGTATTAAGAAAAACGTTTTACGGAAAATAGTTTAGAATTTTAATCCTCCTTTAAGACTTTCACCAGAATCTATTACGAATGTTTGGCCTGTAAGTGATTCTATTTTTAAAATTGTAGTAGCTAGTTCTGCAACATCCTCTGCTTCAAGTAGTTTTCCCATAATCGTAACTTTTTCAGCAAACTCTTTTTCAGTAATACCTAAGAACTTATACATGCTTTCCCCCAATTTAGTCTTAACAAACCCCGGTGCAATAGCGTTTACTCTAATTTTAGGTGCTAATTCTAATGCTAAATACTTAGTTAACGTAATTACCGCACCTTTCATAGCACCATAAATTGATAAACCGTAAGCGGGAACAATCCCAGCAACTGATGCTATATTCAATATTTCACCCCCTTCCCTTATTTCCTTAGCAAATATCTGAGAACAGTAAATTACCGATAAAAGGTCAGTAGAAACATGTTTTTCAATAAGCTTATCATCAACGTTAATAAAAGGAGAAAATAACCCAATACCTGCATTATTTACTAAAATATCCACTACCTTATAAGCTTCGAGAGTCTTCTTAAGTAATATTTCACATCCTTCCCTTGTTGATACATCAGCCAATACTCCTATTGCTTCGCCACCTTGGTCTTTAATCATTTTAATTGTCTCATTCATCTCTTCAACTCTTTTCTTAGCATTCACCACTATTAGGGCTCCTTCAGTTGTTAATCTTAATGCTAGTGCCCTACCTATTCCTCTACCGGAACCAGTTATGACTACAACTTTATTTTTTAAAGAGTACATAAGAAGATGTAGGAAAGAGAGAAAAAATACTTTATTCTCCTTTAAATTCTGGCTTTCTCTTTTCTAAGAAAGCTCTTACTCCCTCTTGTACATCTTTAGTTGTAAACAGTAGTCCGAATAAACTCGACTCTAAATACTCTCCACTAAATATATTAGCCTCATAACCTAATTCTATAGCCAATTTTGCGGCTAGCAGTGAGAGCGGAGATTTCTCAGCCATTTTAAGAGCTATTCTTCTCACCTCATCCTCAAATCTATTTGTAGGTACTACTAAATCAACTAATCCCATTTCGTATGCATCTTTCGCAGACACCATATCACCAGTATAGATAAGTAATTTAGCTCTCCCCTTCCCTACTAACCTGGGTAACCTTTGAGTCCCACCAGCTCCTGGAATTATTCCAAGATTTATTTCTGGTTGACCAAGCATAGAATTTTCAGATGCAATTCTGATATCACATGCCATAGCAATCTCTAACCCACCACCTAAAGCATAACCATTAATTGCCGCAATAACTGGTTTTGTATAAAACTGAATCTTATTAGTTAACTCACGTAAACTTCTAAATCTTATTACATCTATTGGCTTTAACGTCAAGAAAGATGTTATATCAGCTCCAGCTGAAAAAGCCCTACCACTTCCGGATAAAATTACAACCCTTACCCTACTGTCATTTTCTAGCTCATCTAATGCTTTATTTAATTCCCCTATTAGTTCCATGCTTAACGCGTTAAGCCTCTCTGGTCTGTTTAATATAATCCATGCTAATGGTGGTTCAATACGAATTATTAATGTATTTAACTTTCTCTCCTCAACTTTTCCATACTCATAAAACCCTGATCCGCTTTTTACACCTAACTTTCTCTCGTTAATCATATTCAGTAATAGGCTATCTGGTTCTTCAATTGAAAGAGATTTAATTGCATTAACCACATTATCTATCCCTAACTCATCAGCATACTGGAAGATTCCTTTAGGAAATCCCAATCCTAATTTAACGCCTAAATCTATATCTTCTTTGCTTACTATACCTTGTCTTAGTAGTCTTGAAGCCTCATTAACCCCTAATGCAACAATTAACACCGGATCTAATTTATCAGCTAACTCCTTAGGTATTTCGGGCTTTGAATATTTACCCGGTGCAGGATATGAGTAAAATCCCTTTCCGCTCTTAACTCCTAATTCGTTCTTTTTAACCTTCTCCTCAAATAAAGCTGAACAAGGAGATTTTATCCCATATTCCTCTAAAGACTTAGAGACATAATAATTAACATCAATCCCAGTGTAGTCTAACAGCTCGAAAACACCCATTGGAAATCCTAGTTTATATCTAGCTACAGCATCAATTGTTAAATAATCAGCAATACCTCTTTGAAGTATAATACATGACGCCGAAATTATCTCCCCTAAAATTCTGTTCACTACATATCCTGGAACGTCCTTATTTATCATTATAGGAGTTTTACCTAGTTTTTTGGCTAACTCATACGTTATCTTTGCAGTCTCATCACTAGTCTTCTCACCCTTCATTACTTCAACTAATTGCATCAATACTGGAGGATTAAAGAAATGCATCCCAACGACTTTTTCCGGTCTTTTCGTAGCTTCAGCTATTTTAGATATAGATAAACTGCTCGTATTAGTAGCTAATATTGCGTGAGCAGGTAATAATTCATCAAGTTTAGAGAAGATTTGCCTCTTTAAATCTAATTTTTCTATAGCTGCCTCAATTGCAAAATCAGCGTCACTAACACTCTCATTTAGCCCTACAACAGTCTTTATCCTTGACACTATATTACTAGCACTTTCCTTTAGCTGTCCTTTTTCTTGGAGTTTATCTAAACTCCACTTAATTTTACTTAATGCATTATCCAGAATTTCTTGATTTATATCACTTAAATATACTTGATATCCAGCCATAGCGAACAGTTCAGCAATACCATGTCCCATAGTACCTGCTCCTACAACTAACACTTTTTCTAATTTCATGTGATATTAGATGTATCTAAAAGCTAAAAAATTATGCTAGTTACAAGAAAATATAATATATTTCTCTGTGTGATCGGCAAGTTACGATATTTTATCATGTTAATAGGTATGATCACCTAAAGTTATCAGTAAAAAGCTACACTTCATTGTTTGTAATTGCTATTACAACTTACAGTTTTCCCCAGTCCTTTCTAAAATTTTAAGCTTTTTATGCAATCTCTTGATGCATTATAAATAATAACTTCTAATAGTTAAATTCAGAAATTGTTAAAAATGCTTTTTTAAACCCTATTATAATACTTTAAATTATGTCAGAGAATACAGAAGGTCCTTATTTCGAGGATTTTAAAGTAGGGCAGAAATTTAAAAGTAAGATAGGAAGGACAATAACAGATGTTGATAATATTTGGTTTACTCTCTTAACTAATAATAGTAATCAAATCCATTTTAATAAGGACTATACAGAGAAATACTTCCCTGGAGAACCGTTTAAGGGGAGGTTAGTAGTAAATGGTTTTTTAACTTTAGCAATAGTTGCGGGAATGCTTGTCGAACAAACGAGTCAAAACGGTTTTATGTTAGGATTAGAAAATGTGAAATTCTTAAACCCGGTTTTCGCTGGAGATACGATCTATGCAGAAGCTGAGGTTACAGAGATTAGGGAATCTAAAAGCAGACCCGGTTTCGGAATAGTTAAAATAAGGACATGGGGATATAATCAAAGGGGAGAAAAGGTTGTGGAATTTGATAGAGTATTTATGGTTAGAAAGAGAGGGGCAAGTTGGACGGGAGAAAAGAAAGAATGAGTATTCCGTCTTCAACTAAACGAGGATGACAAAATGTATAGAGTCCTTGAGCTGGGAAGTAATATATCAGCACCTTTAATTGGGGAAATATTAGCTGATTTAGGATTTGAGGTAATAAAGGTTGAGCCTCCTCCTTATGGTGATGATAGGAGGAAAATTAATCCAGAGATAAATGGAGTTAGTATTTATTTTGCCAGTACAAATAGGGGAAAGAAGAGTGTTGTAATTAATCTCAAAACAAGTGAAGGTTACGAGATTTTCAAAAAGTTGGTGAAATCTGCTAGGATATTAATTACTAATTATAGGCCTTCTGCACTTAAAAAATTAAGAATAGATTACGATACTTTGAAGGAAATTAACCCCAGCTTAATATACTGTTCAATAACAGGTTATGGACCAGAGGAGGCTGATAAGCCAGCTTATGACGCAACAATATTAGCATTGAGTGGTCTAATGGATATGACTGGAGAAGAAAATGGACCTCCGGCTAAATTTGCAACCTCAATTACGGATATAATAACTGCTTTGATGGGTACTATACTCATCCTGTCTGCCTTAAATAAAGGAGAATCAATCTTTATCAACGTGCCAATGATCTATACCCAATTTTACTTAATGCTTGAAGATGCTTATATGTACTTAAACGTTGGAGCAATACCTAAGAGGATGGGTTCTGCACACAGATACTTAGTTCCTTACCAAGCGTTTAAGACAGCTGACGGTTATATTTTCGTAGCAGTTTTCACTGATGAGCAATATTCTAAGCTATGCAAAGCTCTAGGAAGAGAGGATCTAGAGAAATTCAATACTAACCAAAAGAGACTTGAAAATAGGGAGTATATAGTAAGTGAATTGCAAAAAATATTTGAGAATAATACTAAAGAATATTGGGTAAAATTATTGAGTGATGCTGATGTACCAGTAGCTCCAGTGCTTAACTTAGCTGAAGCTTTCCAAAGGTATGGTAATAGGTTAGTTTATGAGGTTAACGGGATGAAGTATATTAGGTTCCCATTTAATAAAAAGGAAACTGTTGCTCCACGGTTAGGTGAACATACTAGGGAAATTTTACTTGAATTAGGATATAGTAACGGCGAGATAAATAATCTAATTAAAAAAGGAGTAATAATGGAAGCGAGTAAACAAAGGTAATACTCAACTAACTAGAACTATAAATTAATAGAACTATTTTTATAAAACCTCTAATTAAAAAGATTCTTTTTCTAATAAGCAAGTTATATAATAAATTGATTTGAAATAATTTTTAAGCTAATTTCTATCTGTTATTTTTCCCAATTAGTATGATCTTGGAAGTCCTAGCATATGGTGAGCAATATATGCTAAGACTAAATTTTGTGATATGGGAGCTACCTTATATAGTCTAGTCTCTCTTAGTTTTCTTTCTATGCCTGTTTCCACAGCATAACCATAACCTCCATAAACGTCCATTGCTACATTCCCTGCTTCCCAAGCTATTTCTGCTGCTAGGTATTTCGAAATATTAGCATAGTTTCCAATTAGCTTAGCGTCCTTTTCTTCTTCAACTAAACTCAATCCCTCATTGAAATAACTTATAAGTGCTTGTAATTTCGCATATGCCTTAGCTATTGGAAATTGAACGCCTTGAAAACTGCCTATTGGTTTACCGAAAACTACCCTATTTTTCGCATAATCCACAGCCTTATTTATAAACCATTCAGCGTTACCTATCAGTTCAGCAGCTATCATAAATCTCTCAGTATTTAACAAATCCAGCAAATGGTAAAATCCCCTACCTACTTCTCCTATAACATTATCCTCTGGTATTTCTAAATTATCAATGAAAACTTCATATGCATCAGTATTTGACATAGTTTTAATCTCTCTCATTTCAATTCCCTTTCTTCCTTCCCTTAAATCAACTAGAAATAGAGTAATACCATCAGTCTTCTTTTCAACCCTTTCATAGGGCGTTGTCCTAGCCACTAATATCATAAAATCAGTGTATTTCAATCTAGAAATGAAAATCTTATGACCCTTTACAATATACTTATCTCCGACCTTTTCTGCAATAGTCTTTATTCTAGTACTATCAGATCCTACCTCTGGCTCAGTTAATGCTAATGATAATATCTTCCCACCTTTACCTATATCTTTAAAATATTTATCCTTCAACTTTTTATTTGAATGCCTTACAAGTAATGCTGTAGTGTAATATTGACCATGAACGAAATACGAATTCCCTCCCCTTACATTAATTAGGTAAAGGATTAAGCAAGCTAACCTAATATCTTTCCCTGCTCCTCCGTATTCTATAGGAATTAGTATTGATCCCAAACCTAAACTCATGAACTCATTAAAAAACTCCACTGGAAATTCTCTTTTTTGGTCTTTACTTAACCAATATGTTTCGTCATACTTCTTCATTAACTCATCTACAGTTGAGAGGATTAACTTCTCTTCTTCGTCTTTAGGCGAAAGTAACATAATAATATAATTATTAAAGTTTTATTATAAAGTTTTCCTAAATACAGTTTTTCTTATTAAGTGTGAAGAATATATAACTTTAGCTAAAATTGAATAGTTAATCAACTAGAATTGATAACATTTGTCAGTGGCTTATATATCTCATTAAAAAATTTTCCTAATATTTTTACATAAATACCGGATAAGATGGCTTTACAAAAATACACAAAAATTTATATATTAATGATAAATAATTAATTATATGGAAGATAAATCTAATTTGAAGCAGACTCCAGAGTGGTATGTAGCGAGAGTTGATAGGTTACCAACTTGGGGCTTAACATATGCGTTAATCTGGGCTATGGGTTTCTCATTTTTTATTACTTTATATGACGTAATTGATGTAGGTTTTGCTCTACCCTATATTCCTTTCGTTGTAACAGCGTCTCAAGCATCACTTATTGCATCTCTAGGTTTATGGGGATATGTAGTAGGCGCACCTCTGTTCTCTTATATAGCTGATGTCATTGGAAGGAGGCCTACTCTTATATTTACGGCATTATTTACAGCAATAGGAAGTTTTGGTGATGCGTTATCTGTTAATTATCCTATGCTAGCTGCATTTAGATTTATAACTGGAATGGGTATAGGTGCAGATCTAGTCCTTGTTATGACCTATATGGCAGAAATGTCTCCAGCACATAAAAGAGGCCAATATGTAAACTTAGCTTTTATAGGAGGATGGGCTGGAATAGGAATTGGACCCTTTATTGCGGCGTTAATTGTTACATCAATACCTAATATAGGATGGAGAATTACGTTCCTATTAGGAGCTGTATTAGCAGTTCTCGCTCTAGCTATTAGGGCCTACGCACCAGAGACTGTTAGGTTTTTAGCAATGAAGGGTAAGTTTAACGAGGCAGATGCATTGGTAAGTAGAATGGAGACAACTGCAATGAGTAGAGCTAATGTTAACAAATTACCTGAACCTCAAATTAAGACTTATAGCGTAAAAAATGAAAATCCGTTTAAAATATTGGCAAAGCCCAAGTACCTAAAGAGATTAATAACATTGTTTTTGCTAATGTTCTGGATTTATTTTATGGATTATCCATTCTTAGTTTTGCCACCTACCTGGGTAAAGGATATCCTAGGATATAGCGGGTCCCTATTCTCTTCTGCAGTATTCTACTTCGGATTAGCAGGAATAGGAGCTTTTTTAGGTTCAATATTATTAAGATTTATTATAGATAGATTTGATAGAAGAAGCATGACAATCTTCGGAGTTGTAGTCTATTTATTAGGTACTGGAATAATGGCAATCGGAGGAGTAGCAAGAAGTATACCAGTATTCTTTGCTGGTGCCTTTATTGCAGAACTTGTAGGAGTTGGATGGTATAATATATATTATCTACTATGTACTGAGAATTTCCCAACTAATGCTAGAGCTACAGGTTATGCTATAGCAGATGGGGTAGGTCATGCAGGTGGTGCTATAGGACTAATTGCTCTATTTCCGTTAATATCCGTTCTAGGTAATATAGGTGCATGGACTGTTCCATGGATACCTGCTGTAGCAGTTGCAATAGCAACACTCTTCGTGCTTCCCAAGACTGTGAAAGTAAGATTAGAAGAAGTAAATGAAGCAACAGACATATAGCATAATGTTTAACGTTATTAAAAATTTTTTATTATACTTCTTCCAAAGTAGTTATTCTTATATAGATAACATATTTAGAAATTTAATTTTATACAAGATTATTCTTTCTCATAATATTCATTAATGTGAGAGAATATATCATGAATATTTTGTACAATTTTTTATTAATTACAGAATAAAATAACTACATAAAAATACTCTTTAAATTGTCATTTTAAACAATTTAAATAACGTAGCAAAAACATGCAACTTTTATTCATTACATGTCACACCTCTAACAAACTTCTTAATAATAAGTTTAAGACATAATCTGCCATCTTTGATATTAATGTTCTCTCCAAGGAAAATTTCTCAGTTATAATAATGTTATTGCTATTAACTTATTCTCGGTCATTTCCAGCATAGTATCTCTCACTCCCTCTCTTCCTATCCCACTTTTCTTAAATCCTCCGAAAGGTAAGGAATCCCATCTCAGTCTAGTACTATCATTAATTATTGTAGCACCGAACTTTAACTCCCTAGCCATTTTAAGAGCCCTATTTACATTATTACTGAAGATTGCAGATTGTAAGCCATATTCGGTAGAGTTAGCAATACTAATTGCTTCTTCATCACTCTTTACCGAAACAATTGGAGCTATTGGTCCGAATATTTCGGTCTTCAGTACTAACATATCCAGATTAGCGTTAGTAACTAAACTTAATGGGAAGAAGTAACCAGTCTCCGGTCCTTTGTTAAGTACTTCAACATTACCTCCTTTCGTTTGTGCATCCTCTAAAGCTTTATTCAACTTCTCAACACTTTCTTGGTTTATTACCGGACCGACATCAGTATTTTCGTCTAGTGGATCTCCTATCTTAAGTGCCTTAACTTTCTCCTCAAATGCCTTAACGAATTTATCGTAAATTTCCTCTCTAACTATTATCCTTTTTCCAGCATTACAATTTTGACCAGCATATTCATATCTAGCCCTAACGGCTATTGAAGCAGCCCTATCTATATTTGCGTCTTCTAAAACTATAATTGGATCAGATCCACCTAACTCCATTATAATCCTCTTTCCTAAAGAGACAGCCTTAGAGGCTATTGCTAAACCAGTTTGTGTAGACCCAGTTAAAGTTATTAAACCAACTAATGGATGAGTTATTAACTCATCACCTATTTCACTACTATATCCAGTTACAACCCTAACTGCACTATCTGGAAGTCCAGCCTCTACAAGTATCTTCTTCATCTCTATTGCAGATAATGGAGTGCTTATGCTGGGTTTTACTACTACAGAATTGCCTACAGCTATTGCTGGGGCTACTTTATGTGCAAATGAATTTATAGGAAAGTTAAAAGGTAATATAGCAGTTACTACCCCTATAGGTTCCCTAGTACTAATTACTATCCTATTTTCATTTCCAGGTGGGTATTCATAAGCGTCAACCCTATAGTTTTTACCCTCTAATACTATTGCTGCCTCTTCAGCGGCTTGTCTAAATAACCTTGAGGCTCTCATTACCTCAACTCTTGAATCCTTTATTGGTTTTCCTGCTTCTATAGCTAATAATCTAGCTAACCTTTCTTGCTCCCTTTCCAAGATCTCAGATACTTTCCTTAGTATTGCAGTCCTTTTATATAATGGCATTTTAGATATACTCTCAAAACCCTTATGAGCTTCTTCTATTTCACCCCTAACCTCATCTCTACTCATTCTCTTTACAGTTCCTATTACTTTCAAATTAGAAGGAGACTTAATTTCTATGACTTCGCTCATTATAAAACCACGAATATTTTTATATCCTAAAGTTTAAAAGCTTATGCAAAATGTATATATTCGTTATTAGAGAAATTCTTAGGTAAAAATATTTTACAAGACGAGTTTAAGGCCAATATTAACTTATTCAAACCCAATATCAAATCATAGTTCGCGTTACTCTCAATATTAATAATAACATGTTTCATTTAGTGCTCTTACTGGACCATAGCTTTGGTAATTGAGAACATATCTACAAGGAGTAAAAGTAAGATCATAGTACTATGTAGATTTATATAACCCTCCATGAAATTATCAAATATGAGAAGCAAGGAGGATTACTTAAAGTCGCTTAGTGATGGAAGAAGAGTAATGTATCGAGGTAAATACGTTTCAAATATAGTTGAACATCCAGTGTTAAAAATATCTGCACTTCATGCATCAAAACTATTTGAATACCCAGAAAGGCTTTATGATGATTCCAAATACGGTAAAATAAGCAAATACTTCAAGGTACCAAAAACATCCCAAGACTTATTAGATAGACACAAACTAGTATACAATACAACAATTTTCTGTAATGGTATATTTAATATTTCACAAGCTATTGGTAGTGATGCTCTCTTTTCCCTAATGATAACAACTAAAAAATTAGATAAAAAGTACGGAAAAGACTATCACAGTAGGGTTATGAAATATTACGATTATGTGGTAAAAAATGATCTAACCTTAGCAACGGCACAGACTGATGTTAAGGGCGATAGGTCAAAAAGACCATCAAAACAGCCAGATCCAGATTTATATGTTAGAGTAGTTGATGTAAGAAGTGACGGCATCGTAGTTAGAGGGGCAAAAGCTCACACTACTCAAGCAGCTGTAGCTGATGAGATAATAGTTATACCAACAAGGGCTATGGGAGAAGAGGATAAGGATTATGCTATAGCCTTTGCCGTTCCTGCTAATACACCCGGATTAAAAATGATTGTAAGACCAATAGATGAGATTGAGGGAAACTCCTCATCAGTCTTAAGTGTAAAAGATTATGAGTTAGAGACGCTCACAATCTTTGATAACGTCTTCGTACCATGGGATAGGGTATTCCTTTTTAAGGAATACGAGTATGCCGGGACTTTGGCAAGACTATTTGCAACTTATCATAGGTTTACTGCAATTTCTTATAGAGCTGCTATGGCAAATCTTTATTTAGGTTCAGCAATCCTTTCAGCAGAAGCAAACGGAATATCGAACGAAAAACATGTGAGAGATGATATAATAGACATGATACTTTATAAAGAAATATTGAGGATGTCGGCAATAGCCTCGTCTGTTTACCCAGAAATTGATGAAGAAATTGCAATACCCAATTACATCTTTACTAATATAGGTAAGCTCTACACTAACACACATTTTCATGAGGTAGTTAAGGATTTAATTGACATAGCTGGAGGTATAATTTCGACATTACCCTCTGAAGAAGATCTTAAGAGTGATGAAGGAGAGGTTATAAATAAGTATTTGAGAGGTGCGATAGACGGTAAAGAAAGGATCGAAATTTTGAAATTTGTGAAGGAAATAGCCGGAAGTAGTTCTTTAGTAGGGTATTGGCTTACAACTATGATTCATGCTGAGGGTTCAATTGAGGCAAGTAAAATTGAACTATTTAGAAATTACGATTTTAATGAAAGTAAGGAACTTGTAAAGAAAATAATTTCAAGTTAAATGGGATTTTTTCCCGTTATATTTAAATTTGAGAATAAAGAGTATTTAATATGTACGATTTCCCCTTAACAATCCAACACATTTTTTGGCGAGTTGAAAAATTATACCCAGAAAGTGAGATAGTCTCTAGGTCTAACAAAATTGAAAAGATGAGTTATAGGGAATTTGCCTTAAGGGTAAGAAAACTCTCTTCCTTTTTAAAGAGCTTGAAATTAGAAAAAGGGGATAAAGTTGCCTCGATTGAATGGAATACAAGAAGACATCTAGAACTTTATTTTGCCACAACAAATATGGGTTATATTCTACATACAATAAACGTAAGATTTCATCCCAACGAGATTGAATATGTAATCAATCACGCAGGTGACAAATTTGTGTTTACTTCTCCAGAATTCGAGATCAGCAAACTAAAGACGTCTCTTAGCGGAATATTTTATCTTGACGAGAACTTTGACAAGGCAGTAGAAATGCAAAAACCAATAGACAGTTTTCCCCAACTTGATGAAAAAGATGAAGCAGTTATATGTTACACTTCTGGAACAACTGGGAAACCTAAAGGGATAATGTATACTCACAGATCCATCTATATACATTCACTAACCCTATTAGCTAAAGATGCAGTTGGAATATCAAGAAACGATACACTATTAGTCGTTGTACCAATGTTCCATATAAATGGTTGGGACTTACCGTTCTCAGCACTAATGACCGGTGCTAAACTAGTATTACCCGGTCCTAGACCAACTTCTAAGGATTTAGCTGAACTAATAGAAAAGGAAAAAGTTACCATTGCAGCTGCCGCTCCAACAATTTGGATAGACTTCTTGAACTTTATAGAGAAGGAGAATTATAATATTTCGTCATTAAAGACCGTAGTAACTGGCGGTGCTGAGCCACCAAGAATTATAGCAGAGAAATTTAACAAAATGGGTATTAGATTATATCACGCATGGGGAATGACAGAAACAGAGGCAATAACAACAGTTAATCAAGATCAAGAAAAGATAAGTAGTCAAGGAATTCCTTTACCCGGAATTGAAATGAAATTAGTTAGTTTAGATAATGAGAAAGAACTTCCGTGGGATGGTGAGAGCATTGGAGAACTATGGGTTAGCGGTGCATGGGTTGCAAAAGAATATTATAAAGAAGCGGAAAAGAGTAAAGAAACATTCAGAGTTATTGACAACAGAATTTGGTTAAAGACTGGAGATATAGCTACGATTGATAAATATGGTTATATAAAAATAGTAGATAGGGCTAAGGATTTAATAAAAAGCGGAGGCGAATGGATTTCCAGTATAGATCTTGAGAACGCGATAATGAGCTATTATAAAGTCTTTGAGGCCGCTGTTGTTGCTGTTAAAGACGAAAAATGGGGAGAGAGACCCGTTGCTCTAGTTGTACCTAAAAAGGAATATCAAGGTAAAATCACAGAAAGCGAGATCAAAGAGTACCTTCTCTCACTAAACAGATTCCCCAAATGGTGGATACCGGATAAGGTATTATTCGTTAATGAATTACCAAAAACTAGTACGGGGAAGTTAGATAAGAAAGTGATCAGAGAATTAGTTAAAAACATGTAACGTTTTATTATCCTCCTTCCTTTTTAACTGTCCTATCCCTTATTATATACCAAGTACCTAAGGCTATAGCACCTAATTTTCCTTCACTATCCCTAAACTCTATTTGTACTACAACAGCAGTCCTTCCTTTTCTTACCACCTTACCTTCAACAGTAAATGGTCCCCTATACATGGGTTCGAGAAAGTTAACCTTTAACTCTTGAGTAACTTGGTCTATTCCATCATTTACAGATAAAGTAGCTAAACCTCCAGCAAAATCGATAGCAGTCATTATAATTCCACCGTTTAACACATTACCTCTCCTACAGAACTCTTCCTTATAAGGAATTTGAATCTTAGAATAACCTGGCTTTACATCTAAGATCTTAACCTCTAAAAACTTAAATACTCTATCATTGTTTTCCAAGATGTTTTGTAAATCCATGAAACTCTAATAACCTTTGTAAGAAAAAAGTCTTACTATAATTACCTTGATATTGCCACAAGTTTAGAGTAAGATCCGTTTAGATATTGGGTTTATGTTACTTAATTAATGAAAAATCAACAAGTTAACGTAATGCTTTCCCTATCCATTTTTAAAGAGAATAAATCTATAGGCATTAATACGAGATAAGGTAGAACGATACCAAATAACTATTTTAAGTCTATAAATTATTGAAGAAAATCATAATCTGTTAACTTTATAACTAAACTTTTAACTTCATAAATGAGAAAATTGAAGCATCCCACAAAAGCATTTATGATTTGGAAATTTCAGATGCGTAATTCTTATTGAATGCTTAAGTCATTTTTATTCTCCGTTTAAATATCTGACTTCTTCACTGCCCTAAGGGCGATAAAGAAGTCAATTTCGTATAATCTATGTTAAATTAATATAATCGTTATCTGTGTTTATCACAAGAAAAATAGAATAAATAGCTTATAATTCTATCAAATAGATAATGGTTATAGTGTTAATTATACAACAACAATAAATCCCTTAAACTAAATCATTTTCTATAATAACACCTACTACATCCTCTCTTGTCTTTTTCGATAAGTCGTATTAGATAAAACTTTTTATAAATACTTTTCGAGATTAATGACTGTTTGGGAATAGTCTCTCTTTGATCTTAGCAATTTGTAATTTATATTTCTATTCTATAATTTAAAAATAACTATCTAGTGATTCCAATTAACATAGATATAGTAAAAATCATAAACAGTGAAAAGTTAATTTAGTTAACTATATCCTACTAACAACTATCCAATTCTTCCTCTTAAATCTTTATTTTATATCAGATAGAAAGTAATACGTAAAGATAAACAGAATATGAAAACGATTTCTAGCCATAAAATTATGCCTTTTTGACTTAAAATCGAAACTACATTTTACTAAGCGGAAATATAAAAGTTAATTGTGTAAAATAGTTGATATTATTGCACTCACAATAAACCTTAATAAATTATATAACAAAATATAATTAATGGCTATAGTCCCTTTCAAAAGAGACCCAACATTTTACCCATCACCTAAAATGGCTATGAAAGCTCCTCCAGAAGATTTAGCTTACGTAGCATGCCTATATACTGGTACTGGGATTAACAGAGCTGATTTTATAGCAGTAGTTGACGTAAACCCCAAGTCCGAGACATACTCAAAGATAGTCCACAAAGTGGAATTACCATACATCAACGATGAATTACACCACTTTGGATGGAATGCTTGTAGTTCAGCTCTATGCCCAAACGGTAAACCTAACATTGAAAGAAGGTTCCTTATAGTCCCAGGTTTAAGATCCTCTAGAATATACATTATTGACACTAAACCTAATCCCAGAGAGCCTAAAATAATTAAGGTGATAGAACCGGAAGAAGTCAAAAAAGTCAGTGGTTATTCCAGACTCCATACAGTCCATTGTGGACCAGACGCTATCTACATAAGTGCACTTGGAAACGAGGAAGGAGAAGGACCCGGAGGGATATTAATGTTAGACCATTACAGTTTCGAACCATTAGGCAAATGGGAAATAGATAGGGGAGACCAGTATTTAGCTTACGACTTTTGGTGGAATTTGCCCAATGAAGTTTTAGTAAGCAGTGAATGGGCAGTCCCAAATACAATTGAAGACGGTCTAAAATTAGAACATCTAAAGGACAGATACGGGAATAGGGTTCACTTCTGGGATTTAAGGAAGAGGAAGAAACTACACAGCTTAACATTAGGTGAAGAGAACAGAATGGCATTAGAGTTGAGACCCCTACACGACCCTACAAAACTAATGGGTTTCATAAATATGGTAGTAAGCCTTAAGGACTTAAGCAGTTCCATTTGGTTATGGTATTATGAAGACGGTAAATGGAATGCGGAGAAAGTAATTGAAATACCAGCAGAACCATTAGAGGGTAATTTGCCAGAAATATTGAAGCCCTTCAAAGCAGTCCCTCCTCTAGTAACTGATATTGACATAAGTTTAGACGATAAGTTCCTTTACCTAAGTTTATGGGGGATTGGTGAAGTAAGACAGTACGACATAAGTAATCCCTTCAAACCAGTATTGACTGGTAAAGTGAAATTAGGAGGAATCTTTCACAGAGCAGATCATCCTGCTGGGTATAAATTAACCGGAGCACCTCAAATGCTTGAAATAAGCAGAGACGGAAGAAGAGTTTACGTCACCAACTCACTATATAGTACATGGGATAACCAGTTCTATCCAGAGGGGTTAAAGGGATGGATGGTTAAGTTAAATGCTAATCCGTCTGGAGGATTAGAAATTGATAAAGAATTCTTTGTAGATTTCGGAGAGGCTAGATCCCATCAAGTTAGGCTGAGTGGAGGAGATGCTTCATCCGATTCTTATTGCTATCCTTAGCCTCGGCATCGTTGAAGGTATAAATCCACATAAGGGATTGCTTTTTTCCTCCTATTTTTATTCATTCAAAAAGAGGTTAGAATCATACTTATTACCTCCAGTTATCACAACTTTTTACTATTTACTAGGTATAATTATATCATTATTGGTCATAATACCCCATGACCCCATATTTAAATTAATGCTACTAAATCTTGTGTCTGCAAGTATTATAATGAAAGTTATATGCAGTAGTAGCAATTTCCTATACTATAGTGGTAGTATGAAACCAGTACTGTCTAATGTAATAAAATGGTCACTAGCAAATTCAATCATAGAAATGGCACCGATAGAAATGATTGTAGCAAACTATTTAGTTAATTTAGGTTTCATTATCTTCTTTTTATCAAATTTTGTTACTAGAGAGATAGCATTTTATTTCTGCAAAAACTCAGTACCAAGAAAATTATATTTATATAATATACAATTAATGATTGAAATACCGATATTAATCCTTCTACTAATAGGGATCATATTAACCTAGGAGAATAAGGAAAAATTCCTTATTGTAAGGATGGAGAGTCTTTCTTTTTATTGAATTCTTCTTTTCTCCTCTCTTTATCTCCCTCATCCTTTAAAATTTCCTCTACCACTATTGGATTTACTCTTACAATTTTAGGTTTCAAAGGACGTAAAATAAGTTCACCGTCTTTTATATCCGCTATTAATATATCGTTTTCACTTACGCCAAGCTTTTCTCTAATCTCCTTAGGTAGAATTACAATACCCTTCTTTCTTAGTCTTAAGTGGTAGACCACATGTATAAGTTGGGATCTAGAGAATTAAGTTTAACTATCTACTAGCAGTAGTTTCATTAAACAACTAATGTTTTTATAATCCCATAGGTTTACATTGTAAATCCTTAAGAAAAAGGTGTGAGATTCGTTTCACTTAGTTTCTTAAAAAAAGATTTTTGCGAAAACAAAGAATTAATTTATTCCTTTTTAACTAAAATCATTACTATCCCCGCTAAGAATGAAAATAAAGCCATAGCGTAAACACCATCTACAAAAGATCCCGTATAAGATTTCAGAAAACCAACAATTATTGGCCCAGCAATTCCTCCTAAATTACCCACAGCGTTTATAAGGCCTATTGATGCTGCTGCTGCATCTCCTTGAAGAAACTTCTGAGGAACAGCCCAAAATGGAGAAAGAAAACTGTATATTCCTATTGCGGCTATTGCGAAAAGTATAAATGAAATAATAAAAATACTCTCAGTCGCCGCACTTAACGCTAACCCTATTCCAGCTATCACAAAAACAATTGAAGTAACAATCTTATGATTCTGATGCTTATCAGCATACCAAGCTATTATAATCAATGAAATTGATGCAATAACATAAGGAATAATTGATAAAAAGCTCGCTATACTGGCATTAACTTTAGCTATAGCGCTTATAATGCTGGGTAGCCAGATAGAGTATCCGTAAAGGCTTGTAACTCCTAAAAAGTAAACTATTGCCAGAAGTATTACATCTCTATGGGCTAACGCAGACTTCCAACTAACCTTAACCTTTTCAACTTCTTCCTCTGCCTTAGCCCTCTCTAAAGCTTCCTTTTCCTCTTTGCTTAACCATTTAGCGTCTTTAGGGAAGTCAGTTAACAGAAAATAAGCTATTAACGCTCCTATTAAGGCTAAAATACCCTCATACCAGAATAGATACCTCCACCCCGGATAATCTCCGTAAACTGCAAAAATCAATCCAGCTATTAGACCACCGATTATACCAGAAATAGGTATTGCGGCATTAAACAAACTGTTAGCCGTTGCCCTTTCCGGCTTAAGAAACCAAATACTTAGATAAAATATTACTCCAGCATAAAAAGGCCCCTCAGCAATACCTAAAAGGAATCTCAATACATAAACTTGCACCACAGCTGTCACAAAGCCCGTTAATATTGTTATTACACCCCATGCGGTAAATGCTAATGCAAATATTTTCCTAACACCGTATCGATTAATCCCTAGATTAGAAAATATTTGGGGAATAAAATATCCTACGAAGAAGAGTGATGATGCAAGTGAGGCTATTATTCCCACTTGAGAGGAAGCTACACCTAAATACTGAAACATCCCTGCATCAATCGCATATGAGATATTAACCCTATCTAGAAAATTTATCAAATATAGAAAGAATATTATTGGGATTATCCTTACGAGCCTTTTAGGTCTTGAAAGGTCTATGAGGGATTTCATAAGATTAATAGTACTATTAGATTAATAAGCTTAAATTAGTTAATTAATTCAAATGATGTTTAAACAATACTAACGGAATATAGTATATACAGTTATATAAATAATTTTGGAAATAATCTGATCAGTAGTCATTGTTAAGAGACTTTATCTGGCTAGATTATACTCATTTCAAAGGGTGTAGTACTTTAGGGAATTTTTATTATCTAATAGTTTTTAAAAATATATCGTCAATATCATAAAATTGCTATCTTAAATCGATTAAATCTTATCTTTTATCATAAAGTAAGAAATAAATATTAATTGAGTTGTTTATATGAATTATATATTTTGAGATTTTAAAGTGCAAGGTCTTCTTCTAAATAAGATTTCCGAGCAATTTGAAGGCTTATTGTCTCCCTTTAATGACCGGATATAAAAATTTGTAATTCCCTAATAAGTGTTAAACAGTTTTACTATCTCCATATTATACGTCTCCTTATCATAATTAACGGTTTCAGATTTGTGAATTTATCTCTGTATTTCCATGTTCATTAATCCGGTATTTTAAATAAAAGATCAACTCTATTGTTAAAGATTGTTTGGGAACTCTCTTTTTGATTTCTAAGGTGTAACTGGTCTCCTTACCTTAACTTTTCCTTTAATTATAAAATTTTCTAAATAAGAAAGAAAGAATTATTGCTTGAAATTACTTTTGTAAAATGTATTCAGGGATCCGCAATAAGATGATATATAGAATTTACACAAAGAGTAAGCATATTAGATAATATATCCTTAAATATAATCTTAAAGATAGCTTAATGTTAACACTATGGCTGGCTAAAACCTACTTTAAATTCAAACTAATTTGATGTATTCAGCGGTTCGAAAAATACTAATGATTAAATTTATTATTTTTATAATGCATTATATTCAAGTAACATTTATAAGTGAAAATAATAAACTATAGTTCAGAGGTTAATATAAAATGAAACCAGATGATAAACTAACTAGTAAACATGCTAAATGGATATTAGCTACGTTTTTAGCGTGGACATTTGATTTGTATGACCTATTTAGTATCCTACTCGTAACTCCTTATATAGCAGAACTATTCTTCCCATCAAAGGTAGTGTTTCTTGCAATAGCTGCTACTTACGCTACATTTTTAACATCATTTCTTATGAGACCAGTAGGAGCACTGTATTTTGGAAACAATATTTCGGACAAATTAGGAAGAAAGAGGGCAATAATCTATGGTATAATAGGCCTAGTTATTACTGCGAGCCTTCAAGGAGCATTACCAACTTATGCAGTAGTAGGAATTTTTGCTCCAATACTTATAATACTAGTAAGATTAGCGGAGGGATTCTTTGTTGGAGGCGTGACTGCTGGAAGTCATACTATAGGACCAGAATCGGTACCAGAAAGACATAGAGGCTGGGTAGGTGGAATAGGTTTCTCTGCTGCTGGTGCTGCATATTTAATCGCTTCTGCTTGGTTTTATATGACTGCTCTATTATTCCATGGCTCTTCCTATTTAATATGGGGCTGGAGAGTAATGTTTTTCGGTGGGCTTCTGCCATTGGCAGTATTAGGTTTTGTTAGCTATTTAGTTCCAGAGTCAGATGCTTGGCAAAAAACTAAAGAGAGAGGGAAAACTATAAAATCACCAGTTAGGGAGCTTTTCTCAAAATATAGAAGAACATTCGGCATTGCTTTAGTACTTACTGTTGGTTGGGCGTTGATGTATTATTTAACACAAGGTTTATTTCCAACATTTCTAAGTAAAATTAACGGTTTAACAAAGGCTGAAATAGGAATTACAATGATAATAGCTTCAATTGGTATGATAATAGGCCCTACATTAGGAGGTGAAATTTCTCAACATATAGGAAGAAAGTTAATGTCAATAATAGGAGCAGTAATAGTAATTGCTATTTCTCCTCTATATTTATATTTAGGATCTTTAACTACAAGTTCTTTTAATAATGTAATTCCAGTGACGTTTTTAATATCATTATTAAGCGATTTCGGAGGAGGTATGTTAATGACATATCTGAATGAGGCTTATCCTACTAGTATTAGAGGAACTGGTGTTGCATTTACTTGGAATACAGGTTTCGCTATAGGAGGAGCCTCTCCAACTATTATAAGCCTAGTATTAGCGTCTATTGGTGCATCAAAGTTTCCATCAGTTATGTTTTACGCTCTAGTGATTGTAGGGATAATTCTATTAATATCCTCAATTATAACTAAAGATACGAAGGGTAATATTTTAAAGGAAGTTGAATCAGTTGAAAAGGGAGCTATATGAAAGCTATATTGATTAAGGAATTTGGAAAGCCGTTAAAATTAGAAGATGTTGATGTTCCTAAACTTAAGCAAAATCAAGTTCTCATTAGAGTAAGAAGTGCAGGCGTATGTCATACTGATGTATCAGTAAGAAGTGGTACAATATATAAGAGAGTATCTGTAAATCCGCCTAAACTACCCTTTATTCCGGGACATGAAATAGCGGGAGTAATAGAAGATATTGGAGATGAGGTTATAGGATTTACAAAAGGAGATAAGGTTATAATAAATCCTTGGCAAGGAGAGGGGAATTGCTACTACTGTAAGATAGGAGAGGAGCAATATTGTGATTTTCCTATATGGTTAGGAATAAGTACTAATGGAGGATATGCTGAATACGTAGTTTCTAACTTTAACTATGTATATAAAGTAAATAAGTTATCAGTAGAGGAGGCTTCACCTTTAGCTTGTGCAGGGGTTACGGCTTATAGGGCTGCTAGACTAGCCAATTTAACTCCATCTAAATATGCTATGATTATAGGTGCTGGAGGCGGATTGGGAAGTTTCGGTGTTCAAATAGTTAAAGCTCTATACGGTTCTACTGTGATAGCAGTAGACATTAACGAAGAAGGACTAAAATTAGCGTCAATATTAGGGGCTGACTATGTTATAAATGGTAAAGATCAAAGTTTATTTCAAGAAATATTGAGGATAACTGAAGGAAGAGGAGTTGATGCTATATTAGACTTTGTAGGTTCTGAGAGTACTATAAAAAACTATTATATCACATTAGCAAAATTGGGAAGATATATTAAAGTCGGTACTTTTGGTGGAGGTCTTCCACAAGAAGCTGGGTTAAAGTTACACTCTATGGGTTGGGAATTTATTGGTACTCTAACTGGTAATAGAAGAGACTTTCTAGAAATCATAAAATTAGCTGAAAGTGGAAAGATAAGAATTGTTGTAACTAAATTATCATTAGAAGAAGCTAATGAAGCTTTAGATAATTTAGAATCTAATAAAGTGACAGGAAGACAAGTATTAATACCCTAAATATGGTAGAGTAGAATATGGAAATTAGAAAGTTTATTGAAGAGGTTAGAAGATTAAACCTTTTGAGGGAGATTAAGGGAGCAAACTGGAATTTAGAAATTGGAGCAATTACTGACCTTAATGCAAAGAAGAACAAATATACTTTACTATTTGACGAGATAGTTGATTATCCAAAAGGATTTAGGCTTCTTACTGGAACACTTTTAGATTCTAGGAGGGTTAGTTTAGCCTTAGGTTTTTCTCCCAATTTGAATAATATGGAATTGGTCTTAAAGTTGAGGGAAAGATTAAATTATGCTTATAAAGAATACAGAAACTATGAACCACTGGAAGTTTCTGATGCACCTTTTTTAGAAAACGTTGACAAGGAGGATAATGTGAATCTCTTAAAATTTCCCGCACCTAAATGGCATGAAATGGATGGTGGGAGATACATAGGTACAGCAGATGCAGTAATAACAAGTGACCCAGACTCTAATTGGGTTAATGTAGGAACTTATAGGGTAATGCTAGTTGACAAAAATAGATTGGCAATATTTATAGAGGCCAGTCACCATGGTAGATTACATATTGAAAAATATTTGAGTAAAGGTAAGAAAGCTCCAATAGCAATATCCTTTGGCCCACCTTTGTCTCTTTTAATATTTGCTGGTATGGAAGTACCTTTAGGAGTTTCTGAATACAATTTTGCAGGAGCAGTAATAGGAGAAAGATTCAGAGTGTTTAGAGGTGAAGTTACTGGTCTCCCTATTCCTGCTGACAGTGAAATAGCTGTAGAGGGATATATAACTGGTGAATTAACTGATGAGGGACCTTTTGGGGAGTTTATGGGATATTATGCTGGAGGGAGAATGAAAAGTCCAGTAATTGATGTTAAGAGGGTTTATTATAGACAAGATCCAATATTATTAGGTACTGCACCTAGTATACCTCCATATGATTATTCTTATTTTAGATGTCCCATAAGATCTGCTATGATTTGGGATTTCCTAGAAAGAGCTGGAGTACCTAATATAAAAGGAGTTTGGGCTCATGAAGTTGGTTTCTCGAGAGCATTTATTGTAATATCAATAAAGCAATCTTTTGCCGGTCATGCAACTATGGTAGGGCATTTAGTTAGCACAAGTCCTTTAGGTGCTTATGGCGGGAGATATGTAATTGTAGTTGACGATGACATTGATCCTTCAGACTTAAACCAGGTAGTATGGGCTATGTGTACTAGATCTGATCCAGCAACTTCGATAGACGTTATTAAAAACGTTACCAGTACTCCGTTAGATCCAATGGCTGAAAGGAAAGAAAACTTGAAGGAATATTCCTCATCTAGGGCAATAATCTACGCAGTAAAGCCATTTAGTAGGCTAATTAGAAATGAATTTCCAATAGAAGTTAAACCCAGTGAAGAACTAAGTAAAAAAGTAATGGAGAAGTGGAGTGAAATTTTCTCTAATTGAAGAAATATTCTAAAAACCTGTTTCTATTTATTATAGTCTATCTCTTAAAATAAGCTTAATGATAATTGACACTAAAATAGGATTTAATCTATACTTGTTCATCAGTTTGCTCCATACGGCTCTTTCTCAAGAATTGCCCTATTATTTTTCTTTCTGCGTTTCTTAAATAGTAAATTAATGTTGACTGACTTATGCCGAGAAGACTAGCTAATTCTCCAGACTTAATTTTCCTTGGATAATCAAAATAACCATTTTCATAAGCTATTGAAAGAATTTTTAACTCATTATCGGATAAAGTATTAGTAAGCGGAATATGGTCACTTATTTTAATCTTCTCAATTTGTGCTATATCATCTAATTCCTTAAGCATTCTATTAATTTTATGTTCATAAATTAGAATATTCCATATTTCCATTCCTTCATATTTTGCAGTATTTAAAACAATTCCATTATTTTTATTTATAATAGACAGAACAGAACTATCAAAATCCCTAGCTAAATCTATGAATATACCATTACCATCTCTATACACATTAAATATTTCTTTTATTTTACCATCAAACTTTAATTTTTCTATGGTTTTATACCCCTTTTCGGAAGTTATTGCAAATACTCTTAAAAGGTTCTTCTCCATATAAGGTATCAAATCCAATATCTTCACTAAATCATCGTTTAAATAATATCTACTCCAGCAATTCTCATGTATTATATGAAGAGTTACGAGCTTTATGGGGTAATTGTTAAAGTTTCTCATTAATTTATATAGCAACTTCACCATTTATAAATTATTTAGGAATTGTTAAGATATGAGAAATATCCTGGCAATTTAGTATTAGAACGTCCGATAAGGAAAGCAAAGAAGATTCCTATTCAGTAATTTAAAGGCAACGATACTTTAAAACCATAGGAAAAAAAGAAACGCTTTATCCATTAAAGTCTCAAAAATATGATTGTTTAAACAATCATAATATTTATCACGTAGTAATGGATAATTTTTATTATATAATAGATTTCATCTTTTGTCATTTTAAGGAGTAAAATACTTTTCATTATCTAAAAATTGAGATTTTCTAATACAATCCGCCTAGATCACCAAAAACATTAACTCTCACTAGATATGATTTTTTATCTAAAACTTTAAGAATATTGAATTCACTTTTCCATTAATCTTTCGAATATTACACGAACTATAGTGAAAACTGAAATAACACGTAAAGCTTATAAATAAGCGTAATAAAACATAGATGATATAATTATGGTAGAAATAATAAAGGACAAGAAAATAGTAGTAAAGCCAAATTTAACTGACTACGATGAAGTAAGAAGAAATTTTAATTGGGACAGAGTACGCAAGGAGCTCAATTATTATGGTGAAGTAAATGCAGGAGAATTAGCAATACATAATAAAAATGATAAACTTGCCTTATTATGGGTGAGTGAAGAAGGCAGTATAAGAAAGTTAACATTTAATGATTTAGAGAAGAAAGGTGCTACATTTAGAGATGTATTAGAAAATAATGGAGTAAAAAGAGGGGATAGAGTAGTTATAATGTCTAAAAGGACACCATCATTATACTTCTCATTTATTGCAATAGCTATGATAGGTGGTATCATAGTTCCTATCTTTTCAACATTTGGTGAAGAGGCAATAAGGTATAGAGTGGAAAACAGTGGGGCTAAAGTAGCTATTGTGCATGAAGAGCTGGCAGATAAATTTAAGAATATAAGTGGGATTAAGGTTTTAAGAACTACTGATGATGGAATAGAAGGAGAAAGTCATAGGATAGGTAATATTTCCTATGAAAAGAGATCAATTAACGATCCTTTCTTAATACTTTATACTTCTGGAACCACTGGAAAACCTAAAGGAATTTGGCATGCCCAGGATATTTTAACGTTCTATTACATTTCTGGAAAATATCATTTTGATATGCATCCACAAGATATATTTTGGCATACCGGAGATCCAGCGTGGGTAGCAGGATTTGCGGGTGTATGGACATCATGGGTTAATAGTATTCCTCTTGTTTCATATGAGGGAAGATTTAAGGCTGAAACTTGGTATTCTATTATCCAAGAATTTAAAGTTTCTGTAATTTCTACTGCACCAACAGCCTTAAGATTGTTAAAGAAAGAAGGTCTGGAGCTTAGTAAGAAATATGATCTTTCATCAGTTAGATTCATACATGCAGGCGGAGAATATGTAGATCCAGATACTGTTAAAATAGGTCTCCAAATATTTGGAGTTCCGGTTCATGATGGATATGGTCAGACTGAGACTGCGACATATGTCATAGCTAACTTCATTTCAATGCCCATAAAAGTTGGATCCATGGGTAAACCATTACCGGGAGTCGAGGCTCTGATAGTTGATGAAAACGGAAATCCTCTTCCACCTAACACCAGAGGTATATTAGCTTTCAAACCTGATTTTCCAGCTATGGCTAGAGGAATATGGGGAGATGAGGAGAGATGGAAGGGTAACTTTAAGAACGGTTATTATTTAACTGGTGATTTAGCTTATATGGATGAAGATGGATATTTCTGGTACTTGGGTAGGGCAGATGATGTAATTAAAGTTTCTGGCTACAGAGTTAGTCCAATAGAAATAGAGAGTGTAATATCAACCCATCCAGCAGTAGCTGAAGTTGGTGTTATAGGCATAGAAGACCCTGTTAGAGGGCATAAGATAAAGGCGTATGTAGTACTTAAAAAGGAATATGAACCTACAGATGAACTTAAACAACAAATCCAAAATTATGTTAAAGAGAAATTAGCTTCACACATGGTTCCCAGAGAAATAGAGTTCGTAAAAGAATTACCACATACATTAAGTGGTAAAATAATGAGGAGAGTTTTGAAATCAATAGAAAGTGGTAGTAATGTTGGTGATATAAGTACATTAGAAAATCCAGAAATCATAAAGAAATTAGAAAAACAATAAAAATATTACTAAGTTAAGGGAAAAACTTAAATAATATTATGTACAGTTAAGATTAGTGTGATATTATATGATTAAGGTTGAGGTAAATAAAGAGAATAAAATAGGTAAAATATTAATAGATAGACAAGAAAAAATGAACGCAATAACCGTTGAGATGAGGAAAGAAATAGGAGAGAAAATTATAGAATTAGACAAAGATCCGAGCGTAAGAGTAATAATTATAGAAGGCGTAGGTGGGAAAGCTTTTAGTTCAGGAGGAGATATAAGTGAGTTCCTATCATTAAACCCAGAGACTTTACTAGATTGGGGAGAAGATTTATCAACAAGTGAAAGAATAACTAAGCCAGTAATAGCTGCAATAAACGGATACACATTTGGTGCAGGCTTAGAATTAGCATTATCTTGTGATATAAGAATAGCTACACCTAAAAGTGAATTTAGCTTTCCAGAAATAAGATTAGGAATGGTACCTGCAAGTGGAGGAGTAACTAGGATAGTAAAAATGTTAGGTGTATCTAGAGCTACGTACATGTTAATGTTAGGAAAGAGAATAGACGCACAAACTGCACTTCAGTGGGGGATAATTCATGAGATTGTCGATGAAGATAAACTAGAAGGAAGAGCATTAGAAATAGCTAAAGATTTAGCTAGCCTATCTCCCTTAGCCCTCAAGGCGTTAAAGAAAATAATAAGAGAGGTTGCAGATTCACCATTTTACGCAGGATTTGATATTGAAAGGAAAACCTTCGGCTTACTTAGATATAGTGAAGACTTCAGAGAAGGCGTAGAGTCCTTCTTAAATAAGAGGAAGCCTAATTTTAACGGTAGGTAAGTATGATATTTAAAGAGGGGTTTCGATTTGTAAAGGGAGAAGGTTCGTATATTGATGACGTATTAACTAAAGAAATAAAAGGTTATTTTTCTGTTTCTATAGTTAGATCTCCTTATGCTCATGCCAAAATAATAAGAATCAACAAAGAAGAAGCAGAAAAATTAGACGGAGTAATAAAAGTAATAACATATAATGATTTAAAAAACCTTCTAGATCCTTTTCCATTATCACTAGACATAAATTTGGAATATTATCCTATAGCTAGAGATAAAACAGTTTATTATGGTGAACCTGTGGCTGTAATAGTTGCAAAAGATGATTACATAGCAGAAGATGCAAAAGAATTACTACAAGTAGATTATGAGCCATTAGACGCAATTATAAGTATATCTGACGCGATTTCTAAGCCGCCAATTCATCCTAATCTAAAATCAAATATAGTGCTAGATAAAACATTTATTTACGGAAAATATATGGACGAAATTAAGAAAGCAAATGTAGTAATTGAGGAAAAGATAAAATTTCCAAGATACACCTCATCTCCCTTAGAAACATACGAAGTCTACGCGAAGTATAACGGAGAAGAGTACGAAATTTTTTCTAACTTTCAGGGGCCATTTACCATTCACTATCTCTTAAGTAAAGCATTAAAATCTAAAGTAGTTATAAGAGGACCAAGAGACATAGGAGGATCATTTGGCATTAAGAGCGCAATTTATCCATACATGGCTTTAGTTGCAGCATCTTCAAGACTAGTAAATAGACCATTAAAATGGATAGAAACTAGAAACGAACACTTAACTTCAAGTTCCGTTGGAGCTGAAAGAGAGTCGATTATAAGAATATATGGAGATAAGGAGGGAAAAATCCACGCTATAGACATGGAACTCACAGATAACTTAGGAGCATATCCTAGACCTCCAGAGCCCGGAAATTTGCTTAGAAACCACGGAAATTTAACTGGTCCTTATGATATACAAGCATTAAAATTAACGTATAGAGCAGTCCTAACTAATACAGTTCCTACTGGATTGAATAGGGGTTATGGAGGACCACATTTGTATTTAGCATTAGAGAGTGCAATAGATGAATTTGCAAGAGAAATAGGTATGGATCCCATAGAGGTTAGAATGAGAAACGTGATAAAAACCATACAATACGAGACAGTTACAGGAGGCAGATATTACGGATTTAGTTGTTATAATGTCCTAAAAAGGATGAAAGAGTTGTACGATAAGCTCAAGGTAGAGGTTAATGAGGAAAGGAAAAGAGGAAAGAGAGTTGCAATAGGTACCTCACTAGTAGTAGAGCCATCAGGTACTAATATAGGATACTTAGACTTAGCTAGAGAAAGCAAAGATTATTTACCTAAATCTTCAGCTCAAGATATGGTAATTGTGCAAATAGATCCTTACTCGAAAGTTAAAGTAACAGTAAATGGGACAAATGAGGGACAAGGTCATGAAACCGTAATCTCCGAAATAGTATCTAAAAGATTAGGAGTAAGCCCAGAGGATATAGAGGTTATATATAACGTTGATACAACTAGACCGTGGGTTATATCCTCTGGCAGTTATTCTAGTAGATTTACTCCAATAGTTTTACCCGCATTAAATAATGCATTAGACCAGTTAGAGAATAAACTAAAGGATATGGCTTCAGAAATATTAGGAGTTCAAAAATCTGAACTAAAAATTCAAAATGGAAGAATAAGTACAGTATCTGGAGATAAATCTATATCATTAAGACATCTAGTTGGTACGTTCTATTGGGATCCAGTTAAATTGAAAGGAATAGAAGGAAGTCTCACAGCAGTAGGTTATTTCCAATCCCCCTATGCTGATAACATAAAAGAAGGAAAGATAAATTCCTCAATATCATACGGTTGCATGGGTCATATAGTAGAAATCGAGATAGATGAAACTAACATACCCAAAATACTAAAATACTACGTAATACATGATGCTGGTAAAATAATTAATGAAAATTTTGCGAAAGGTCAGATAATTGGTTCAACCTTTCATGGTATTGAAGTAGCCTTGTATGCATCAATAGAATATAACGATGAAGGAATACCATTAACTCAAACCTTTTCAGACTATGGAGTTATGACTGCAATTGAAAGTCCCAATATAGAAGTGGAGCATATAGAAAGCAATAGTGATTACTTTTCTGGGTTAGGAGAAGGAGGAACTATGGCGGCCCCTCCAGCAATCCTTAATGCCGTAAAATCAATAATTAATGTGAAAGAAATACCAATATTTACAGTACTTACTAACAAATGTAGTAAAACTTAACGGAAGTTGTTCTACCTAAAGCCTTTTTCACACATACTCTACCAGATTTTATAACTTCATAGTAGTGTGAGAACACTTAAGGTAAAGGATGATTATTAAATAACTGAGCGAATTGCTTAACCGAGCAATGATACATTAAACCTTATTTTATCTCAAGTGATCAGATCTTATTCCACACCTCATTATAGAGAATATATATTAACCAAAAAGTTTTATGAGAATTGACGATTTTCAGATAAATAGTACCAGAGAAGAATATATAGAAGATAAGAAGTTAAGATAAATTTATAGCTGAAGAATGATAATAAAATAGAAGAACAGTGTAGAGTTTTAGTGGCTTTATCTCATTTATTTTCTCCCTTAAAAGGATACTCTATAGTCTTTTTCATATTAAAAGACAAGAAGGTATCAAAAGTGAACTAATGACTGAAGTAACAAGATATATTTCGTGTCGTCGAATTTTTTTTCCCCTTAGCACTTACTATATTTTATACGTTACTCTATCCATATCATTAAAATACATTCTTATCTTTCCTTTTTTAACAAAGATTTTTAAATAAACATGATCAATATAATATGGGGAAATATTTGATAAAAGTAGAAACACCAGATGGTAAAATTCATGAGATCCCCGTAATAGATTATCATATACATGTATGGAAAGCCCATGAGGATAATTGGTTAAGACCAGAATTGGCTAAAGGATGGATAGATTGCTTTTACGACTACCACAAATCGTTAAGTCCCCAAGAATATATAATGGATTATAATACCTTCAAATATTACGGACCAAAGAAAATGATTGAAGACGTATTTCTTAACGGTTACGTTGATATAGGAATTACCCAACCACAATATCTATTATACTTCTATCGTACACCTTTCGGAAACACTGAAGAATTCGGCAAACTAGTTTATGAAAATCCCTACAGATTTATAATAGGTACCAGATGGGATCCCAGAGATGGTGAACAAGGTAAAAAACAATTAGAGGAAGATGTTAGAAAATATAGGGTTAAACCTTGGCAAATGCGTCATGTGAAACTATACACTGCAGAATGGAAAGATATTGGTGGCAATTTATCAAGAGGATGGAGATTAGATTCAAGAGAAGCTTTTGAGTTCATAGAATTTAGTAAATCACTTGGAATAAACATCTTAGTACCCCATAAGGGACCAACTGTATGGCCCCTAGATAAGGATGCGTTTGATGTAAAAGATGTAGATGCTGCAGCTTCATCATTCCCGGAAATGAAATTTGTAGTAACACATATAGGATTACCAAGATTTGATGATTTCTGTTGGATAGGAGTTCAAGATAAAAACGTTTATGCTGGATTAGCAGTAGCTACAGCGTTTATACATAAGAGACCAAGATACTTTGCACAAATAATGGCTGAACTATTATTCTGGTTAGGACCAGATAGAATATTATACGGATCAGACTATGCAATATGGAATCCAAAATGGATAATAGAGGATTTCATTAAATTCGAATTACCACCGGATATAGAAAAGGAATACGGAGTTCAACTAACTTTAGATATAAAGAAGAAAATATTGTATGAAAACGCAGCAAAACTGTGGGGAATAGATGTTAATGAAATTATGAAAACATTAAATGACGATATTAAAAGTAGAGCTAAGGTTCTTGAAACTAAGTTAAGTAAAGAGGTTGCATATTAAATGATGATGAGTCACTATAAAAAGGAGGTGTATTAAATGAGCGAAATTCTTAAAAGTGTTATAGACCCAGAGACTTTAAGCTCAATAGTCGAATTAGGATTTGTTAAACAAATTGAAGAGGGAGAAAATAAGATAAGGGTAGTACTCTCTCCACCTACTTTTTGGTGTCCCCCAACATTCCTATACATGATCCTTGAAGATTTAAGAGAGAAATTAAAGAGAAAATATGAGACAATTGATATAGAGATTACAGCTCATCATGACAGTGAAAAATTAACAAAATGCATAAACAAGGGGCTAAAATTTGATGAGTGTTACGGGGATGAAGCCATGAAAGGACTTTATGATGATTTAAAGAAGAAATTTTACCAAAGATTGGAAAAAGGAATTAATCCTAAAAACAAATCGGACAAGTTAGTAAGATTATCCTTAGGTATAACTGGAGAAATGTGTAAATTATTAGCTGAGGAGAGGATGAAACGTGAAGGCAGTTAGAATTCATGAATATAATGCACCCTTACAATTAGATGAAGTAGATTATCCAAAAATAACTGGGCCTTATGATATCATAGTAAGAATAAAGGGTGCGGGGGTTTGCAGAACTGATTTACACATTCAAGAGGGAATTTGGAAAGATGTATTTAATCCAAAACTACCCTTCACTATCGGGCATGAAAATGTAGGAATAATTGAGGAAGTTGGTAGTGCTGTGGATTGGTTAAGTAAAGGAGACCCGGTAATCCTACATCCGTACATAACTTGCAGACACTGTAAGGCATGTAGGGCTGGTAATGATATGCATTGTCCAAATGGTAAGTTTCCGGGACTTGATGGGACTGATGGAGGTTACGCTGAATATTTAAAAACATCAGCCTATTCGGCTATAAAATTGCCTAAAAATGTAGACCCAACACCAATGGCACCATTAGCAGATGCGGGTTTAACAGCTTACCACGCGGTAAAGAAATTAAAACTAGATCCAGACAGTAGGGTAGTAGTAATAGGAATAGGAGGATTGGGGCATATAGCAGTGCAAATACTGAAGGCAATAACACCTGCAACAATAATAGCTGTTGATGTTAGTGAGGATAGGATAAAATTAGCTAAGGAATTGGGAGCGGATGAGGGAGTAATAGCTGGAGCTGATGGAGGGGTTAATGAAGTATTAAAGTTAACTAACAATGAGGGAGCAGATGCGGTACTGGACTTTGTAGGAGAGCACGGTACACCTAAGAACGCTATAAGAATGATTAAAAAGGGAGGAATATACTCGATTGTAGGATACGGTGGAGAATTTACTAATACGACACTGGATTTCATTAGTAGAGAAATAAGTGTTATAGGGAATTTAGTGGGGACATATAATGAGTTAGCTGAGTTAGTTGAATTATATGCTAAAGGAAAAGTGAAATTAAGAACGCAAATGTTTCGGTTAGAGGAGGCAAATAAGGCATTAGAAATGCTTAAGAGTGGAAAAATAGCTGGAAGAGCAATATTAGTACCATAATCTAGATAGGAATATCATAACATAAATCTAAGCTATTTATTTTCTTCCCTCGATCTTAATTTAACATCTTTCTTCATGAAGGAAATAAGACTTAGTTAGATACTACAATTTAGGAAAATTGCCATATTTTATAGTTTCTATGAGCATACATACAAATATATGTTTCTAATCAAGATACAAGATAGAAGAGTAAATTTAAAATGTATTTTTTAAGAAATCGTGAATTTTTAGGAATTTTCTGTCTATCTATTCGCACTACCTAAAGAACATTTAAGATTATCAATATGTAATATGATAGAAATTTACATTAGATCTTTTAGTACATTTTCTATTATCTTAAATAATTCATCAATAATCTTTTCTATGCAATTATTCTTTATCTTTTTTAACTCCTTTTTATATTCTTTACAGCATCCTTTGCCTCTAAATTCCCTTATCTGCTCATTACAAATTTTCAAAATAAAGTCCTCAATACAGCAATAATATCCTAAGAAGATGAAGTACATACGGAACTCTTTATTTCCCACAGAACATGAAGATCTATAAATATCGGGGACTGTTCTCAAACAGTCATGAAATTCGACAATTTCTTGTAATATTATATCAGTTTACTTCTAATATACTGTATCCCCTTCAAGTAAGCTCGATTCAAGGGTGACCGTGGCGGAATTAGAAGTAATTAAAAGTAAGGATAAGTTACGCCATGGGTAAACACTTTAAAAAGCAATGTTTTATCTTTCGGGAAATTTATACATTTTTGATTAGCAGTTTAAGGGGATCCCTTACCATAAAAAATTATAATATTTATTTCGTGAAGTTATGAACATTTTTAATTTTTACTTCCTAGTCTCATCGCTTATCAAAAAGAAATTTTTAGTTAGTAAGAGGACCTTTCCTTATATATTTTTAACGTGACGTATAGCTGTGATGTTTTCCTAACCTAATAATAAGTAATATAGTATCTTAATATTAGAAACAGAATGATAAAACCTGTGTTTTATATACTCACTCATTTCTCCTATCTTAATAGTAGAAACAGAGTATATGTTCACACTAATCATGATCTAGGAAGAACTTAGTAGCTAAGAATATTGGCTCAAACAGTTTTTATATCTACATACCCCTCCTAATCTTATTCTCACCTCTAATCCTCCAAAGCCCCTTACTAAAGCTCAGTATTTCAATATTTAAAGCATCGATTGCCGAGTCAGAGAGTAAAGGTTCAGTTAAACCTTCAGCAACAGCAACATCTAAAATAGTCGAAGTTAGTTCCTCATTACCATCAATTAAGGTACACTTTACTGCATCTCTATAAAGCTTTATTTCAACTGACGTAGTAGCTTCCTCTGAATATGCAGTTTCTGCCTTCAATTTATCAAGTTCGAGTTGTTCTGCTATTTCCATGGGCAGTGCTATGCTTGGTCTCTCGCTCTCAGCCCCGCTGTTTAGCAGAGCTATAACATAAGCAGTTTTACCCGTTACTGCCTCCAGCTTTATCCTTACTCTCACTCCCACTAACTATCACCTTAAACTTGCCGAAAGTTATTATCTCTCCCCTCCTAAGTTTTTCCATCTTTTCTAACTGCGATTCCGGTACTAATATTATTGCTCTCTTTTTCATAAGAAGAAATTTTTCTTAGTTAGTAATAAGCTTAATGCGTGAAAGTTAATTGAGTAAGAGTTTTTCATAGTAGATGTGAAGGAAAAAGATACAAATCCTAACTCATTATATAAGCAATCCGTAAAATTTTAGGTATCATTAGTTTAACGATATGTTTCTAGATGCAATACAAGCCCAAGGATAAAAGTATTTTAATTAGCCAAGCTAAGATTTCCTCATGGAAATCGCTGTATATTACGACGACAAGTTAGAAAATATAGGCATGGAATTTCTGAGAAAAGAAGAAGTCAGAAAAGTCCTTGATGGGGATACACAATAGAAGGCTAAACTATTTCAGCATAGAACAGTGGTTATTAAATCACGGTAAAGGAGATGTGATTGTCTTCCTTCAAGATGTCTTACCGTATACGGCATTTAACGCTTCTTATATAGACCTTTTTAATCTTAACAATAATCTGGGTAACTTCCTTCTTAAGGGTGGAATCGTTATATGGCTGAGCGATGTTCCGTTTTTCTACAGACTCAGGTGTGATAAGAACGCAGATATAGACAAGGTCAAAAATGAGTTTGAATAGCATTTTATTTTAGAGTAAATTTCATTAAAGCCTAAATATACGCAGAATTCAATAGTTGAATTCATGGCACCGAAACTTAAGCCTTCTGGTCCATCAGTTGGATAAAGATTTAGAGTAACGGTTTGATACCCTCTTATTGGTTCGTAAGGATGGTATCCGTTAGGTCCTCCTGCCCACGGTGCTGGAACAAAGTGAATTGACACATTTGCATTACCCTGCACATTTAAAACGTTAACACCATTACTCGTAACATATAAAGGATTACATGAACTTACAGCATAAATATATTTACCGTTAGGAAGATTGAACGCCAGTTGATTGGAATGACTAGAGTACCTAGCTATGCAGTCATTTCCTTGAGAGAATATTCTAACTACCCACTTATTCCCATCCGGTATGCCGGACTGAGTAAAAACTACGTTTCCAGAATAGGAACTTTGCTCAGAAACTTGCCCATAGTTTGTATGCGATAGCCAAAATTGAAGATCTAATTGCATGTAATTCTGAAAAAACTGTTGTATTGTCGCATTTTGAAAAATCGGTTCGGAATGATTATAAAGTGTTGGGAAACTTACTAACGTTTGAGGACATAGTAGAAATATCAATATAAGAAGGCTTACTAACTTTATTCCTTCATTCTTATTTTTCGTTTTTATCACTTCTTTGGCATAGAATTAAAAAATAGAAATATAAAAGGATTATCTTTTTGAAGACTTCACTGAATCCTTCTATTTTCTAAGATGTTAAACTCATTGATTTTACTTAAATTCAAAATCAAGTGTTGAGTAAAAAGTAGGTTCTGTGTTAGATTCGATAAAAATTCTACGATCTTAAGCTGTAATATAGATATTACAACTTTTACAGTCTCTCTTAAGAGATTTGTTGACATATCGACTTATTATGAGGGATTTCCCCAGCTCCTCTCAACGATTTGCTAATATAATTCTAAATGTTACAATTCGCATTTGATTAGATTCCTCTCCATATGTATCATTAGTCATAGATATTCTATCTTACTCCTTTAGACATAGAATCGTCTATATTACGAATCCAATTTTTATCCCACATCTAGATAAAAGTGCTGATAATAGACGGTTGAAGGTAAACAGTTACAGAGCCTTTAGTACGAAAAGTCAGTATAATGAAGATCTCAATTTACCCTATCCCCTTTACCCCAGTTCTTCTCACTCCGAGGTGTAAGGACAAACTCACCTTATACTGTTATTAAAACTGTTTAATATATCATCGTATAGTTTTTTACGTAAAAACCGTGGGTTAAAAGTGTTTTTATAAATATTTCTATCACGTGTAATTGAATAATTTTTGTTATATTCTATCATTTCTTTAAAAATGTTTAACGTGATGATACTATTCCAGGGAAGGAAGAGTTCAAATTGATTACGTAGAATCTCCGATTTTTACGATAGATTTAAAAACGTAAATTTATTAAAACCGGTGCGACCAATACGATAATAGTACCGTATCACTAACATTTATAAATTAACTCTTTAATTCAATTCAGCATTTGAACAATGCGACCAAAAAAGGGAAAAGAAATTACTAGGAAAAAAGGTCGCAAGAAGAAAAACCTTGAAAACAAAAACTTATAAAGGAGAAAAACGAAAAATGAAGTAAAGTAGTATAAAAACAAAACAGATGAATCCTCAAAGGAATTGAAAGATAACCATTTCATTATTCTCTTCTGTGAAATAGTCTACGATGAATCCTCAAAGGAATTGAAAGTACTAGACAACAGCGGGTCGATGTCATGGTTGGGAAACGATGAATCCTCAAAGGAATTGAAAGTCATGAATTTTTATGTATAGGCTCCCTATTTTTGAAAATAGATGAATCCTCAAAGGAATTGAAAGATTTACTCGATCTAACGAAGGACATGGGTGGTTAGTTTGGATGAATCCTCAAAGGAATTGAAAGATATACTGCAGTACCTTCCCCAACAACCAGTTATAGTAAATGATGAATCCTCAAAGGAATTGAAAGTTTGTAGTAAGGAGTTGTTCCCTCTCATATTTAGGTAAGATGAATCCTCAAAGGAATTGAAAGATAAGATCATCATCCAAACGTTAGCCGATACTTTACGATGAATCCTCAAAGGAATTGAAAGATATTTTGAACTTGAGCATCTTTTTGCATAGTCATGATGAATCCTCAAAGGAATTGAAAGTGTTGACTATCATTACTTTCAGTTTGTTGTTCATCTTCGATGAATCCTCAAAGGAATTGAAAGAATATAACGTAGTCTTCTACGTATGCTTCAAATTGATGAATCCTCAAAGGAATTGAAAGTATTCAAATTCAAACGACATCTTACCACCCATATTACTCGATGAATCCTCAAAGGAATTGAAAGACAACAGCAATATTGGTTAGATTTGCACGAAAACGATGATGAATCCTCAAAGGAATTGAAAGTAGTTTTGTCACTTACTTTGTGAATGATTGGGATAAATGATGAATCCTCAAAGGAATTGAAAGATACGTACAGACACCCTAGCGTTTTGCAAAAAGTCTAATAGGATGAATCCTCAAAGGAATTGAAAGTTATTTTGTGTTAAAGGTATAAACGTGATTACTGATTTCCGATGAATCCTCAAAGGAATTGAAAGTGTGAACTTAATCATTGTCTCAACTCCTTTGATAAATTTGATGAATCCTCAAAGGAATTGAAAGCTCCAAAATCCTGAATTCCTTGAAATTCTCCTCTGAAGGATGAATCCTCAAAGGAATTGAAAGTTCTCTATCATTTGTGTAGAGAAAGATTTAAATAGTTGATGAATCCTCAAAGGAATTGAAAGTACTACCACCATCACCCTACCAATATATCCTGAAATATGAATCCTCAAAGGAATTGAAAGACTATTATTTGGACATTTTCTAGTTCAGAATCTTTAACTAGATGAATCCTCAAAGGAATTGAAAGTTTAGATGTTGATATAATTGGCGTAACAGACGTTGAGCGTAGATGAATCCTCAAAGGAATTGAAAGAATGACCCCCAGTTCTGTCAACAATTTCCTAGTTTATGATGAATCCTCAAAGGAATTGAAAGCAATAGCGTTTAATCTTATCTCGTTATTGTTCATCAACTGATGAATCCTCAAAGGAATTGAAAGATAAACGTTTAGAAAATGGTATTATTGCTAACGACATATTGATGAATCCTCAAAGGAATTGAAAGGTATAGGTGGCTGAGGCAACCATACAAGCCCATCAAACGATGAATCCTCAAAGGAATTGAAAGTGTTTTGGATTTTCACTTTTTTTTCACCCAACATCAACATTGATGAATCCTCAAAGGAATTGAAAGTTGACTCGCCAAAAATAACATTTTGTACACGTTACCAGGATGAATCCTCAAAGGAATTGAAAGTCTCTAGGGGGAGAACATTCTCTCCATAGGGGAAAAAGGATGAATCCTCAAAGGAATTGAAAGTCTTAAAAAAGACCATGTCTACCGTCAACTTCTTCAGTGATGAATCCTCAAAGGAATTGAAAGATTTCTCTCGCCCAGACCAAATCCATTTTTCTACTTTGCGATGAATCCTCAAAGGAATTGAAAGAAGAAGTCGTTAGCGATTTCGTTTAATTCGTCATAGTAATAAAGATGAATCCTCAAAGGAATTGAAAGCACCATGTTTTGTAACATTGCGTTAATAAATATCGTAATGATGAATCCTCAAAGGAATTGAAAGTATTCCGTTTCTGAAGTCGTATTCTAACGTAACTATAACGATGAATCCTCAAAGGAATTGAAAGATTAAAGACAACCCAGCGTTTATCCGCTTCTTAACGATGGGATGAATCCTCAAAGGAATTGAAAGGTTACCGTCTTAATATATAGTTCCTTGAGCTTATCCACTATTGATGAATCCTCAAAGGAATTGAAAGAGGAACCAATATTTTCCTACCTTTCATGTTTACTTGCTCGATGAATCCTCAAAGGAATTGAAAGATAGCATTAGAAACTGCTTTCCCCATTGCCTTCATTGTTAGATGAATCCTCAAAGGAATTGAAAGAATATGTCGTTCTGGTCACCGTTTAAATCGCTAAATATGTGATGAATCCTCAAAGGAATTGAAAGTTTGACAACATTTACAGCGTAATAACGTTATGTTATCGATGAATCCTCAAAGGAATTGAAAGTTATGATACGCCAAAAGATATGCTAAGAGCTCAATAACGGATGAATCCTCAAAGGAATTGAAAGGAAATCAATCCTTTTGAAGATCTGTTGCATAGTCCATCGGATGAATCCTCAAAGGAATTGAAAGACCATTTTTAGCTCACCATTTTTTTAATTGGAAATAATGATGAATCCTCAAAGGAATTGAAAGATTAAATTAGCCGTTGCTTTACCTAATGCTATTAATTTGACGATGAATCCTCAAAGGAATTGAAAGATTGAAACAATGACAGACATCTCGCTCTTGCCATCAACGACTGATGAATCCTCAAAGGAATTGAAAGGATAGAAGGGGAAAAATTTATTTTTTTAAAAGCTGTATACGATGAATCCTCAAAGGAATTGAAAGCGTTTATATATCGTCTTAATGCATTAACGAAACGTTGAACGATGAATCCTCAAAGGAATTGAAAGCTCTACATTAATTTCAACCTTACTACTATTCGTTAAATATGCCAGGATGAATCCTCAAAGGAATTGAAAGGGTTTATTCTTAATTACTCTTTCATAAAGTGCGTCTTCTGATGAATCCTCAAAGGAATTGAAAGCTTTTTTCATCGTTAACTCATTATTTATTGTGTACAAAGATGAATCCTCAAAGGAATTGAAAGTCCATTTGGATCTGTCTTTCAATATGGCGTAAATTTCGTCGATGAATCCTCAAAGGAATTGAAAGAAGACCACTTCCCCCGAAACGCGGGGGCTCTATACTAATGATGAATCCTCAAAGGAATTGAAAGGTGATACAGGTTTAAACGCAATAACTTCCTTGCCATTTTTGATGAATCCTCAAAGGAATTGAAAGTAGTTATTGCAATCCACCATTTTCTATCAAAAAACTATTCGATGAATCCTCAAAGGAATTGAAAGTGAAATCATACAGTCTTGCTTTTAGGGCATTTAGGATGAATCCTCAAAGGAATTGAAAGACGTTATACGCTCTAGCGAAAAATCCTTTGAAGTCGTTTGATGAATCCTCAAAGGAATTGAAAGACTAGGATATCGAAAGCGGTACTCCATTCAAATGTCTTCATGATGAATCCTCAAAGGAATTGAAAGTATCTAGTATCATTAACACTCTAAACTTATATTGCCTTGAGATGAATCCTCAAAGGAATTGAAAGAATTCATTTTTCATTTTCCCCCACCTCACTCTAATATTAGATGAATCCTCAAAGGAATTGAAAGTAAACCTCATCAACCTTGCCATAATATTTTTCAATATACAGATGAATCCTCAAAGGAATTGAAAGTTTCCATCTACATATACACCATGACTATACAATATACCAGATGAATCCTCAAAGGAATTGAAAGGTCGCTTTTACGTTGATTATGCCAGCGTAATATAACCTAAGATGAATCCTCAAAGGAATTGAAAGTGATTTCTTTTGCAATCTCTTGAATATTACTCATTGTAACTCACCTAATTCGATAAATCCCAAAAGGAATTGAAAGTTTTCCAGTTCATCTTTTTCCCGTTAATCTCCTTCATGCCGATGATTCTCAAAAGGAATTGATAAATATACAGCAAGGGATAAAAGGGTGATAAATAAATTATTACGACAATAAAGAGAAGTTACCAGATTATCTTATCCTCATTTTCCTTAAACTCATCTCCGATCATAATCCTCTGATTAAACATTGCCTGCGTTACCGGTAAGATCATTACCGAAAACCTTCCCTCCTTATTCAACCTATAGAGAACTCTAAGCGAAGCTATAACGTCTTTTAATCTCGCTGAGTTCAGATCCCCAATGAACACACTGTACTGTACCCTGATCAAACCCTTTTTCTTTAGCACATCAGCTACTTTATTTCTCATCCCATCATCACTTATATCATAAAATACTATGTACAACATTTCACTTCGCCATAAAGGGTCTATATTCATCTCCGTGGAGTATTGAGTTTACAAGCCTCCTAGCTTGAGTGTATATTTCGTCCTCATCAAAAACGAAGGTGGAGTAAACCACTTTTAAGTCTTTTAACTTCTCATAGTTTTCTCTTGCAAGTCCTATTAATGGCCTGTCTACAAAAGGTGATCTGAACTCCTCCATTAAATCAAAAACCAACGATAATCTTCCAGATCTGAACTTATGGAGGAATCCTATATAGGGGTTTAGACCAGCTGAAATTACTGCTCCCCACACGCTTTTCCTTAACAACCCGTAGCCTATGTTTAACGCTTTATTAAACGGGTCTAGGTTCTCTCCCTTTTTCTTCCTACCCTTAAATCCCAACTCTTTCGGTAAAAGATATTTTACACCTTTCCAATAGATTTTAGCCCCTTCAGCTTCTTTAACCATAATTTCTTCTATATTATTTGCCGTAATTACTTCTTTCGTAATTCCGTACAGTTCATCTCCACCTAATTTAAACCCGTACTTTTTCTCATAATAGTGGATCGTAACCCACTGGTTATGTATTTTACCGTAAATGAACTGCTTAGCGTATTTTTCCGGGTTGTTTTTGGCCTCTCTTATCTGTTTAATCCAAACCTTCATTGAACCGCCGTATTTTGCAGTAATTACTCTAGCTATCGGTTCACTGTCGTGAAAGAAGACTAACTCTATCCCGAATTCGTTCGCCAATCTGATTACTTCAGTTGAGAGGGAAGAATTTACGAGGAAGATTATTGAAGAAACTTCAGCGGGGGAAAGGCTCCACTTCACCTCGTTTTTTACTACACATTCAATTCTACCCTTATTGACTCTTATGTAGGCTCCCCAATCTTTTACAAATGCTATTCTCTTTTCCACATTTGGTAATACAAATTTTTAAATCAAAAATCTAACTAATTTTGTGTTCTTTACTCTTTCAGAGATTCAGTTACTTTCAAGGAAGATGAAGGGATTTCCTAGGGCTATTTCTGAAGAACTTAGGGGATGGCACTGGAATGAACCTCCATTGTACCCCTCTTCAAACACACTGCTTAGCGTTTCCGATTTAACTAACGGTCTTTGTGATTCTGGTAGATATGTGTATTTGAAACATAAGGGTATTATGCCTAAGGCTGAGGCTAAAATAGGGAATACGGTTCATACAACTTATACTACTGCTATAGAGACTATTAAGAGGCTTATTTATGAGCATGAGGATTTAGATAGCGTTAAGCTTAGGACTTTGATGACAGATGAGTTTTACAATCTTAAGGTCGAAGTTATCGAAGTAGCTAAGATTTTATGGGATCATATTGTCTCTATTTATTCTGCCGAACTTGAGAAGGCTAGGAGTAAGCCATTCCTCAGAAAGGATTCTTTAGCCTCTTTAGTAATTCCCTTTTATGTTGAATATCCCGTTGACGGTTCTTTAATAGGTCTTCAGAGTGCTTTGAGGGTTGACGCATTTATTCCCAGTCTTCCTCTAATTGCTGAGATGAAGACGGGGAGTTATAAGAGGGATCATGAGTTGGCTTTAGCGGGTTATGCTTTAGCTTTTGAGAGCCAGTATGAAATACCCGTTGACTTTGGTTATCTTTGTTATGTTAATGTTATTGAAGGTAAAGTCCACAATAATTGTAGGCTTATTGTTATTACTGATACTTTAAGGCAGGAGTTTGTTGAGGTTAGGGATAGGGCTCTCAGAGCAATTGACGATGATGTTGATCCTGGGTTAGCTAAGAAGTGTAGTGCTGATTGTCCTTTTTTGCCTTACTGTAAGGGAGGATAGTGGTATTCGCATTTCTTTTGCTACTTTTAAATGTGAAGGGGAAACTAATCTTGTTAATATAAACTACTTTCACTTAATTCTATTGAATTCTTTGTCCAGAATATCCTAGAAAAGATAACTTATCCATCATTATCATTGAATAATTACTTAAAAGAAAAAGAAAGTTATGTTAGTTTTCCTTAATTTAGACTACTAAGCTTAATAATATGCCTATCAAGATGTTGATAAAGTTTAGTAAGAATACAGAGAATATTATTGTAGCTACTGTCATGTAAATATTACTGACTCTATTCCATATGCCAACATCTCTTCCATTTTTCTTCAAGCTTTCTATTGTTTTCAGATAAGAAAAGTTTTAACTCCTTATTTTCCCTTTATCGCAATTAGATTGTTTATTTTTAGTAATAATATTGCAATTTTATCATTAAATTGTACTTTTCGGAATCATCCATCAATTAACATCATATAACATTGGTTTCTCTATATAGAGATGCAGTGTATATAACTAATTCTGGAACTTTTCAGACACAAAACTTACCTCATTCAATTTTGCGAATTTTTATTCAGACTAATTTTATGCTAAATTATAATTAGTTGTTTTTAAAAGAAAGGCGAGAGGTTCTATTTTTATGTAATAAATGTACTAGAAAAGCATACGAGATACCAGCAGATAAGCCCAATATTATGCCTAGTACTAACGAATTTATTAAATTATATGTATTGAAATATAGAACTAGAGGAATTGCAATAATACCCAGAATAGTAGCTGTTAACAAAATATCATTTCTCCTTTCTTCCAATTCTCTAATGCTATTATCCTTAGTTAATTCTACCTTTTCCCTAAGGGCCTGGTAATCTGCATCTGCCCCAAAAAGTCCTCCTAAGCTTTCTGAAAAGTTGTTTAAAGTAAGGAGCAAAATCAATGTCATATAATTCATAAAGATCGTCTATCATCTCATTTTCTATATAAAGTATCTTCTCGCTTTTTTCGTAAGCTATTATATTATATATAGAATAAAGTGTAGCTAGTAACATAGAAAGAGATGAGATTAAGAAATAGAAATGTTCCATGAATTTAAAGCGGAATAAACTTCAATTCCCTTTTCATAATCTCTCACATTCATTATGGAGTAAACAGTGTATTCGTTCGCAAAAGATAATTCGCCGTAAATATCATAATCAAGAAAATCTCTTCTAAAATCGAAGGTGTTATAGCTGCGAGTCTTTTCGCTTAATATTTTGTGTAAGCGTTCTAGCCAAGCCCTATCTGGTTTCTCCTCATAAGCCAAGTTTAAGATGACTCTCTCAACAGCTAGTCTGGGTATACATTTTCCAGAGTTCTCCAGGATCTGTATATGTCTTATGTAACAACTCTCAATTAAATCAACTAAAGTATCCCACATATTCTGCTGTTTCTCGATCTTCTTATAGATCTTTGTTGAGTCTGAGAACATGAATATTAAGGCTAAAAGAATAAGTGCAAAGAGATCTCTGATCTCAACTTCTTCGTTATTAGTATTTTTGAAGATCTTAGAGAGATTAGAAATGAAATTCCCTTTATTAGAAATTTTTTCATTAATGTGATTGAAAAATTTCTTTAAAAATCTACAAGATCTCCGCTTATTATTTTTTCAAATCTGGCAACTCCAGGTGTTCATCGGAATTAATAACAGAATCCCCTATTGCGTTCCTAGGAATAAATAGTAGACTAAGAGAAAAAGTTTTTCTGATTTGGTATTCTTCATTTTCAACGAATTGTACTATTGGAATAACATAAAAGTCTATTTTACTCCCCTCTTTTATGGTAAACTCTGCTATTGGTAATACTAAAAACAGTATTCTGGAAGCTAAGTCCATCGAAAATAAGGCCCAACCTTTCGGAGCGGGGCTGTCGTTATATAGAAAGAGAAAAATAGTATCATATGCTACTTTCAATTTCTCATTATCATTATTTTTATCTAGGGCGATGAGTAGTACGCCTTCACTATACTCCTCATTCCTTGTTTCTTTTTCCTTTTTGATGCTACATCTTACTTTTGTTTCGCAAGGTTTTACACTAGTCACTTGTATCGGAAGATACGTATCTTTGTCATTAACGTTTTGTGCAATTTTAAATTCTGGTATACTAAGATAAGGGTATTCTGCCGAATAATATGAGGATCCCATAATACTACTATATTGTATTGAATGGTTTCCATCTATAAGCTCACTTATTTCCTTCAGCGTCTTTACATCAAATCCAGTAATATTCTCTAAAAATCTCTAATCTTTTTCTTTAGATAAAAGTATCCAGTTTTTTGCTTTTTATGCTTTAAGAAACTTATTACTTTACAGTATTCACTATCAAGTCTTATCCCACTGGTAAGCGTAACGAAAAATCTTAACTCGTACCCGCAACAACTACTTTGGTCATTATTCTCCATATATAAATATAACCATATGAGGACTTATAAATATAATATCTTTCTTAGTAAATGCAAAGGGAAAATTCACTAATACAAAGTATATCTTGTTGTCTTGATTATCTAACACACTTTCTATTGTAGATAAATCTAGTCCTTTATAACTATTATGAACAAGGACTATATTATATAAACTCATTTCTAATATATTGTATTACCTTCAAGTAAGCCTTATTTAAAGATGTTATCTTTCTCGAGAAGATGTGAGGATAAATAAGCTGGACTTGTCAGGTTACCTTCGAGTACCTCACAACTTTTGCACATAAGTATTTTATAAAACAATATTTACTCTTTACATTTCTAGATCCTTTCAGTTACTCAAGATAGTAAAGACATTTTTATATTTACTATAATATTTTTATAAACATTTTTCGAAATTGATGACTGTCTGAGAACAGTCCCTAAAGTTTTCCCACATTGCCTCTTTCCTCCAGTTTCTTTGGCATGCAATGAGATTTGTTAGTTTAATAACTGGAATAAACATACATTAAAACTAAATTATGAAACATCTCTACAAACAGTAAGAGTGTAAAAAGTATTTATTAACCTAAATAATAAGATCAAGAAATTATCTAAGAGAAGGAAAAAGAATCTAAAATACTACTAGTGAATAAAAGATTCATTGCTAGAGTCCGCATTATTTCTCTTACTCATAAACATTCTTTAGGGGTCTTTCACCTCTTTTCCTAGCTATTACTACTTATTTTATCTCTTATCTTGATATGAAAACTTTTATATATTACATTATTTATTAAATTATATCTAAGCGAAAACCATGAGTAGAATTCCTAAAGAGGGCTAGATCAGAGATATTATATACACATCAATAGTGAACCATTTGAATTCCAATAGAATACCCAACGTAGTTGTGCCAGAGCCTGTGCTACCTGACAATAGGAGGCCCGACTTAGTAGTCTATATCTGTGCCAGAGAGCACTGCTATATCTTCATGGTCATTGAAGTTAAATTTGACACTAAAGTCACAGAAAGTCAGGCAGTAAGGCAAGCTCAAAACTATGCCTCTATACTGAAGCCCTTATATACAGTAGTGGCTGGTTTAACCAAACATGGATACTCTTTAATCATACTTCAAGGCTCAAGAGAAATATTCCAATACCCTTATAATTCTCTAAAAGATCAAATTAACGGCCTTATAGATTTCTTGTCTAGGAACGTTGGCTCATTTACTGCTTCTTTATCGTCGATTAGCATGGAGAACATTATGAGCCAAATTATGAGAGCCCCGACTTACGAACGATTCTCAAGAGCAGAATTTTATAGAATAATTAGTAAGACTGGTTATTATCCAGTTTCTGAGTGTACTATTCCTGATCCTACTGGCATGAATCCCTTATATCCCGACCTAGTGGTCTACAGAAACGGAAATACTATAGACTGTGATTACCCCTTACTAGTGCTTGAGTTTAAGTCTAACTTAAGTAAATCAGCAACATCTCAAGTTATCAATTACGCTAAGAGTCTACTGCCTTATTATTATGGTGAAGTCTACGGCCAAGGACGCGATGTACTGGTGAAAATCTACGATAGGCAGAATAAACTGATTATCAACAGATCAATAAAGTTAGGGAACCCGTACGTTAAAGACGTAGATGTTGAGAATATCTTATCGAACCTACCACCAGTTCCCAATCCTACTTACTCTCCTTTGAACGGAATAATCCATGTCTCTCAGCTAGTTCAATATGGTGCTAAAGTGTCAAGGCTTAGTCTTGTACGTAGGCTAGGATATTCTATTCCAGGCTTTTCCCTCGACCTATTTGAAGGACAAAAATTCCCAGATCAGAACTACACAATAGTGATAGATTGCCTAGCCAAACTAACCAGACTCGTATTCTTTGATCCCACCAACAGTCTAGAGTGGTGTGAGTTTAAAAACGGGGAGTTGATTAAGTGTAACATTCCTGTAGATGCTGTGATGTCATCTTCTCCTTGTAGCGTTCTCTTCGATAAAATATTCCCTTAACGATAGGCCAAAAAATACCCCTTAAAAATAAATCTATTGTACTAGTAATTGCTCTTATAACTTTATTCGAATAAGTTTCTTTCTTAGTTATATTTTTTAATTTTGAAAATTGGACTGTTCTAAAACAGTCATCAATTTAAAAAAGATATTTGCAGAAATATTGTAGTAGCCATAAAAATGATATCTACTAGCACGAGTCACTAAAAGATATAGAAATATAAAGAATGGTTTTTAAATAGTTGTATATGAAGACCATGAAATTAGCATTTATTGGAAAATCGTTGCACAAGATAATTCTTACAAAGAATTTTCTAATACTTATATCTAATTTCAGTAAATAGGATAAGTTATATCGTTTTCATAGTAAGAATATTCACTGCTAAGAATGATTTATTTAAAAATTATCTTATCGTTAGGATTTTACGTAAACTGCTACATGAAATCTTTATACAGTTACCTAACGAGTATAGGTTATTTATCCTCGTGTCTCCCTGAGTTGGACAACATCATTAAATAAGGTTTATTTGAAAACGATTAAACACAATATTGACAATTTATATAATATTAAAAATAATTTTAGAATTCCATGTCTGCATGAGAACAGTCTCAATTATCGACTTAATATCTTTCTGAGAAGTCTTAAGTAGTTAGTAAAATTCATTAACCTGATAAATAGTATAACTATCATTATCTAAATTAAATTTCTATTATTGAACCCCAACCTTTTTCAATGAAGTAACCAACAAAGTCTTTATTATATAGTATCTCTACGGTTGGCATTAGTGATAATCTTATTTGAAGCCTTTTGCCTATCTCAAAACCTAATGATATTAGTCTATAAGTTAACTTGTTTGTTACCATCTTTATTTTCACGTTTTCTGAATTCCATTCAATATGATTTTCATCTCCTTTATCGATTATTGCAGGTGAGGCTAGTAACCTTTTTCCTAGTTTTTTAAAACTTACTTCCTCGATACTTATTTTTGCGGGTCTAGATTCTCCTCCAAAAGGTACTATAAAGCCGTTTAGTTTTTTAGCGTTTTCGTCTTCAACTTCTATTAGAATACCATATTTTTCTACTTCGGTATCGATTATTTTTCTTGATAATTTGTATAAATCGAGCATTTTTTCCATATAAATGTAGCCTTCTTTAGTTATTTTGGTTTTTCTGTCTATGGCTATCCCTATTCTCCTTTCAAAGTCTTCCTCTTCTATTCTAATATCATTCTCTTTGCCTTCAGTATTACACTTTAGTCCTTGAGGGAACATGTGAACACATAATGCCACCTTATCCTTGCCTTTCACATAAAATAACGGACCCTTAAATTTAGGTGTTTCTATGCCTAACCTTTTGACTGTATAAGCGTATTTTAAAAGCCCGTAAATTGTTGAAGGCATAGGTAAAGGTTCAAAGTAACCAGTATTAATTGAACCGCTTATAAGTATTGAACTATATCCTCCCCATTTAAAAACTACTGAACCTAATGGTCTTATGAGTAAGTACACATTAATCACCTCAGATAAGATACCGCATATATTATATTAAGGAAAGACTCTCTATCCTTACAAACTTCACCTTTACATACACTATTACCTATTAAGTCCTTTAGCTCGTTATAAAGGTCTTTTGCGACTTTTTCATCATTGGTATTCCTATCTATTACTCTGTAAACTAAGCGCTTAAAGACTTCTCTATCTCCCTTATACTCTCCTATATTGATTGCATCATAAATTAAACTATTACTGACTTTTTCATTCTCTATCAATTCCAGAAATTTTCCTACTATTTTTATTTGATTATCATTAAATTCTCCATTATAGCTGAATTTTAATATACTGTATTCGAAATTTGAAATTCCTCTACCAGAAGATATAAAGACTACGTCTTTGCCTTCAACTTTATCCTTTAGCTCTAGTAGATAATTTGAGACCGAAATAGACAATGGTAGTGGGTCTTTATAATGAGCAACAAAAATTGAATAACTTCTACCGTAGGCTCTTAACGAATCAATTACTATCCCACTATAAGACTTAAAGCCATCAAAACTATTATTTGGATCGTCTGCATATCTCCAGTAAGACTTTCTTGTCTGCATTATCGAGTCTAAAACCACATATTTTTCATTAAATCTTATTGGTGATAATGCTAATATATCATCTCCACCTAGATATATAGGTACTGCAGTATTATAGTTTAGTATTCTATTATCAATTACTGCTTGAAGAGTTAATGATCTAGAAAGCGTATAAGCATATGCTGGTGTTAGTGGTATCTGGTTGTAAATTTGTTGCTGATCTGGGTACAACTTTTTCCTTATATTAACAAGTGCGTCTTCAACTTTAGAGGATTTTTCAAGTATGTTTTTTACTATTTGTTCTTCTGCTCCAATTTCTTTCAAGTAATTTGCTATTTCTTCCATATATTCCTTAACTGTCAAATGACCGTTTTTCCCTGGTAATACACCGTTCCAGAATCCCTTACCCATATAATCTGCATCGGCTTTAATAATGGCATAATATAAATTACCGTATTGTTTAAGTAACTCCTTATCTACTATACCGCATGCTGATTTTACACCACTATAACATCTACAGTAGTTTTCTGCTGCAGTGGGGTTTTTAAATACCTTGTCTATATCTTTAGAGAATATTTCTTCTCCTGTTTCAAAAGTATCTTTTATAATTTTTACGTAATGTTCTGCGAAATCTGCCATTGCCAATTCTGAAGTTGACGGAAATCTATATTTTATTCCAACAACCTTAATTCCTAATTTATCTATGACGTTAACAAATTTATCACTTTTTAATTCGCGTTTTACTGCACAGTATGGGCATAAGTAATCGTCTACGTCATTCTCTTCTTTATCGTCTATTTTATCATCACTATGATAATATAATACTGAGGGTAAAATTCCGCAAACTGTACATACCTTGTAAGGTTGTTTCGATATTTCACTAACTATATCACTTATTAAACTCCCATAGGAGTACTTAACCTTACTATAGTCTAGTGCTTTCTTATACAAAAATTCAAAGAATAACGAGTACTCTAATGGAAACGTTCCTCTTGTGCATCTTATATCTTTTCCTATTCCTACTTTTTCTGAATACTCTTTGAATACATTACTTATCTTTACAATATTAATTACAGGATTTATTGGAGGAGTTTCTATTGCTTTTCTAATATAATCACTTACCGAGCTCCATTCACCTATTACTTCCTCTGCTATAATTTTCCAAGCATTGTAGAAGTTTTTCTTAAGGATATCCTTTATTTTATTCTCGTCATCATCAGGTAAAAGTAATATTACTTTTTCACTCATCATTGATATCCTAGGATCATCCTTAAGACCCGCATATTTCTCGGCGTATTCCTTAATTTTTAAATTATTTTTTACGTTATTATAAAGCCATGATATAAAGAAGTGATTTAAGCTTAACTCTGGCCTGAGAACTATATCTGGACCATACTTTTTAACAAATTCCTCAATCGATTTCCATAATAATGCAGAAGATAACCAGCTTGATACCCATAAGTCTCTGCTTTTCCTACTTATGGAAATAAATTCTTGAATTGATGGAAATTCTAGTACAGTTACTGAACCCTTAAACTTTAATTCATCCCCTTTACATTCTATTATATTTAACATAGCTGCAGTAGCAGTTGCGTGGTCAAATATAGTGTGAGTTGGTACTCTAGTATCTGCGAGGGGAGGAGTATTCGGAAAATACTTATACCAAAGTAACGGAGTTAGGAAATAAATTAAGTGATATCTAAATTCCTTTTTCTCACTATTCACAATATTTGTGAGATCGTCTACGAATTTATTCACATCTTGTTCCGATATTTTAGGCCTATCTAACTTGAACCTTTTTGATGGGGAGAAGATGTTTAGCTTAAATATTACCTTGTCTACTTTTTTACCTTTCTCCTTATTATTTTCTAAATCAGAGTAGAGTATATTAATTATCCACCTATCTATCGTAGAGGCCAATTTATCTGCTGCTTTAATCTCTGGTGGTATGTCTTCTATTTCTATTCCTAATTTTTTTAATAACTCTATTGCATGCTCTTCATGGCTTCCTTTAATATCTCCAGTGATTATCCACGCCTTCCAAGGTGGATCGTGAAAATAGGCTATTATTTTCTTATCTAGGAACTCGGGCATTTTAACTCTACCTCCTTAGATATAATAGTTAAATCACCATAACCTCTACTAGTTCTTCTTCCCCAACCCATCTTCATTGAAAATAAGAAGGATTGTAATAATTGATATAGGGAATTTTTTCCACACTCTTCTAATTCCTTCTTATCGAATGCTACGAAAGTTACGAATTCTACTCCTTCATTTATTGCTAGGAACTTTATTGGAACAGGATTTACATAATACTCATTATCTGCACCACTGTAATGTGGAGTCATAATATCATAATCTAATATTTGCCCAGAGGAGACTGGATAAGCGTCAAAGAAGATTACCTTTCCTACTCCATTAGGATCTCCAAATATACATGATGTCATCTTCTCGTCGTTTGTTAATTCCTTAAAATAGTCCTTTATAATTCCTTTAATAGTCGAACCGGATATGTAAGGCGTATCAAGTATTAGATCCCATGACATAGGTACTTCCGTTATGAAGTATATAGGACTCCAACCTGAAATAAATTTACGTAAAGTTTTAAATTTTATTTCTATGAAACACTTATTAGACTTCTCGAGAGCTTTGTATAGATCATTAATGTAAGCGTTAATTACACTAGTATTTAACTTATATGAAACTAATTGTCTCATCACGTTTTCCTTAGCGTTCAATTTAACATTATTACCTCTTCTCAAATACTCAATATAAGCTTTTATAGCACTAAGTAATGAGTTTACCATTATCTGCACCAGCATCTTATCATTATTTGTAGGGCATTTGTGTAATTTTCGATTAATTGTTTTAAGCCCCCAGCAGATAAATTTTTATTTCTTGATGCCAACTGTCTTTCGTGAGCGGATAATCCAGATTCATTCATTAAACTTGTTACTGGCCTTACTAGAACTTTAATCCGATCAGCTATTTTATAGTTAGTGTGTACTCCTATATGTACTATATCGCTTACTTCCATCTCATGGTCTAGTAATGACAAAAATGGGAGTATTAAAATCTTATCCTTAAAAGGCGAGATAATATACATTGATTGCCTTCTGATCTCAGCTAGCTCGACTCCTCTTAATCCATAATAACCAGTAATACCGTTAAGTGGTTTATATTTGTTACCTTCTTTATCAGTCTTTATATTATTATTTAATTGAAAATACTTTCTAATAATATTATCTAAGTTTTGCGGGTCCACATTAAGATTATAACCTTTAACGTTGGTTTTAAATGTAACCTTAGAATGCCTTGGCAACCCAAGTATGAATGTATGAATATAACCACCTTCATCTGTAATCTTAGTATTAAAAGCACAAGTCTTAAATGTTGATTTCATTACAGCTTTTTGGATAGCTTCCAATTGTCCGCATACATTTGTATTACAAGATATAACCTTAATGGCATCTGAGGAGTCTCCTTCTGGTAACGGTGCTACTGGTACTGCTGACTCATACCACACATTATTTCTATTACAATTAGTAACTCTTTTGAATGTAGTATAAAATTCTTTAAAGGCACCTTTTACATCACCATTTAATACCTTATCACAAACACTCTCAGTAGCTTCAGCACAATTATCTGGGATAAATCTACCGAATCCCCTATTGACTCCTTTTCCTACCCCTAAAAAAGCTAAGGTTATTATCAAAGAATCAATAATAATCTCATCGAATTCCGTTTTTTTATTTCGATAAATCTCAACTATAAGCTCTCTAATATTTACTGGCATAGAATTAGGCTTATTTCTTTCACCCTGAGCGAAAAGCCTAATTCTGGGTAAATCAGTACAATTACTCTTAGTCGGTTGTGTATTGCTGGTTTTAATAGTATACAGTGACTTAGAATTAGTAGAACCCAAATATTGTGAAACAAACTTTTCGGCTTCTGCGTAACTATTGAGATTCGTAGCACAAAACCTATTATAAACAGTTCTTAAGAACCATCTTAATCTGCCTATTATTTCATCTTCATCAACATGTCCTGAAGTCTTTCCTTCATAATCTCCACCCCACCAAGGCGTGATTCCTCTAAACCTTATTCTTGCTACTAGCCTTTGTTCAACTAGTTTATTAACTTCTTTTTCTAAGTTTATTAAATTTATTTTCTCACTCATAAGGTAAAGCCTCCAAAACCTTCTTTATTTCATTTAGATACAGTAACATTATCCTCTCATCCTTAAAATCAACCTTAGTAGCTATGTCGATTAATTCATAATATAGTTTACTTGTATCAGAGGTTATAATAACGTTCTTCCCTATCTTTTCCAGAGTTAGGAGAAGAATACCGATGTAACCAGAATATCCTGCACTTTCCTTCTTTTGTAACTCCTCACATATAACCGAAGTATCATTACTAACACCCTTCAATACCTGATAAACCTTATGTACATTTTCATATTTCTCCACCTTAGAAATATAGAACATATAAGCTGAAGAAAAACCTAGACTGAGCATTAATGAAGGGAAGTCCACAGCCCTTCTGACTAAACCAGGTTTACTTAAGTCTTTCTCTAATTGACAATTCGCTGATATAATCCTTTTGCCTATATTTATAGCAAAATCTACATACTCGTTCATTAAATCACCTTTATTTTCACAAGTCCTTTTCCTATAGTTTCTTTACCCCCCAGAAATATTGCAGCATTATCTAATTTTTCCCTAAACTCTTTATCAATATCTTTTATACCTACGCACAACTCATTAGTCCTTTCGGCATCTATTATAGCTCCTATGAAAACTGTTCCTTGAGGTAAGTACTCCTCAGTCCACAAGTTTTGAGATTTCTTAGTATTATCGTCTAGCACATTCCTTGTCACTCTCACAAGGGCTGACTCAACCACTTGCAATCCTACATCGTCACTAAAAACATAAACTTTATCTTTAATTAGGCTGCCTAACTTTTTAACACTATCACTAAGAGTGAGGGTATAAGATGATTTTAATTTACCTAGTAATATACCTATCTCTTCTCCGTGATTAGTGATAGTATATATATTTTCAATTTTCATAGCAGAAGTATCCTTAAATATACTTAAGATATCCAATGTCTTTCTTAGTAGATAATCTGTAGAAACGTAAATATATCCATCAAGGCTAGCTATAGGGTAAAAAACGGGTATAAGATCAGTAATTATAAACCTACCCATATATTTTTCATCTTCGTCGGGTTCAGCACCGAATATACATTTTGCAAGCTTATCATTTTTTCCCATTAATGTTGATTTTAGAACCCCCTTAAAGCTAGAGCCGTAAACTATAGGATAACCTATTGAATCCCTTTGGAACGGCAGATCTACTACACCAGGAGCTCTCCCCATTCCTACGTGAACAGGAGTTATTGCATAGGCTAAGACTAAATAAGTCTTTGACACAATAAATAATTTTTGAGAGTTAAATATAAGTATTTCCTTATTTATATAACATCTGATAATAAGTTAGAAATTACTTAATAAATTTGTAAATTAATAACAACTTTGCATAGAACATAATGTTTCCAATACTACCTTATTGCGTATAGTTTATACATAAAATAAATTATTTTAGTATAAGATACTAAGCTATGATCTCTCTCCATAACCTTCGATTAAAGTGGAGCATTATACGCTTTCTGAGGATGTTCTCAAACAGTCATGAAATTTAAAATTTATTGTAATATTATATTAAGTTAATTAGTATCTTTAACCACATTAAAATAAACCTTACTTAAGGAATGTATCATTCTCGAGGAGATGCGAGGATAAATAGCCTTTGGTTGTTAGGTAACCTTATAAAGAAATCATAACCTTTAAACACAAATGTTTAAAACAAAATCTTCAAATTTCTATGTCTTTTCAGTGAATAAAGATAGTAGAACCCTTTTGTATTTACTATAATTTTTTGCTAAAATTTTTAGAAATTAATAACTATCTAAACACAGTCCCATAATTTATCAGAGAGAGTATTATCTAAGTTTTATGTGAGGCTTAATAATCATGATGAGTTTTATCTCGTAGTGTTGCATAGTTATATAAACTTATTGAATTAAGGAAAATCTACATAAAAAGTGAAACTATGATATTGATTTCTTATATTCTATTTATATTATATAGAAATTTACGATAATCATGATGATACAAAGGTCTTATACTGTAAAATTCGTTTTAAAGAACTTAACAAATATTCTCATTTTTCGTTTCTCTAAACATTTAATACTCCTTCCTTATACCTAAAAGAGGTAAATTAAATTAACCCATATTATTACTTGACCCTCAACTACTGCTAGTCTATAGAATAATCTCTAAAATTTATCCCGATATTTAGTGAATATGAAGGAAGATATAGAAGCTCACTTCTCAGTTTACTGATCTCTAGGTGTGTGGGGATTCTAATTTCATATCACTAATTTGGTTTAACTCTTCATAATCTAAAGCCTTTTATCTTGCCTTTTCGAGTTTCAACCTTTAGAAATTATCCCAATGGTTCTGTTCCTTCTGTTAATTGTCTTTCAATTCCTTTTTGGATTCATCATTAAAAAGTATGAAGCACGAGAAGGAACTAGAAGTTGCAACTTTAGTAAAATCTTTCAATTCCTTTGAGGATTCATCAATCTTTATAATAGATGAAGAGAAAATAAAAGATTTTATTAACTTTCAATTCCTTTGAGGATTCATCAGAACAACAAAGAAATCATAACGTTTGAACCTATTGGAAGTACCTTTCAATTCCTTTGAGGATTCATCTTAAACGTAGAAGAAGAAACGTTAGAAGAAGAAGACGTCCTTTCAATTCCTTTGAGGATTCATCATTAAACGAAATCGGTAACGACTTTATTAACGCTTTAAACTTTCAATTCCTTTGAGGATTCATCGAGGCAAGAATAAAAAATCGACCCCGCCAAAGGCGGGGACTTTCAATTCCTTTGAGGATTCATCAAACAGTACAAGTTTCAAGTCAAAGCTAATTTTTTATTACTTTCAATTCCTTTGAGGATTCATCGGCTAATGCTAATATATTTCGATTGTTGTTTATTATTAACCCTTTCAATTCCTTTGAGGATTCATCAACGGAAAGGTTGTTAACTATGTTACGGAACTTCAATACACTTTCAATTCCTTTGAGGATTCATCTAATGCATGTGATGTATTCAATTTTTTAGTCTGGCTCTTTCAATTCCTTTGAGGATTCATCACTAAACGTGATATAGACGTGTTGAAAACGGCCCTTAACTTTCAATTCCTTTGAGGATTCATCCTAAGAGAGTCAAACGTTATGGCGGTGACAGTTGTCGTATCTTTCAATTCCTTTGAGGATTCATCAAGACGTTAGGTGAAGAAATCAACATAACGATATTTAACTTTCAATTCCTTTGAGGATTCATCATACGAATTATATAAGTGGTATCAACAAAGAAACCTCTTTCAATTCCTTTGAGGATTCATCAAACAGTGACCTGGAAATATCTCCAGATGAAGTTCAGCTCTTTCAATTCCTTTGAGGATTCATCATTCCTAATAAAGCTTCTTGAACAGAAGAAGGAAAAGAAAGCTTTCAATTCCTTTGAGGATTCATCGATTTGCGAGAGCCGAGAATATCACAGTGCCTCAAGGAGCTTTCAATTCCTTTGAGGATTCATCTTGGTGATGGGTTATTATATTGCGGATTATGCGATTATCTTTCAATTCCTTTGAGGATTCATCTTGAAGTGCCATCTGACAATATTATTGAGATATTTTTCTTTCAATTCCTTTGAGGATTCATCAAAGGAAAAGGAGTTCTACGATAAAGTAATCAAATTATTCTTTCAATTCCTTTGAGGATTCATCCTGGCTGGTGTTGTGGTTGTGAAATTGGTGGTTGTGGAATTAACTTTCAATTCCTTTGAGGATTCATCTAAACGAGTGTATTGCTATAAAGACTCAGAAAAACTTTCAATTCCTTTGAGGATTCATCCTTTACGACGTTTCCTGACGTCATTCAAAGGGGAATCATCTTTCAATTCCTTTGAGGATTCATCGTGTAATCATCAACTATTATAACATTCTCTATGGCTTTCAATTCCTTTGAGGATTCATCGTTTGAAGAAAAAACAGGTTGAATTGAATTAGATGGATTCTTTCAATTCCTTTGAGGATTCATCAATAATCAATAATGGATTATATGCTAAAATTGTTCTTCTTTCAATTCCTTTGAGGATTCATCCTAACGATGAATCCAATAACGTAGTTCATAACGACATACCTTTCAATTCCTTTGAGGATTCATCGAAGAATATGCGGTGTATAGTGCTCTTTGTTATTCTTATACCCTTTCAATTCCTTTGAGGATTCATCATAAAATTATTCTTCCATAACCACTCCTTAAGTCCTCTATCTTTCAATTCCTTTGAGGATTCATCTGTTTTAATGCTCTAAATAAAACATGGATTAATGCTCGTGCTTTCAATTCCTTTGAGGATTCATCTATATTGACATTGATATTTTTTCTATCATTGAAATATGGAACTTTCAATTCCTTTGAGGATTCATCTATATTGACATTGATATTTTTTCTATCATTGAAATATGGAACTTTCAATTCCTTTGAGGATTCATCATAAATGTGAAATATGAATTCATAAGCTTTGGGAATACCTTTCAATTCCTTTGAGGATTCATCTCTCTATTTGTGCAGGGACTAACGGTTTACTTTTCTGTGTCTTTCAATTCCTTTGAGGATTCATCGAAAATGAGGTAGGGAAGAAGGTCGCTTTGAAAGTCATATCACTTTCAATTCCTTTGAGGATTCATCAAATATTACTTTTAGACATGAGGCGGATGTGGGTAAGATCTCTTTCAATTCCTTTGAGGATTCATCTTGCAGATGTACTAGGGGCGACCCCCCTCGTCGTAAAGCCTTTCAATTCCTTTGAGGATTCATCAGTGCAGAAGAGGCAATTGACGAGTTATCATCTGCCATAACTTTCAATTCCTTTGAGGATTCATCATCTCTTTGAGGGTCTTAACTCCCGCTTCCTTCTGTCTCAATACTTTCAATTCCTTTGAGGATTCATCAAATTCAAAACTTTCGTTATCTCTTTCTCATTCAAATACTTTCAATTCCTTTGAGGATTCATCTGTTTTGTTTTTATACTACTTTACTTCATTTTTCGTTTTTCTCCTTTATAAGTTTTTGTTTTCAAGGTTTTTCCTTCTTGCGACCGTTTTTCCTAGTAATTTCTTTTCCCTTTTTTGGTCGCATTGTTCAAATGCTGAATTGAATTAAAGAGTTAATTTATAAATGTTAGTGATACGGTACTATTATCGTATTGGTCGCACCGGTTTTAATAAATTTACGTTTTTAAATCTCTTGTAAAAATAGGAGATTTCACATAGTTAATTTGAACTCTTCCTTCCCTGGAATAGTATCATCACGTTAAACATTTTTAAAGAAATGATAGAATATAACAAAAATTACTCAATTACACGTGATAGAAATACTTATAAAAACACTTTTAACCCACGGTTTTTACGTCAAATCATAAACAGCGAGAAACTAAACACTATACAAAAATACACGATTTTAAAGCTCAATAACATTTACGGTACCTAATCACACAATTAGTTCTGAAAGAATATAATTCCTCTTGTTGATAGATATCTTATGATTACCGGGATAACAGTGAAGCACTACGCATATTGTCCCCATATAGTGAGGTTAGAGGCATTAGGCTTTTCCGAAAGAATAAGTGAGGCGATGTTAGAGGGCCAACAAATAGATAAGGAGAAAGAGGTGAGTTTTCTCTTTACAAAGTATAAGGAGATAATAAGAAAGCCCGTTTATAGGTGGAAAGATCTAGTAGGTTCTCCGGATTTTGTCCTTCATGCTTATAACTATTATACTCCTTTAGATGTTAAAGCCGGGAGAGTACCGCGGTTAGACCACAAATATCAGATCCTTTTCTATTCCTATATAATGGACAGGCTGGGAATCACTGTTAAAGAAGCAATGCTCTATTACGTTTACGGGAAAAAGCTTATAAGGCTTCAATACGGCGAGGCGGAGAAAAAGTTCGTTGAAAAGCTAATAGGCTGGATAAGGGAAGCCATGAACGGCGAAATAAAAGTAGTTCAGAAAAGGGAGAAGTGTGAGAACTGCGGTTTTTTCTCGTACTGTAAGCCGAGAAAAGTGGGGAAACTTTACTATACCCTTTAGCGTTTTACGGAAAAAGATGATAGTAGTTTATGTTGAATCATGAAAATCTTATTGATAGCAATAGCTAAATAGACGTTAAGTTTTTACAAACTAGTTAAAGAGGATTATGTTTAACTATTAGTAAGCGTTAAATCTGCTTTGTTAGTCTTTTAAACTGTAGTGAAGTTTTATTAGGATAATAGCTGGTTTTAAAAGTAGTTAGTTCTGGTAATAATTCTAAGTAATTCACACCGCATGATCTTATTTGTTCATAGCTTAAAGTACGACAGCCTCTGTGATGAGACCTTTATAAAGTGTAAGTCTTCGTAGAAATACTCACTAAGTGGTTTATAATTTTCGTCTTTTCTTTTTTCAAGAAGAAGCTCTACGTACCAGTCTTTTCTAAGCTTACATTCATAGAAAATACATGAGAAAACTAACCTTCAAACTATACGCAATTTTTATATACAGGATAGGTGATGATGGTGACTATCTAATTTGGGAAGGGATTTTGTCCTTTATAATCTCAGAAATTATAAAATGATTTTTTACATCTAGAAAAATACTATTGTCCTAGCAGTTGATGACATCAAGTCGCAGAAATAACTCCTACAATCCCCTTTAGAGTAAACGCTTTCCAGTTTGTCCTTCAGCTTATTGAACTTAACAATCATCTCACCGTACTCTTTTTGGTCTATAATTGTCGAAACCAAATGGGCACCTACGTCCCTAGCAGAGAGGACTGCTGCAGCACTTATTGCCTTCCTTCCCCCGGTAAAGTCCATGAAATCTCCTGGCTTTAGTATTTCTCTCACTGTTTCTCTAACTGTGATGAAATCTTTGGGGTTTTCTATATCGTTAAACGGAAATACTACTTCCTTAATCTTTTCAAATCCTATACAGCAAAGGAGAATTGCCCTTAAAGCATAATAAGCCTCTTCCGTACCCTTAGTTCTGAGAACTATAAATTCATCAAACTTTATCTCTTTAGGTTCAAAAGGGGCTATGTATTTCCCCGTAGACAGGTTTTGGAGAGTTTCAGCCACACCTCCCGGAGAGGTGCCAAGTGTTGAAACAAGCTTTACCATAGCAATATTTTCTCGAGAAAGGTTATATTTTTCATTTTTGTAATGTGTTTAGTTTTTCGCTGTTTACGATTTGACGTAAAAATCGTAGATTAAAAGAAGGTTGAAGAATTGATTAGCACTCATCAGAAAAATCCTTAAAATGTATAGGGAATTCTTCTTACTGGCTGAAGATTTCTTTCTACTAGCAGACGTGACTTTAATTCTAAAATAGGTACTCTCTTTAATGGAAATTTTTAAGTTACGTTAAAGTAGAATAACCGCTAAAGTTAATTAGTAAGGCTAGAATTAAGAAGAAGAGCATATATAGAGTAGTTATACTTTTATTTGCGTTTTTAAAATTTTATCTTATGAAAGCACCACTAATGTTAAGGATACGCACTAAGAAAGGGGATAAGTTACTCATATATGAACAAGTTATCTTATGGATCATGTATGTTGTAATTAATTTTGGGCTGTTCACGAATAACTTACTCCTATTTGGTACAATAGCACTAGTCTTAGGCATTGTTTTAATTACTTTAGTTCTAAAATCATACTCTTATTTAAACATTAAAATAACACCAGAACGAGTTGAGATAGGTAAGCGGAAGATACCCCTAGATCAAGTAAGGGAGATAAGAGTATTGAAGATTAATGGTCCTACAGCCGACTTAATTGTAGTTTACGAAGGAGGAGAAACGCTCATCGAGGAGGTTAAGAACTGGAAAGAAGTCTTATATATATTTCAAAGATATAAGGAGAACATTGTATGAAGTGTAATTGTTGGAATATTAACCACAATCCTCAATTGTAGAGTTTAGAAGTACTCCAGATAACGGAAAAACCCGGCTTAAGGAGTATGAATTCTCAGTCATAGCATAAGCTCATCACATCTATCCTCATATTGTTCTTCTGGTTCACTGTGTATATAGTCTTTTTCATCATAATTGTAAAGGACTATTTACCTTAAGATTAAGCTAAACAATCGAGGCGACAAGATATGCTTTGTATCTATAAATTTACCCTTTGCATTTACTATGAAAAAGACTATACAACCCTTTAAGTGCTTGCCATTTAAGTATTTGTTTTTGTTACCTCATTCTTAGTGTTCTGATAATCTTTTTCCAAGTTTTTCAATATGTAGTTCTCTATTGCTGATAATTTAATCTTATTTCCTAACTCTATTCTACCCTCCTTCACTTCTGCCTTTAAGTCCTTAGAGAGACTCCCGTGCATTAATATATTTCTAAACTGAAGCATACTACTCTTCTCAAGGTATTCACGGACAATCTCATCACATTCCTTATAATTTTTATCATCATCACTAAATATACCGCCTCCTCTGGAGTTAAGACAAAAGGCTACTGGAAGTTCTCTAGCTAACGATATTGCCTTATCATAATAACCTACTTTAATATATAAGTCTAAAATTTTTTCGAGGACTTCCAAGTCATTTCCGCTATAAATTAAGTCCTTAACTTTAATAGTAGAATAGAAGTGAGAGAGTACTATCCTGTTCTCGTTCTCGAAGTAAGCGTGGTTATACCATTCGCCATATGCCATAGAAAGCGAATTTACGTCATTTTCTAACTCGTTTATATAATCTTTTAGTTCTTTCATACTTTTTACGCCTTCTAAAGCAAAACCGTTCCTTAAATTCTTCAGAAAGCTAATTACCTTATTTGGGTCATCAGATTTGATCTTTCCTATTAGTTCCTTCATTTCCTTAAATTCACTGGGGTTTAATTTCCTAAGAGTTTCGCTGTAATCTCTGAAGTATCTCTCATCTACTTTCTCTATGGAATAAGTTATAGCTAAGGAGTCCTTCATAGCCTTAACAACTTCTGTTAACTCAACCACTGATACCTTATTTCCTGGAGCCCCCATTATTGGTGCCGCTACAAACCTGCAGTTGAAAAGGGATCCTACAGCCATTGTAACTGATACTAATACGTTAGTACCGTGAGTTAGGTCAACTATTATCTCATCGCAAGATTTGCTCAGCTCGTTAAATATTGAATAAATTACGTTAAATATGAAAACAGGAGATCTTTCCGTAGAATATGGGTTTCTCTTATATTTCTGCCCTTCACTTAATAATTTACCTTCTTTGTCAACATAATAAGCCTGCCCACTACCTACATTCGGTATAACTCTAACGTCGATTTTGTTGACGAAATCCTCTACGTCTTTTTTCATATTCTCGTCTTTGAACAGCTGGTTACTCCTATTTAATATCATATTCTTATATCCCTTTATTAAAATAGGGAGATCTTTGGCTGTAGAATTGCCATGAACTACTAGGCTATCTGGCAATAGTGCTACTATTTTTTGTGGGTCTAAGAGTTTAGCTAATGCATGGGCTGAGAAAAATGTGTTAAACTCCTTACCTTCAAATTCATAATTAGTAGTTGTATATGAAGTTACGTCCCCCGCTATATAAACTAAGCACTTCATAATGAAATGATATGAGGAATGTTGTCTTATATATATTTCTATCAAATACCAAGTATAATACGCGAAATTAATGTGATTTAAGGTCTCTTGAAATGCACTATTTGCTATAGCCTCAGACAAAGCAAAGTTTACAACAGTGGAAGATTCAGCTATCCTTTGTGATTTTATCATTTAGACGATTATAGACAAAGAGGAATAGCTTAAGTTAGAATTCGCTTAGGTGAACTACCAGATAACTTCTATTCCCATATTTGTTGCAACTAAAGTTAAGTCCTTATCACCGCTCAAAATCTTTAACCCCAGCTTTTTAGCGGTCTGTATTAATGTAGAATCCACTATACTTAGTTTTCTCCCTTCTGATGAAACAATTTTATCACCTTCACTCTTAATCCTTGCACTTTCTAAGAAATCATCTACTGAAAGTTCAACAATCTTGAAGTACGAATTAAGAAAACTCTTTACCTCATCAAGAGATTTTAATGCTGGAATTCTTCCTCGAAACCAATGCACTGTAAACTCATAAGCAACTGTAGACGTAATTATACCCTCTATTTTTCTATCTCTAACTTTGAGCATAATTTCCTTCCCTCTTTCCGTAAGTTCTCCAAAAGCCATTGCGAGTAACGCATAAGTATCAATAATTATTTTCTCTTCCAAAATTCCTCTTCCTCCTCATCCAGTCCCTTTTCTGCCTCTTCAGCAGACCCTTTACAACAATTCCATACCCTATCCCATAGATCGATTTTTTCTATAACAATCTTATTTCCTTCAACCGTTATTTTAACTGCATCACCCTCTTTTAAACCGATTTCATCCCTTATTCCCTTAGGAATTACTATTATACCTTTCTTATTTAATTTTGTAATTGTTTCCATGAGTTTAACTCATTGGTTAAACTTAAAAGTTTAACCATATAATCATGGTAAGGTTTAATGGTCTGGCAATCTTAACTTCACGGCAAAAATTTACGTTAGAAAGCTTTGGTAGTAAGGGTTAATTGTAAATCAGTATCTAAGTCTTTCTTATTTTTTCTCTTTCCTTCTCAAGTCTTTCATCCCATATATCTTTAAAGTATTTATCTATATGGAAACCCATTCTATAACTTCTCTAATGTCATCTTTTACCTCATCCTCATTTCTATAATCCACGAAGTTAGGGTCGAAGTCATTATAAGAAAACTTGTGTAGTGAGAGGGCAGTACTAACGACATTTTCGATATCAATACCTCGCTTCTTAAATTCTTTTGCAATACCTATAAGACCGGTAGTTGGTGCAGAATAACTAAAGTTTTCATACTATGAAACCTCTTTTTCATCCTTTCCTTTTAAAATCTCACTAAGTTTAGATACTCTACCAGAGCGCTTACCGCAGATTTAACAGAAAGAAAAGCTTGCGAACGCATTTTTTAGGAGACCCCTTTTAAGCATCTCTAAAGCCAATCTAGCTTCAATTAAGCTTTCATATACCTTTGTATAAACATATTCCTTAGGATTCTTCTTATAATCTAAATAGCCTTCCATAAATATATTGTAGGGACTAGGTTTATAAGCGGTTTGGACGTTCTTAGAACATAATCCTATTTTCTCAATTAAAATTGCTCGTACTTACTTTTTAAATTAAGCTGTTATAAGCACTGATATAAGAAAACTTAAGGACCTAAGAGGCTGTAAGGCAAAATTAATAAGTTTATGCTCATAGGACTATAGTATGAAAGTACAAGTCAATATTGCAGATCCACTAAAGATTGAGGAGTCTTTAGATCTAGGAAAAACTACTATGTTTATAGGACCTAACTTAGCCGGAAAGTCTTTACTCCTAAGATGTATATTCTCCTCTATTACTAAAGCTGAGAAATACATTCTTACTGTAGACTTTAACAGCGTGGGAGAATGTTCTATAGATGAAGAATTCAATTATGCAATTTACGTAGATCCTTATGCCGTAATATATTTTCTCTATGACAAGTACAAAAGCCTTTTTGAAGAGGAAGAGACGTCTAGTAAGCATTCCTCTCTCACTTATGTACGAGAGGACGTTAAAGGAATTTTAAGACTTGCGGAAATAAGGTCATTGACTAGAGACGACGATTTAGTTCAGGCTGCGAACGAACTAAATAACGTCCTTACACAAATATCTGAAGAACTGAAAGAGGTTGAACATGAGGAAGAAGTAAAATACATATACCCGCTTAAAATATCTGTAATCAGTAGAGGCATAGAGTGGAAAGATGCCTTTGGTAATGAGGGCAATAGTGTTAATAACCTACCTCCATCTTTCTATCCTTCATTTATAGTTACAGCTGCTCTTTATTCTTACGCCCTAAGTAAAAAGAGAGTTAAGGTACTACTTTTGTTAGATGAGCCAGATGCGTTTGCATATCCTAGTTTTGCCTATACCATGGGTAGGATAATCAGGAATTTCAGTAATAAATCAGAGTACTTTTACACATTAATAATCACTCATAACTGGGACTTTTACAAAGGTATGCTACACGATAAACCGTTAAATTTAAGGCTATTTAAGTGTAGTAGGAACGGGAATACCATATCAATAAGGCCACTATCGATTGACGAATGGTATATTCCAGGATTAAGCGTCTCTGCGGTGTTAAGGTAAAAGTTTGGACCATTTTAAGTTAAAAACACGTTATTCTGCATATATTATAAAAACTACAACAGAGAAAATTGAAGGATTCAGAAAAGCATCTAAAAAACTTATAGATGGAAATAACAAGAAGAGTAAGGATAACCTATTAAAAAATCACATGTATTCCTAAAGGAATTGATAGAATAATAGGAGTAAGATGACATTACACTTTGTTTTTTAGCATCCCTAAAGGAATTGAGAATCATTTACTAAAAATTGATGTTATTTTTAAGAAATTTCATACATAGTACAAAAGAAGTTAAAGGTAATACTATCTTATCAATATTTGATTATGTATTTTTTCTGTACATTTTTGTTTATATCTAATCAAAAAACTATAGCTTTAATTCATATAATGGTTTAAACATGATTTTTCTAGTTAGTCCATCAACTTCTGCGTATTCACTCTCTTTCCAATCTAATATTGCATAACCTATCCCTCTAGATTTTCCTCCGCCTACAAAAGTACCAAATTCGCTGAGGAATTTTAGCGTTTTAATCCAATCATCGATTCTATCCCTTACTATAACCTTGACCCTAACACTATTAACGTTTACAATTTGCTCGCTATATAAGTGTTTTTCCTCACTTTTCCTTGTCTTCCTGTCAATTACTACATGAGTCCTCTGATTTATCTCAGCGTCGATTAAAGTATCGGAAAATGTCACAGCGGATGCAAAATATTCGCTCCCATAAAGCCTTTCTACTGGGCAGTTCCACATTGCAATAAATCTCTTCCTTTCCTTTCTCACATTCTCATCATTTTTGTTTTCTAACCCCTTAGCTTCTAACAATTCGTCTAAGCTTCCATCATCTGTAACATCTTCACCTTTATGACCCCTAAAGTGGTTAGGATTAGCAATTAAGACCTCAGTAGCCCTTCTGAATATGCCCTTCCAGCTGCTTGATGGTATTACGTAATACTGACCTATTTTTAGCGGGGTGAGAGTGCTTATATCTTCCTTGGGTCCACCTACTCTAAGCCCGTAAGGAGTATTAAACTTGAGTTTAAATAGATATACTTTCTTCATTTAACACTCACCTTCTGAAGTAGAGAATCTAAATCATCAATCCCGAATATGAAATTTAAACCAGCGGGTAACAGTTCATCGTAATTGCCCTTATCCTTAATGTAAACTAAGGTTCCTTCATTTAGAGTCACAAAAGAGGGTTTTTGCCCAGAAATCTTATCGTTAGTAAACCAACCAGCGTAAGTTGATGTATTACCGATTATTACACTTTTTCCATCTACCTTACCTACTGTGAATAGCTGTTTGTTAAAGAGTGTGGGTATACATTGTGAAAGGCAATATGAAAGCCCCTGAGGTTCTGGTAAATCAACTTCAGTTACAACATCCACTGTAACCAATGCATTTGTCCTGTTCTTTCCCCTACCCAATCTTATTTTACTACCTTTAATTATATCTATTACTTCACTGGGTTTGGCTATTGCCCACAGAGTATCAAACTTCTTGTATTCATAAGCATATAGCATTCTGTGGTAGGATGAGGCTAATGTTTTTTCTATTGCAACATGCATCGAAACAAATGCTTCTGCACTAAAACGTATGTATTTTGTTTCATGTTTATCACTTTCCTTTTTCTTAATTATTACTCCTATTTGGGGTTTCTTCTCTCCCTCAAGCTTTAACACTTCTTTTAACGCTTGTTTTTCAAGTTCTTCACTCTTTCTTCTCAGTATCCCTTTTTCTTCTACGAAATCGCTGCTTTTCCTACTTTCTGCTGGACTGAAATAATGGGCTGGTGCTGAGTCGATAGGGAATGCTGGAGAGGAGAAGAAGGAGTCATCTATTTTACCTTTCTGGTAATAGTATTCAGCCAATATTGCACCTCTTAGTTGTGTTGCCGGTATATAATCTGTTACTGAGAAATAATAATTCCCTATTTTCCTAGTTCTTGTGGTTATATAACCGTTTACTGTCAATCTGAGTAATGTGAATTTCACCTTAATCACCCCATATGTAATCTGATAAGGAGAAGACTATACTCTTCATCTCTTCATCGCATTTAACCTTTTGGCAAATATCCTCCTTTAACTTTACGTCTACCATAGCGTTTCTACCCATCCTCCATAACCTTAATGCTAGTAGAGAATATAGTAATAGTTTTAACATTCTATCACCGCATGAGTCCCTAAAGTATATGGTAACTTCAAATTGGGTATTTGGAGCAATTACTTCTTGAGTGAATAAATGTCCTTCTTCACTTCTTTGTGTTCTATCATTTATTTCTACCCTAGTAATCTTGCTTCTTACAACCTCTGGAATTCTTACTGCTACGGTGAAACAGCCAGAGTCCTTATAATCTGGATAACCGAAGAGTTTACATACATCACAAACGCCATTTTTCTCATGTGCTTCTTTAATTTTACTGGGTTCTATTTTACCGCATGATGTATAACCTTCTGGTAAGTAATTATGAATAGCCGTTCTTAATACTCCCTTTATCGTTGAAGGCGGTAATACCATGGGGTTAAGTGGAATGTCTACTGCTCCAATAGTACTTCCTCCTCCTATTGTTAAGGAAGTTAAGTTTTTGATCAGTACTTTAAATTCCATTATCCTACACCTACCCTAAACGTTTTAAGGATAAAGTAGTAATCATAAAGCGGGATTTCTTTTAATGAACCTTCCTTCCTTTCTACTAATTTCTTAAGAATTTCTTTATCATAAGGTTTATCACTTCTTGCTATTTGCCTCAAAATATAAGCTAAGGTCTTCAAATAACCGTTAGATGTGTTGAAGTTTGTTTCTGCGTAACTTACTATATCCTCCAATTGCCTTAACTTTTCCCTTACCTCTTTCTTGTCGTTTTCACTATTATAGAGACTAACTACGTCTTTGAATTCATATAGCTTGGCTAACTCGAGTAGTTCCTTAACCTTTTTAATATCGTTTGTAACCACTAAATACGAGTTATTTTGCCTCTTGTATTTACTAATTTCTGAATGGATTACAGACTTACTGGCTAAGGTTGAAGAAAATACCATACATGCAATGCTTGTTTTATTATACTCACTAAGGTTGTTTTTATTCTCACTATCTTCAGGCTTTATTTTGCTCCTTTCCATTAATTCATCTGCAGCCTGGAAGGCAAATTGGATTGGATGATCGGGCTTAACACTAACTATTCCAACTTTAAAGGTGAAACCAGTAAGTTGTGTTGCCTTTTCAAAGAATTTCACAGCAAAAGGTATTGCAACTATAGAAGGGGCTAAGAGAGTTATGTCATCCCCTCCTAAATACAACACACCAGAGAGGAGTCTACTAGTTAGTGGAAGTTCTTTTTCTTCTGATTTTAAGAACTCTCTTTCTGCATTAGCTAGTTCATTAAGTGTCTCATAAAAAGCCCTCTTAACTCCGTAATCTAATCTGAAGCTCTTATCAATATAATCAGAGAAAGTTGCACTGGCTGAAAATATAATTGAACCTCTGTTTCCGTCAGCTTTAATTATCGAAACATATCTAGTATCTTCTAATTTCTTATATCCAGCTATAAACTCCATAGCGTATTCCGCAAAATTATCTCCAAAAACTTTACTAGCACTCTCTGCTGGGGTTACTTCTACGGAAAGTAAATATGTTGAATTCACCTTGCTTATGAAACCTCTTGTTGACGATAAGTCTCTAATCTCAAAACATCTACTACATAGGTATTCTCCAAATTTTTCATCCACAGCCGGTCTAATACCACAATTGTCACAGACTCTATGAAGTCCCACAGAGTAAATTTTCTCTTCAAAATCCACTAAATATCTCTCACTGAATTGTGTTTTTATTTCGTCCCAGACCTCATTATAGTTCTTTATATAATTATCATAAGCAAATTCAGCTACACTTACCTGTAGCCTTAAATCTAAATCACTCAGTAACTTTATTCCTTTGAATACGTCTTTTATCTCTTTATAACAATCATTATTACAAATATCCTTTCTTACTACTATGTAGGAGTGCCCACCATAACCGCTCAACAAAGCTTCTGCTGGCAACCTAGATTTTGTTTTATTGGCGAATTCTGTATCGAGTAGCATAAATGAGTAAACTGTTACCAGAAAGTCTACTAACATGCTGGCAAAAGACATATCTCTTAGTTTAGGGAAGTTAGTAATAAACCTCTGTATACTCGGAACATCTATGTAGACCAAGTAACCTAAAGGTCTGCCAGGCTTTATTTCCTTTGAACTTCCCTCTACTTTGTCTGGTATGAAGGGAAATACTCTGGCTTCTTCATTCTTAACTATTTCTGGAGATATAACTTGACTTAAAATGAATCTATAAATATCCTTTGAAGCTTTTTCATATTTTTCCTTACCTAAATTGGTAAAACAATCATAAGACTGCTCATGTTCTTTATTAAAACACTCTTTAACTTCCTTACCGTATTCTATGTGATCTAATGCTTCATTAACTAGTTCAGTCAATCTATCAGCACTAGAGGCTAAACGGTCTGCGATTTGAACAATACTTTCAGAATCACCGTGATGTGAAGCCACTAATTCCTTAACCCTTTCTAACTTAATACATGCTTCTCCACTCTTCAACTTATTCTGAAGATTTTCTAATATGTTAGTGGCTTCAGTTACGTGATGACGTGGATTGATGAGTTTTCCTAAATCATGAAGTAATGATGCGACCCTCAGATAACTTAAATCTATGGAGTGGGGCTGAAGGAGCCATGAAATTAGGGATGTTAATTGTAGATGTGAGGCTAAAGAAGTGAAATTGAATCCCGGTCTAGTGTCTGCTGGAGTATTAATTAAAGCTTCGTAGATTTCTCTAATTGAAGGAAAGTAAAGTCTGATAAGTGATCTTAAAGTATCAGTGTGCTCAAAATTTTCTAATTTTTCAAATATATCTTTAAGAGATGTGTTCTTATCAACAGTAATATCAGTTAAATGCCTTGCTATAGTGTAAATGAAGAAGTACTCAAATGCTGTAAGAACATAATTTCCCTTTCTTTCTTTACTTCCTTCATCTTCCTTTTTAATAGTGGGGGCATAAGATATAAACATGGGCAGTTTATATAACATTGAAACAATGTCCGCGTAAATATCCATTGCTTTCTTCTCGTCATTTTTAGCTATTTCGCAAGATATTAGGGCCATATGAGCTAATGTGTCTATTATTTTGTTCTCTAGGTCTGTATTACCCTCATAAACCTTACCGTCTTCACCGTCAAACACTACTCTAAATTCTGGTAAGTTTAACTTACCCCTTAATGTCATGGCTCACCACTAACGTTAGATACTCAAGTTTTTCTTTGCCTTCCCCACGCCATATGATTTTATTTTTTTCATATTCCTCGACCTCAACTACTTTAAAACACCCATCCTCCTTTCCTATTTCTAAGGAAAGATCTTGCTTAATACAGATCTTCATTATCACCACTCCTCATTATAGTCAAATGGCTTGAACGTTCTTACAAAATCTTCTAAGGCTTTAGCGTATTCTTGTTTAGGTGAAGGTAAGGAAAATCTTACTCTACCGAAACGCCTATCAGAGTACTTAAATCTACCGATTAACATAACCTTTCCCTCTAATTTCTTATCTCTAAACCCAAAACCGTAAAGAAGCATACCCAATTCAATTGGCTTTAAAGAACGATATAGTACCCTCCCTCTAAATCTAGATCCCTTTACACAACTCTCATAATACTGTCCATTAACGTTTACGTAATCAACCTTCCCTTGAGTCATAATAAAGTCGGAAAATGACACTCTACTTGCCAGTCCAGAATTACCTAATAGGTCACATACTGGACAGACTCTCTGTGGAAATCTATCAGTAGATCTAGGTCTGGGATTCCTAAATATTCTCTTATAAGTAGCTGATGAGGTATTGGAATTCCTAGATACAATGAAGCAAGCATCCCTTATTGAAAGCTCAAGCCTTGTCCTCACAAGTCCCTTAATAGTTGACCCGGGTATTATAACCTTACCTAAGTATCTATTCATCTCATGAGTTACTGGTGAGAAGTATTTGTTAACGTCTGGGATAGTCCCTTTTAATGCTGTTTCGACTAATTGGTCTATGTTTTCTAAAGGTTTTATTATTTCTACGTCATAAACCCCACTACCTACATGTATATAATCAGACACTACTTCCATTTCTAACTCCAGAACTCCTTCTAATCCTATGCTGTTCCTTTCAGTGTAATGGGTATGGAATCTTTGCATTATTAAAAGCCTCCATGAAGGGTTTCATCTTTTCGAAAAACTTATCCCCATCTTCCTTTATTTCATCTTGCATTGATACTGGAATATCTTCATCCCCTATTTTCTTTTCACCTTTGTCTAAAAACCTTAAATTAACGAATTTTACAAGTCCGAATCCCCTACTCTTATGTCCACCTATTTGTACAAAACCGTCATGGATGTTCTTCATAATAGTTAGTAAGTAACCTATTGCATAATTGGGCAAATTAGTTCCGATGATTTTAAACGTGAATTTAGACCCCGGCTCTACAAATTCAACCTGGACTAATGCACCCCTTGCAGCAGCTCCTTCAGTTCTACTTATAGCAACCATTGTCCTAGTACCGAGCTTAAACTCAATAGCCCTAGACTCTAAAAACTTAACAGCGCCTATTACGCTCATAGTACCAAAGAGTTTGCAGTTAAGACAAGTATAATTCCAGAATGTTTTTAATGCATCCTCCATGTAGTTTTCTCTTAGGCTTCTCTGAAAATCATCATATTTTCTGAAGTTATTTAAACAATAATCCCTTCCTACACCACTACATGCGATAAGGTTCCTTCTTTTTAATACTCTCTCTCCTTCAGACCTAAATACTCCCTTCCAAGAAGATCCGGGAATTATAGGAGTGCCTTCAACATCCTTTAATACTGTGTCTCTAACAATGCTGGCAGGATCCATTCCGCCGGATTTCCCGACTCCTATCCTTAGAGGGGATTGTACCTCTAAAATTCCCTCAATTACGGTTTGTCTCTTTATTATATCCTTTCTGATAAAGGTATAGTCTACCACGACTTAGCCACCTCCATAAGGTCTAATTTAGTGGGTTTCATAAGATCTGGTGATTTGCGTATTTCAATTTCCCCAGATGTTAATTTGACTAGCCCGAAACCAGCACTCTTCTTAGCTCCTATAAATATTCCGTCAGTAATTAGGGTTTTTAATAAATACCTTACAACTTCAACCGCTTTCTTTCTCCATTCTTCCGTTTCTCCATCAACTATGTTTAGATTATATAGGAACATTGAGAAGTTGAAAACAGAGTTAGGTTCTACGTAATCTAGTGTGTAAAGGTGACCTGGTAATTGACCTCCGAAAACTCTATTTATTGTAACCATTGTCCTTTGGGAAATAGAGTATTTCTCTGCAATAGCATCAAGTATATAAACTCTGGAGGAGAGGTCTTTGAACCCGAAAATTATACAAGGTATGCAGTATTTTTCTTCGCCATTACAACTAGTACATTTGTTATCATCCAAATCACATACAATATATCTTGGATCATTCCATGATTTTACGTAAGCTTCTGCCAAACTCCTTAGAGCTCCTTTAAAACTCGATCCTGGAATAATCGGTCTTTCATTTACTTTTAATATGAGATTATCTGTGGGATCTGTGAAACTCTGAGACTTTCCATATCCAATCCTCAGAGGTGTCTCATTTTTTATTTTTCCATTAATCTTTATTATGCTTCTGATAACATCTAAATCGTAACAAGGTTTTCCATCGTTCATCTCACATCCTCTTTACTAATTCATTTACTAATTTCTGGAAATTATCCACACCTTTAAGTTGTGTTACATCTATTTCAAGACCGTTTAAAGTTTCATAAATCCACTTTACATAACCTAAAAGTTCTAGAGCTTTATTTATATCCTCTTCATTTTCTTTCAAATCTTTTAATGCAGAAAGTAATAATTTACTAGTATTTCTGTCTATTTCTCCTCTGCCCGTTTGCCTCAAAATATATGCTAACAGTTCTTTTATACTCTTTCTACTTTGCATATAGGTTAATAGGTTATTTATATTACTAACATCTACTGCAGCTTTTTCTTCTTTTCCCTTTTGCACTGGTGTAAGAGCTGATATAGCAATCCTAGTCGCTATATCTAACAAGTCCGTATCCGTCTTGATTATCTGGGACACAAAAATTCTATTTAAACAGACATTAATAAACTTTAAGATAGTTATTTAACTTGCTAAATGTGCGACTATTACTTCATAGCTGATAGTACATTTCACATGGCAATGTTGTCACCATATTATTTTATAGATTAAGAAAGAATTTTCTAAAACACAATCTTAATTAATATAAGAGAAGTAAACTATATTTAATATATTTAAATTTATATAAAACAGCGGTGTAAGAGGTCCAAGATGAATTAAGAGACATGTAAAAATTACATTATTTTATCACATATATTATCGTATTCGTACTTACAATGAGCCATTCTTTACCGTCTGGTATACGTTAAATTCTTTATAACGATCTGTTTTAATTTCTTTAAATTTGAAATTGTACCATTAGATTAAGTGAGTGTGGATAACAATTTTGTTAATTCAGTATAAATTATGTAAAGTATAAATCTATTTTCAATTTACCAGAAGATTTACACATTAGTAGAATGAATTATTGTAATTTTAATGTTTTTTAGAAATTTTTATAATGAATAAAAGAATTTAAAAAGAGAGACTTTAAGCTATTTTTAACTAAATTTCAAATAAATAAAATTGTTGTCCACACTCAATAACTCATAAGTTAGCTTAGCATTAGAATTTGAGAAATTAAAAAGTCACAATCCCTCCCACGGTTGCAAATCAGTTTTGTTAAATGCATGGCATATAATACTTACTCTCTCAGCAGGATCTGAATACTATCTTAAAAAACTAGAATAATATCTAGCAATAGAAGAGTTTATAAATTTTTCATGTATATAAATTTTATGCTCTTGAATGTGGAAGAGAAAAGGGTTAAATCCGTTCTCGAGAAACTTAAGGATATCGGCGTTAACACGACTGTAAGTTCAATAAAGTTTTTCATATGGAGGAAAAGTCTCACACGTTTTTATGTCACAGTAAATAAAAAGAACGTTCTAATTTTCTCTCCATATGAGTTCATCATATACTCATAATTTGGAAAGATATGCGTATTTACTCTCCAAGGATTACAATTAACAGTAAACGGGTAGGATTCACAGATATATGTAATGGATCTAAAGAGGAGGTTCATCAGATATACGCATATTCAAAAATGACTACTTTATCTGGGCTATTTAATAATACAGATTTAGTATATATTGATGTGATGATGAGCCAATCTAGTCTCTAAGATGTAAGTCAATAAGAAGCCCTACCTAAACTCCTGGTAGATTGAAAGACTTAGCTTTTTATAACACTATTGCTCATCCACTCTCTTACTATTAGATAGTCGTATTACTTTACAATTAGTATGAAAAAGAATGTGTATACAGTTTCAGAAGAGTGAAAAGTAAGTTACTTAACAAGACCTATTTTTACATACGTAAAGGACTTATGTGAACGATAATATGATTGTTGATATGCTACTTCATTATCAGCTAAGAAAAGGCTCTCTCTTTATTTCGATAACTATCATTTTTCTGAATCTAACTGAGTACCTTTGTATTAATTTTACGTTAACACAAAGTATCTCATCGGAATTTATTAGAGAGTTTAGGAAAAGTATTTATGCATCAATTATTATCCCTATCTTCCCTCACCAATTCCACATCTATCGGCTTGGTCTCGTGCAACGACGAGATTATCTCATGCAATTTCCTCATAACCTCTTCCTTATAAACTCCTCTATTTCCTTGTTCCACTTTATGTCATACTTTTTCATCTCCTTCCTCAATTCCTTTTCTATTCTTAAACTTTATACGACCTTCATAATATCCGTATGTCGACTTCTTGAAAGAGGTAATCGTAACTAACCCCTTAGGAATTAAAGCAGATAAAACACTAAGGATTATAGAACAGACTCATATTACCCTTACCCGGTTGAAGACATTTAATCTACTGTCACTTTTAACTTAGTAATAGTTAAAGGAATTACTTTCAATCATTTTGGCCACATAGGCATAAGGGCTCAATGAATGCAAAATAAGCGGATATAAAAATACTTCTAAAACCAGAAAAGAATTCAGCCCTTGCCCGTGTCAATGGTCTAGCTCCACTTCCTCTTTCAATTTCATTATGACTTAACTGTAACCTTTTATAAAATGAAAAGGAAGGTTACGCATTTCCACTTAGTGATGGCTTATTTTCTCACGTTACACTCGTTTCTTTTACCCCGGCATCCTGCTCTTTAAATACTACCGTCAAGTATATCCCGCTTCACTCATCTTATTAATTGCTTCAATTATCATCTTATCTCTCAATAAAAATAGCAACACCAGTGACATTACGAATGTGAGTACTACGATGAGAATAATCGGGATAAACGATATAATTAATGCCGATAACAGAAGTATAATAAATGTAATATTTGATAAAAGTCTATTCCCCCTTATCTCTACGTTAATTGGGTTTAACAAGTCCCTCAACTGTAAAGGTCTAGATATGGCTAATAGGTAAGTGTAAAGCATAGATATTAAGGGGACGTAAGTTAACATGGCAATTCCTATGTTTAGGAAAACAGGGTGCCAGATCGAGAGTACAAAATTAACTATTCCTAATGGCAAGTTCATTATAAGGCTCCTTATCCCAGAGGTAATTACTAAGTATTTAAAGGCCTTATTCCCCATGGAAAGTATTGTAAGCCAGAGCCTCTCATGCGCTAAATTATTCATCACTACCATAGTTGTAGAATATAGTATAATAAATACTATTGCAATAGATAAACTAGGATAAAAAATTTCATTACTCACTAGGTATTTAAATACTACGAAATATATAACCCCCATGATAGCAGAGGCACCAATAACCTGGTTCATTCTAATTACCTTTACATTACCCTCTGTCGTTGTATACGCCGTCGAAAAATAAGTTAACTTAAACTTCAAAAACGCTATGAACGGGTTTTTAGTGTTAAAGGAGATTCTATACTCATCAACGGGAATGGTCAATCTCCTCATTAATATCTGGTCAATGTTCCTCAGCCTCATTAATGAAAGTAACGTCACTAAAGTAGCATAAGGTATTGTAACGAAAAGGCTCTCGTAAAAATAACCGAAGGCTGCGGCTGTGGGAGAATATTCAAAACCGAATAACGGGGATAAGAACCATAACGCAATTACCGAAAGTATTACTAACTTATATCTGACATCTTGTGCAAGGAAGCGGAGCGAGACAACCGAAATGCCTAATAACGGAGATATTAACAGTAACTCGATATTATATGAAAATATCATGAAATTAACTATATATATTAAATTAATTAGCAGAGTGGAAATATATAAAGCCATACCTAACTCCTTCCTATCTATAGGTGATGTGAATAAATAATCTATATCAGCCTTTAATATATTAAATGAGGAAATATAGGAGAAAAGGATATAGAACAAAGTAACATAAATAACAGTTAAGTTAGGGGGTAGAATTGGCCTTGCTTCTCTCAGTAAAAGGGTTATAGAAATAGATAAATAAATGAGGGACGCCACGAGAGATATCACGAATATCTTTTTTGAAACCCTTGTAAATATAATCACTTTCAACAGTTTAATTAACATCTTCCATCAGCCTCGCCACTAAGGATTCGATCTCCTCACCACTGGACTTCTTTAACTCCGTTAAATCATCCTGCCACACCACTTTTCCGTTAGACAATATTACCGCCCTATTTACTAACCTCTCCGCTATAGACATTATGTGGGTTGAAATTAGCATAGTAGAGTTCATGGACTTTAGTAATGAGATGACCTTCTCTCGAGTCGGTATGTCTAAATAATTTAAAGGCTCGTCTAAAAGCAGTATTTCGGGGTCATGAAGTAAGGCTAGGGCTAAGGCCAACCTCTGCTTGTTACCTTTAGATAAATACACTATCCTAGTATTCTCGTACTGCCTAAGCCCTAAAAAGTCCAAAAGCTTATCGACTCTGTCCTTGTCTACACCCCTTAATGAGGCAATATATTCCAAATTCTCCCTAACATTAAGCATTAGATAAGGGCTGGCGTCCTCTGGTAAATACCCGATTATTTTCCTAGCTTCGATAAAAAAGGGGTCTAACCCTTTAACGAGAACCTCTCCTTTTTCTGGCTTTAACAAACCTGCTAATAATTTAAGAATAGTCGATTTACCGGCACCGTTAGGTCCCAAAAGTGCCACTTTTTCTCCACAATTTATATTAAATGAGACTCCATTTAAGGCGATGACTTCACCGTATTTCTTCACCACATTTTTCAATTCAATACAGTACATATGAATATAAGATTTAACAGAAGATTAAATCTTTTCTTTTATCTTAATTAATAGCTCTAACAATCAATCTTCATCTTCCTTTACACATCGCCACGGACTCCAAGTCACTTAGTATCAAGAATCTTTAGTAAAAACCCTCACAATCCCATCACGGATCCGTAAGTTGGTGTACGTAGAGGCAGTCACGAGTAAGAGAAGGCTAGCGAAATTGAAGGTGTTCTTGCAAGAATGTAATTCAGATTCTACTTAAAGTACTCACTATCTAGCCCTAAAATCACACCACGTAAGAGTGCATAATGCGTAATTAATATGAATAACTATATAAAGTAAAAGTTATAAAACACGTTTGTTCAAAATTAAATTCACTTAATTACGAATAAAGTAAGATAACATAAAGTCAGTTTATTAAATGTAATCGCAAAGAATCCCGTAATTTTCGATAATCAATGTTAACAGAACTTTTCTGATAGAGAATTCAATGCACGGTATAACCTAGATATAGTTCCACTTAAGTATTATACTACCAGTTGAGTCTATAATACTTATTTTTCCTATAATTATTAATTAAAGTAAATTACGTTAATTATACATTAGATATCCTCATGAGTTTATCTACTAGCTGTGAAATGATTGGAAGTGATTAAACATAACTAACTGGAAGTTATGTAAATATGTCGCAGACATATAATACTTATAAATTTGCACCAGAAAAGCTTATAGTTATGTCTAGTTCAATTTACTATAATGGCTAAGGCGTGGAAAACAGCATTTTCAACGTCATTACTTCTCTTCTTTTACTTCATCTACCTAGTGAATTTCGGAGGACTCCAGTTAACCAACGTAAGTCTGACGAATCTTACAACATCGGGATGGCTAGCTCTATTCTCCCTGTCCCTAGCTCTTGTTGCACTTTACCTCCCGAAGAAGGCGAATTCTTCCTTGGCAGTACTAATCCCTCTCTTCGGTTCTGGTGCCATCGACTTTTACTTATCGTTAAGAGTTCCTCTCGAGTTCTTCCTTTTGCTCTACGCTGTAGTTCCCTTCATAGCGACAGGGGTTAGTGAATTAGTAGGTGTCGGATTGTTTGTAGCCTTTATCTACGCCCTTGCATCAGCTAACTATCTCAAGTTCTGGGTACCATTCCTCCTCTTATTACCTCTTGCGGTAGTGTACTGGTCAGCAAAGGATGAACTAATGAGTCAAAAAGATATAGATACACTTGACTTTATGACCATCACTATTCTCCTTCTGACCCCATTCCCCTTTGTTGCCCTAAATACAGGCTCACTGATCGGTATTTTGATGTATCTTTCGGCGATGGTACTCTTGTTTGTGGGGATAATGATGAAATTTAGGTTAAAGGACTCTGCTTGGCCCTTTGTGACTTCTGGGCTTATAACCTACTTCGCCCCTATTGTCCTCTACTTTCAGCTCAAGGACTCCGTAAATTATGGAAATTCTTTCTTCAATGCATACGACCTCTTCTTTTACGGATCTCTTGCGCTGATTTTCTACCTTCCATTTCTTTTTAGCGAAGAAAATTCAGTAGCTGTCATCTTATTTACCCCGATACTCTTAGGCATAACTGCAGGACTTCTGGTTTACTCCAAAACGACTACCTACTTTGCAGCTATCGACCCTTGGCTCGTAGTTGCAGCAGCATTTCCTAAGAGCCCGGTCGTTGAAGATTTCTTCACCTCTTGGAGATATGCCCCGAAATACTCAGCCCAACCGCAATACTCCTCACCCCAGCCGATACAAGTGCAGCAGCCTTCTTTACAAGTCAGGTTCATACTCAAGGGATTACCGCCGATGGCTAGAGCAGTAATAGAAGTGGGTAATACCACATGTGACGGTGACTTCTTAATAGACTGTAACGATTATGGGAATTGGAGAGCCTTTCCAGTAAAAGTCGGACAAGACGTTTACTACCCCAACCCAAACTCGGGCTACGCTAACCCATCGGATGTAATAACGATAAACTACGTCTTAGCTACCCAGTCACAGCAACCTCAACCATTTACTCAGCTCTCTCAGACCTCCATTTATGCCCACTCAAGGGCCCTAGGTAAAGTCAACACTACCAGCCTCGATCCGAATGCTCTACTCAACAGAAGGCTGGGAATGTATAAAGTCAAATCCATAATAGGTAGCGGAGGATTCGGTTACGTTTACTTAGGAAAGATGGGAGGCGATTACTATGCAATAAAAATACTTAAGGTAGATAAGGGTGATCCGATGGCATACTTCCAAGAGCTCTTCCATGAGGCTAACAACCTTGTAGACTTATCTAACCATCCGAATATAGTTAAGGTTTATGCGGTTAACGTGGACTTGAACGTAATAAAGAGGGCACTAAATGGAGATTTCATGCCTTATTACGCTGACCCTCCTAGGATAGTCATGGAGTATATGGAGGGTGGGAGTCTTGACAAGTATTTAAGTGATGACCAGTTCTTCTACTCCTTGAATTGGGAAACAAGTGTTAAAAAGGCAGTGCGGCAAGTGGCAGAAGCACTAGTTCACATTCACGGTAAAGGGTATATGCATTCAGACGTAAAGCCCCAGAACATATTCTTGACTAAGAAGCCTAAGGATCCGTCAGAGTTGCCCACCGTTGACTTCAAGCTAGGGGACTTGGGTAGTGCAGTTAGATTCGGGAAGGACGTAAGTCAAGTAACTATAGAGTACTATCCCCCAGAGGTGTTCATAAGCAAAGCATCACCCTCAATGGATATCTTTGCATTAGGTATGACATTATACGTATTGTTAACCAGGAAAATTGATAGGCCTGACTTGCAGGTAATGAATGAAGCCTTTAATTGTTATATAAATAACGACATGAACTGTGTGAGTAACAAAGTTGAGGAAGCAAGACGTTTGCTGGCCTCCTGGGATCCACAGGTTCCAGAACCCTATAAGAGCCTGATAAAGGCTGCAGTCGACCCGGATCCTATGAAGAGGCCGACCGCACTAGAGGTCGCTGACAAGCTGAAATAACGCCCTATGTCAGTCTTAAGTAGCCTTATAAATAGCAGTATTTAATGTGTCATTTCGTGAAGGACTTTTAACAAGTACGTATAATTTATTGAAAATCGTGTCAGTATTAGTGAGAATATAAAATGCGTTGCGTAATAAATGTAATTTACTTTATAACAAAATTTTTATAAAGAATTATGAAAGAATTCAGATAATTTAGCTTAGGTTAAAATCAGTACTTAACGCAAACATTCTTCTATGAACGATACAACATACGACTCTTCTCTCGCTTTAGATTCCGGATCAGCTATTGAATGACCGGAATCGTTTACAAACAGCATTACATCATTTCCTAAACTCTTAGACTTAGCAACATATTTCAATGCATGTGCCGGATGAACCCTATCATCATTAATACCCGTATAAACGAAAGTCTTAGGTAGACCCTTCTTCAAGTTATGGTAAGGACTGTAAGATAGTAAATACTCTCTGTATTTAGGATCATTAGGATCTCCGTACTCCTCAACCCAGTATTTTCCAACATAAAGTTTATCATACCTCAACATATCCAGCACCGGATGACCTATTACTGCACAATCAATTAATCCCGGATACTCATTTACCGTAGCACCTACCAATAACCCTCCGTTACTCCCTCCCATTGCTACCGCTTTTCCACCCATAAGTTTCACAAGACTTAAAAACTCAGCAAAGTCCTTAAACACATTCTTCTTATTCAAAAGCATACCAGCTTTATGCCACTCCTCTCCGTTCTCATAACCACCTCTTAGGTTAGTTATCAGTATTGAATACCCCTCGTCCAGCAATACCCTCATTACAGATGTAAGAGAGGGAAGTAAGGGAATCCTGAAACCTCCATAACCGTAAACTATTACTCCTTTAGGGTTATTTACTTTAGAGACTAAAAACCCGTGGAGCAGTACATCTCCCTTGACGTATAAGTCTTTTACTGTCACATCATAATTTCCGTATTGCATTAGCACTTCTCCTCTCTCTCCATCACTCTTCTTTACCACTCTGAATTTGTAGTTGAATGAAGTCTCAACAAGGAATAGAGTCTGACCTTTACCGTCCATGAACATTACATTATCGTGTACTTCTTCCCCTATTCTCTTTCCTTTAATATCGTAGAAAAATAGCGGAGTCCTATACTCTTTTATTACCTCAACCGCAATTTTATCCCCTATATGAGAAACACCTAGAACAGGGTAATCAACTTCCACGATCTTTCTGTTACCGAGGTAAACTGCATTATTCTTCTGATAAATAACCTCACCTTGTTGAAAATCTACAACATCTATCACTTCTCCTTCATCTACCTTCCTCAAAGAATCAAATCCCTCTCCTATATAAAGTTCACCATACCTCCAACCCTTTTGCCTTACCAAAGTGAGGAAATCATCAAATACTTTTATTGTTACAAACTCACCGGGTTTCATGTCTTTGCCGTAAACTATTTCATCTTTGCAAAACACTCTGTCTGCGGGATAATCACCACCATCTGGAGGTGGAGAATACCTAAAGCTCTTAATGTAACATAACTCACCTTTAAAGTAAAATGGAGATTCTATCATCTCGCCTAACTCTCTGATTTTCCCTTCCGGAGAAATGAGCAATGTGATGATCTTGTCACTTCCTTTTCTCTCTATACTAACACCTATCTCCTTTGAGTTATAAACTTTCCAGATTTCTGAAGCTACGTAACCTTCAGGTGGAGTGTAGATAGTGTTATTACCTAAAACTAACTTGCTTTTTTCGCCGTAAAGTAAAATTGCGGGGTTTTCTTCGTCATAAGCGAACATATTTAAAACGTAAGGCTCCTTATCCATTTCGAGGAGAATGGGATAAAGTTTTTTTGCCCTTTTTCCCAGTTTACTCTCTGTCTCCTTATTTTCCTTCTCTATAAAGGATATGGTTCTAGGGTCTGATAAGTTTTCTAAATACTCATATTCGTCCATAATTAATGAGTTGGGAGACGGTTAATAAACATTAAAGACGTGAATAGTTGCGTGAATTGGGAAAGCTTAGTCATGGCGGGCAATATACGCATTAGATGCGAAGAAGAGGCCTTTTATACCCAGCTATATGACTGCTTCGACATTTCAAACTAGCTAAGTGCCAATATTCTCTCTAGAATACTATTTGATTAGCTATTGTTTTTAATCTCACAACTCTTACATAAGCTAAAACGTCACATATGTAAGCAGCAGGTACTTCGGATTTCATGCCCGTGGAGTTTCCTCTTCAGTTACCTGACATTAAGCTTAATATTTATCCATATTATTACTAATTATGTCATATAACGTTGCCTAGGAATTTTTGAGGAGGGCAAAGGACTACTTAAAGGCTTCAGAACTATTATTTCAGCAAGGCCTTTATGAGGCATTAGCTTTAGATAGTGAAGTTTCAGCCCAACTTTCCCTAAACTTTTCAAACTTGGGATAGAACCTCCTAGGACTCACGGAATTAGAGAATTACTTTCTTTATTATATACGAAACTTGGAGATAAAAGAATAAGCGACTTTACGAAGGATAACAGGGAGAAACTCATTAATTTTAGAGAACGTCAGAGGGAAATCTCAATACGGTCTACCTCCAAAGATTAGGCTGAAATAGCTTTAATTACTGCAAGGGAAATATTAAAACTTGTGGAATTATTATGGAACCTCTAGAGAGAATAAAGTTCTTACGAAACTGGAGGGAAGCTTTTAGTAAGCTTAACCTTGAAAGATTTAGTGAGGTTTACGTTTTCGGCTCCGTAATAAGCGGAAAAATAACCGGCGGAAGTGACATTGATGTAATCCTGGTTATCAAACGCAATGAGGATAGGAATAAGGCATTAATAGACTTCTTTGATGAAGTTGAGAGAGTTGGGAGAAAAAGCGTCATATTTGTTTGACGTTAAAGTAATTTATGAGGACGAGAAAGAATTACCACCATATAAGTCCTTCCTCAGAGATGCGGTAAGAATAAAATGAACTTATATTAATGTTTCAGAGGCTATATCTTAAAGATCAACTTAAAAGTTTCCCGACCGAAGAAAGACGATCCCTCAATAGAGGCTATATCTTAAAGATCAACAGATGATTTGTCACTCCTTCTTAGTTAGTTAAACCAATTAACAATTCAAAACCAAGGTTATAAATTCCCGTTAAAATCTCTAGTATCTCATTGTCATCGATTTATTAGTTTCGATAATCGTAAAGTGCTAAAGATAGAAACGTTTATATTTCCCGTATACATATACTATAATATGAAGACCGTATACAGTTTAAGGATAGATAAAGAGTTACGTGAGGAGATGGAGAAATACGACGTTAAGTGGAATGAGGAGATTGAGAACTTTATAAGGAGGAGGATTGAGGAGTTAAAGAAAGAAGAGATCTTAAAGAAGATTAATGAAATTCTCCAAACAATGCCCGAGACTAAGTCAAATAGTGCAGAGTTGGTGAGGGAAGATAGGGATAATAATTGATGCATCAGTTTTGGCTAAATTTATAACTAAGGAGAAAGGATGGGAGAAGATTACAGAGATTCTAAAAGACGCTGAGACATTAGACTTTGCGTTAGTTGAAGTATCTAACGTAGTGTGGAAGAAAGTTGTATTAACCAGAGAGTTAACTGAACAAGACGCAGTTAAGGCAGTTACTATAATTAGAGACTATTTACCACAGTTGCTGACATTGAATAAAAGCGTTGACTTAATTGAAAGAGCTATTGAGATTTCCATGAAAGAGAAAATTACGATATATGATTCACTTTATATTGCATTGGCTGAACGTAAAGGAAGTAAATTAGTAACTGGAGATAAGAAGCAACATGGGATAGCGAAAAAGTACATCATCTCAGAGCTTATATAGGTTTCGTTGAAAGATTAAGGATTAATAAAGCTTCTTCGTCTTTCTGTGTCATTGGAAAAAGGGTTGTGTTATAGTACTATACGCCTTTAGTAAACCTTGAGGAGATGCTATATGCTCTGTTAGTTCCTTTAATTTTTCAGATTTGATTATTTTTGTTTAATTTAAGGGTCTGTAGTTAATCTGAGAGAGTTCGGCAACAAAAGCAGTTTTTATATAAATAGGGGTTATTCTAATTTAACGTAACAAACGTCAGATACATACTCCAAGTACTCCTTTATCAGATGTAGGGGTTATTCTACTTTAACGTAACCGTTAATCCACAATGGAATTGAGAGATTACTCAAAAATGCTTCTTGTGTTTGATTTGGGGTATGTGTTAATCGTTAATGGAATTGAAATCTTTGTAAAGTCTACGGTTTCCTCTCCTAAGCTAATTTCTGGTTAATTTCAAATATTTGGGATTCATATCGATATCTTAGCTATTGCTATCTTCGAATCATGGTTGAAAGATTTATTACTGAACGCCACACTGGAGAGAAGTATAATAATTTTATAAAGGTATTAAGGACTTAATATATTGTGATTGAAGTAAGAACTCATACGGCTTTACATATAGTTAAAGGCGCTGTAAGAAAAGTGTTAGGAGCTAAATGGACCGCTAGTACATATGTTAAAGATAATCACGGGAGGCTAACGGTTAAATTTGAGAGGAAGCCTACTGAAGATGAAATTGAGGAGATTTTCAAACTATCAAACGAAAAAGTTAAAGAAAATGTAACTATTTTAACTGAAGTTCTACCTAGAGAAGAAGCTGAAAGAAAATACGGAGATGAAATTTATGATCTATTTCCCGTACCTCCAGAAGTAAAAGAGCTTTACATTGTGATAATACCTAATTGGAATATAAACGCATGCAATAAGCAACATACAAAAAGTACGGGTGAAGTAGGGGAAATAATTAAAGACTATTGGCGATTTAGAAATTCCAAACAACTTTTAGAGATAGCATTTAATATCAATCAGTAAAATATAAAAAGAGTGGATCAGTAAGATTAATCATAAAAAAGAGGTTTCCTAAATTATATTTTTAGGTGAAGTAACAATTGTTGAAGTAGAGGCTTAAAAGGTAAATCCTAAATTATATTTTTAGTTTTGAGTGGGAAACTGTTTAGTATCTAATCTTCTTCCATAGCTCATAAGCACCGAATGTACCTAATACCGTAAAACTAATTGATTATTATGAATTAATAAAATTAAATAAACCTAATGAAGCTATAATAGTCAAAGAGACTACAGTAAATTAATATAACAGCTAAATACTTTAAACCACGCATCTAAAGTCACCGAAGTTTAACCCTACGTTATTCTACGTTGCTTAAGTACAAATAGCTTAGGCGTTTAGGATTAAAGTGGAATTGCGACAATATTAGTTGATCTTGAAGGTCAATTTAAGACTTTACTGAGTTTAAAAAGAAATATATTTTAATGACAGAGGAAAATTTCATACGTTTTTTCATGGTGCTTCATATCAACTCTCAAGTTGGATAACTGCATGAGTTAAGTAACTCATATAATTTATTATTCATTTTAGCAAACGATACAATTATAGAAATTTCAAGACTTATTACTCATTTTGTTTCCCCTTAAACCTATGTAGAGCTTGTCACATGTGACAAACTAAAGCACCAAAAATTTGTCATATGTGACAAATTTATATACTAATGACGACACTATCCGACAAGTTACAAATTTCTCTCTGGTTATTAGGAAAATATTTACATTTCACATATCCTAAGCGAATGAGGGGACACATGCATCCAGCAAACTTGAGTCGTAACAGCAGGAGTTCCTATTACTATTTAGCATGGATGCTTTTTTTTTCTCAATTGAAAAATTATAAATCAAAACTGAAAACTTCTTCTCCTCTCTGATATACTGTTACATTCTTATCTATTACTGCATAACATCTAAATCTGGCTGAACTATCTACTCTAAGATATTTACCCCATTCGAATTCATAATAGGAGTAACAACCGCCAGTCATATGACCATTAAAGTGAAGCTTAGGTCTTACTTGTTCTAATGCTTGCAGCATTAATTCAGTAGCCTCATTATATCTCATTTTAGGATATATTTCTGGAAGGTAAGGAGGTTGATGAGTTACTAATATATCAATATCCTTCAACTTTCCTATTATTCTTAGAAATTTTTCTGGCTTGATCCCATAATCCTTATTGTCTCCTATCAGACCGTTAATTCCAGTAATTCTCATATTACCAACTCTTATAATTTGACCATCCCTTATTGAAAAATTCTTTATTATAGAAAAATTCTCATGATTACCGTAAACGGCTATTAACTTAGTCCTTGAAAGAATATTGGAAAAATCTTCTATTGACATCCCTTCACCCCAATCGCCAGCACCTATTAAGTAATCTGGTTTTAATTCGTCTAAGATACTTAATAGCCATTTAACCGATTCCATTTCCTCTAAACTATCAAAACTTTTGTGTAAATCGCTAATTAGTAGTATCATCTATACTAAAATCCATTGGTAAGTTATAAATGTTAATTTAAGTAGAGTACGTGCAATTTATTCTCTCGTTGTGAGAGATTAAGGCTATGAGACGTTATAACTTAGTTCTTATGTTGTCTCAAATATTATTAAAACACCGCCCCTATCCAAATTTAACATAAAAAGCAAAAATTGTTGTACACACAGATAGCGTCGTCATTTGTATATATATTTAGCATTTTACGTCTTTTTCCTTCTCTTAAAAAGTTTCTTAATATTATCAGAGGATTGATAAACAATTCTTATCACCCTTGCTATCCTCTTGGCACCCAAATACAAACCAAGAGAGTACTTAAACAAGAGCAGGGAGAGAGCCTTAAGGGTTATGAAGTCCTTATTCCTAACCCAAGTGAGGAAAGAACCTTTCTCCAATCCCAAGGCTTTAAGCTCCCTAATCAAAACCTCAATATCCCAACGATTCTCCCATGTAGTTATTATTTCCTCCGCAGTATCATTAACGTTGGTAGAGAAGAAGTATCTCCTTCCCAAACCTTATAATCATCTATTACGAGTAATTTTATGGGAATACCTAGAGATTTCTACAGCATAAATTACCTTGTAAAACTCACAAAAAGATATTTAGGTATAAAGTAAGGATCTGGGAGCGGGCTCCATGGTGAGGAGAGTCAGAAACCCACCTTTCGTGGGCACTGGCAACTTGCCAGCTCCCTACCTTAGTATCTTCCTCATTTAAATTAAAGTTTTCTCCTTTGTGCCTTGTGGATTATTTAAATTTTTTATCAGAGATAACGTAGAACTTACTTTTAAATGCTTAATATTTAACAAAAATTGATTAACAGCTGACAAAATTAAAAGATATTACAAAGTATTGGAAGCATAAAAAATATTGTTTCCGACATCATTAATATTAAAGCATAAAGCTGTTTGTAAGCTTATATATATATGCCAATTGAGTTGCGCAAAGACGTTCAGCGATAAATTTTTCGGTCACATTTCAAGTATATTATCAACACTGGGCGATAACTGGTATGACTGGAGCAGGAAAAGCAGTTACATTTCAAGTATATTATCAAGATTATAAATCCTCTAGAATTATACTCACTTCTGGTTCTAATTGTACTTCAAGTACAGTGTCAGCTAAGATTGTCTATATAGGATTCTTGAATTACCTTCAGCGTTAAAGCTCTAAAGTTTATATTACAATTATTGTAATATAACATTGTGAAGACAGTAACACTGAAGATAAAAGACGAGTATTATGAATTAGCTGAACAAATGGTTGAGATAGGTATAGCTAAGTCCAGGAATGAAGCGTTTAATCTCATTCTTTCTTACGGTGTGAGCAAAGCTAGAGAAGAGCTGAAAAAGAGTAAGATTAAAGAACTTACTGAGAAATGGTTAAAAGAAGGATTACCGTTTAACTTACCTACTTCTGAAGACCTATTAAGGGAAAGAGGACTGTGTTAATACTAACATTGCTCTGGGATATTTATAAGTCTGAAGATAATACTAACAAGAATAATAGTTCTAGTTAAAAAATCAGAAGAAATTCATAACATTAATGCAAATAACTTAAGTTAAATCATGAGTATGGAATAAAGTAACGAAAAGGCAGCGCTTTGCTTAATCAAAACACTCTGTAAGTTTCCAGTAAATATTTAGTGTTATAGTAAATCAAAGAATTTTATAATTTATTTAAAAATAGAATTTCAGTTATTAATAGACTATGTTGATGTAGATATAAAGACATTATGATGTTGTTGAATGCATCTCTCAATGCAATGAAATATGTTGATGTAGATATAAAGACATTAAAATTACAGTAAAATTCTTATGAGAGAGATCTTTCTATATAAAGCATAGAAAAGGAGTGAGTAAATTTTGAGCTACTTCACGATTCCAAATCAAAAACCTAATGTGGACTATCTAGTAACTTTTATGGAATTAGCGCTATGAATGAAGGGATCAGTAACAGAAGTAATTTATTTTAGGCTGTTCAGCAATAGTCTTAAGAGATAAGATAAGAAACAAAGGCTTTATCCTAGAATTATTTAGTCTCAAAAGCTGTTTTATTAAAAATCTAGATTTATACCCTTATTATCACTCTCTTAAATCACATATCTTTTACTTAAAATTTACCTAATTATCTCTATTCTACTTGAGTGTAAAAATCTATTTTAAATAAGTAATAGGAAAAGGGGAGTAATAATGTGAATTTTTAAGATCCTATCGTCTCTCAGAACAAATATTATAATATTTTCTATAGTAAATGCGAAGGTAAATGAAATTTATCGGTACAAAACATATCTTGTCGCCTCTATTGTTTAGCCCACTTTTACATCTTAAGATGAAACTTGTCCCTCACAACTATTATGAAAAAGATTATAATTAAAAATAAGCTAGAACAATAAATTATACATTTTCTATGAATATTATTTGATAGAATTTCTAACGTTTTCTACCTTGGGTTTTTACTGTTCTAATATAACGTTTGATCTTCTGTTTTTCCGTATCAATAGATGAAATTGCAATATCATTGGCACCATTTAATTTTTGATTCTATCTCTACTGTTGAAGTTCTATTTAAAAAATTGTTAACTTAAGGAAAATATTATTACCTAGTAAATCATCTAGTTTTATCTACTAGATAATGTAATTTATTTTATTATTTAAGAGAATTTCTTGATTTTATAAAGTTAAATAAAATAAAGACTATATGTTCTATAAAATTTTGAGTATATCTTTGTTGTTATTCCCGTTTTTTATCGGGAATTTCTTTCAATTTATAAATGATTAATAAGAGTGTCTCTGTAAAGAACGTTGAATGTATTTCTCTTTTTAGTATTCCCATTTTTTCAAGGGAATACTAAAAATTCAGTAATGATAAATATGTAACATAGAGAAAAGCTTATATAGCAGAAACGAAGAAAATAACATAAGAAGTAATATAAAAACAATCAGATAATCCTTAATGGAATTGAAAGGTTAATTTTTCGGATTCTTTACGATTAGGTTTTAAAGATTTGATAATCCTTAATGGAATTGAAAGAGGAGATTGCAGTTGATAGGGTTCAGTCAAAGATAATTATGATAATCCTTAATGGAATTGAAAGGAACTTTTATCGAATCCCTATACTTCAACACGCCGTAACGCTTGATAATCCTTAATGGAATTGAAAGACAGAAAGATTCGATGTAGTGACTGGGTCACCGCCCTGTGGATAATCCTTAATGGAATTGAAAGAACTTAGTTAAAGATAGTGAACTAGAGGAAGGTGATATAGGATAATCCTTAATGGAATTGAAAGGTTGAGCCTCCAGGCCATATTCCCTACTCTCTCTATCCTCCTGATAATCCTTAATGGAATTGAAAGGATTCTGTCATATCTTGTATCTTCACGAAGGGAATATTCCGATAATCCTTAATGGAATTGAAAGATACTCTATTACATTAATTATAATAAGTACGGTATACGTAGAGATAATCCTTAATGGAATTGAAAGTCTGAAAGTTATCTTTATCGTCTGACAAGCTAAAGATGAGATAATCCTTAATGGAATTGAAAGATTTTATATTCTTCAATGCATTCATGTAAGTTTTTTTATTTATGGATAATCCTTAATGGAATTGAAAGATTGCTTTGGCTGCAGTGCTTTTCTTTACGATTACAAGATAATCCTTAATGGAATTGAAAGTTATGTGAGAATTTTCTGCCATCTGTTTAACTTCGTCTTTAGATAATCCTTAATGGAATTGAAAGCTAACAAATCCAAGACCAAACCCGGTGAGTCCTAAAATTTCGATAATCCTTAATGGAATTGAAAGGTTACCATTAATCAGTATCTCTGTATGGTGACACTGTCCAGATAATCCTTAATGGAATTGAAAGATTCTACTTAGTAGATTATATGCCTCCTGGACTACCGGCGATAATCCTTAATGGAATTGAAAGATAATACTTGCTAAGCCAAATTGACGCATCATCGAAAAGATAATCCTTAATGGAATTGAAAGAATGCTCATCGTGTTTTGGAGTGGGTTTCCCACAATGTCAGATAATCCTTAATGGAATTGAAAGCATTATGCAGGCTTTACCGGTCGACCTCATTATTTTAATTCCGATAATCCTTAATGGAATTGAAAGCTAACTAAGAAGAGCTTATCAAACACCTCACCTATAGGGATAATCCTTAATGGAATTGAAAGACAAATTGTGGAACTGGCATGCTTGTCATATTGGTTAATTTAGATAATCCTTAATGGAATTGAAAGGAAGTTAGGGTCTCTGTTAGGGTCTCCTATCGTAAAATAGAAGTGATAATCCTTAATGGAATTGAAAGTTAACCAGAGTCCCGTTTATCAGAACGGGTTCACTTGTATGATAATCCTTAATGGAATTGAAAGATTTAGGTATGCCAGTCTCTACTAAAAACATTACAATTCTCTTCGATAATCCTTAATGGAATTGAAAGTTTATTACCTCTAACCTCTTTCTCTCTTCACTATCTAACAGATAATCCTTAATGGAATTGAAAGTTTTGTATTGTACCGCTTTTCTGAAGTCCTTATCACCCCGGATAATCCTTAATGGAATTGAAAGATTTGTATAGGTTGAACGGGGTTCAACGGATACTCGAAACGTTTGATAATCCTTAATGGAATTGAAAGCTCAAAGTGACTTTGAGCAATGAATTTGACACATTTACAGAGATAATCCTTAATGGAATTGAAAGGTTGTTGCTCTGTCCCGCATTCAACGTCACTACAAACCTGGATAATCCTTAATGGAATTGAAAGGAAATCAACACCTAAAACAGATGTTTTAAGTGTAACACAAGATAATCCTTAATGGAATTGAAAGTCCCTTAATGATCTCAATAAATCAGTCAATTGCGTAGAACTGATAATCCTTAATGGAATTGAAAGACTGTGCTAACAACTCGGGCTCAGGCATATCATATTCGCCTGATAATCCTTAATGGAATTGAAAGGAAAAAGTTAAAGAAGAAGCAATGAAACAGTTTTCCTTCGATAATCCTTAATGGAATTGAAAGTATCTGCAATGACGTATGGAATGGGCAAACGTTGATTAGCTTGATAATCCTTAATGGAATTGAAAGTATTATTGCATGCTCTCTAAAATATCTGATATTATGTACGATAATCCTTAATGGAATTGAAAGAGAAGAAGTTTCGAAACGGTACGAAGGAAATCTCATTACCGATAATCCTTAATGGAATTGAAAGATTCTTTTATGGCACTTAATAGAGTTTCTTCTGGTGTTGATAATCCTTAATGGAATTGAAAGGAAGTAATGATGTAAGGATATTGAGAACTATACCAGCTACGATAATCCTTAATGGAATTGAAAGCAGATCTCGCAGACGCCCTTAAGAAGTTTGCTGAGGGCTTGATAATCCTTAATGGAATTGAAAGACGAGATGACCACAGGAGTTATCACAAATGAGAATAATGATGATAATCCTTAATGGAATTGAAAGGTGAATAAGGAAAATTTTTTCTGAATAGCTGTTCCTCGATAATCCTTAATGGAATTGAAAGATGATAACTACATTTCCCATTCGGAAGACAGTGCTTTTGAGATAATCCTTAATGGAATTGAAAGTCACTCCCTTCCCCTGACCCCCCGCTGATTTGAAAGGATTGAGATAATCCTTAATGGAATTGAAAGTTAATTTATTGCCAGACTGCCTGTCCTTTTCAATTATCTGGAGATAATCCTTAATGGAATTGAAAGGAGTATCCTTCTGACTCATATTCACCAGTGATATGGATATCTGGATAATCCTTAATGGAATTGAAAGTACTTCTTCTTAACGAAAAACTTATATTCCACACAGGCCCAAGCTCGATAATCCTTAATGGAATTGAAAGTTGAGGTAAGTCTCTGCGGAATTCACTATCTGAACTACTGAATGATAATCCTTAATGGAATTGAAAGCAAGAAATTTAGCTAAAACATAAAATGCGATGGCATCAGGATAATCCTTAATGGAATTGAAAGTATCTGAGCGTCGAGGCGTCCTGAACGTCTATTAGGTATACGATAATCCTTAATGGAATTGAAAGGCCTTGGCCATAGCAGAAACTATTATCCGCCATCTGAAATCCGATAATCCTTAATGGAATTGAAAGGTAGTATATCATCCATATTAGACTCAATCACGTTGTTAGCTTTTGATAATCCTTAATGGAATTGAAAGACTCCACTAGCCATCCCTACTAGGCTGCTTAGACCCCCAGACGATAATCCTTAATGGAATTGAAAGTCAACATATGATGGGAATAAATGGATTCGTGCTTCTCCAAGATAATCCTTAATGGAATTGAAAGTTAACGACTCCCTCAAGGTGTTCACTACGTTAAAGGCCTGGGATAATCCTTAATGGAATTGAAAGTATACCACTGAAGGCCTAAGAGATTATAGGAATCAGTATAGATAATCCTTAATGGAATTGAAAGCTTCTTCATCAACCACTCTTCAATCTCCTGTAAAGAAAACTTGATAATCCTTAATGGAATTGAAAGAAAATCTATTGTAATATTTTTGAAATCAACACTAATATAAGATAATCCTTAATGGAATTGAAAGACCATAAATACAACTACAAAAGTCTATGTTAACACTGGGAGTGGGATAATCCTTAATGGAATTGAAAGTTAATGCCACAAAAACTAGAAAAAATGCCTTACACTTTCAGAGATAATCCTTAATGGAATTGAAAGGATATTCGATATTCTATTATGAATTCATCTCCTTCATCATTGATAATCCTTAATGGAATTGAAAGTAGAAAGTGCTACTGTAGGCCCATATCCACCATGCCAGATAATCCTTAATGGAATTGAAAGCATTCTTGCCGGATTAATTCTAATAATTTTTATAGTACCAGATAATCCTTAATGGAATTGAAAGATTTTCGATGTAGTGACAGCATTTTTATCAGACCTTAACCTCACGATAATCCTTAATGGAATTGAAAGAAAGTCTACTTATACCAAATTGATAAATGGTTTGTCAAACTGATAATCCTTAATGGAATTGAAAGTTCATCATCAACACTGATGTAGCCCCTTTTCTTAAACTCTAGAAGATAATCCTTAATGGAATTGAAAGTCTTCCAACCATACCGCGATAGGTCTAAATGATTCATTAAAGATAATCCTTAATGGAATTGAAAGATTATTAAGCCGGGATTGCCAGAAATTGCCGCCAACTCGTGATAATCCTTAATGGAATTGAAAGATCTAATAGACAATTCCAGATTAAACGTATAACTAATCCGGGATAATCCTTAATGGAATTGAAAGATTAAATGTGGGTTACTCCGCCCCTTCACGGTACTCCCAAAATCACCTCCTTAAAAATAAACCTGTAGTATTAGTAAGCGTTTCCTCTGATTTATTTAAATAAATCTCTGCCTCAGATATATTTTCAATAATTTTTGAAATTAGTGATTTGAAAGTCCTCATTTTCACGTTATCCTTGAGGATCGTGTACAAGGAGTAAACGAGCACGGCAAGTAAGAAGATTAACATGCGGAAAATGAACTTTGTTGAACACGTAAAGGGGAGGAACGATTTAACACTCCTATAAGACGTTTCTATCGGATTCCTCACCTTGTTATATAACTCCAAGACCTTATTCTTGGGTAAATCGAGATTTGTAGCCCTAGCGAAGTAAACAACCTTCTTCTTTTTCCTCTTGATCTTCTCCCTGCGATACACGATCAGCCTAAACTTAACCTGCTCATCCTTACTACGCCTCTTACTATTCGTAATATATTCACCATCAAACTCCTCGTAGATCTTGACATCACCAACGGGAACTCCAATAATGTAGTTGAACTGGGATATGAATTTTATCACCTCAACCGTGTAAAATCCTGCATCAAGTGTTATCAGTTTAATCCTAAATCCCATTGCAACCACTTGTTCAATCAAGACCTTGACAATCTCATCCTTTGTCATCCCATTAACTTGCGGTATGAAAGCAAGTATGAGGATTTTTCCTTCGTATTTCGTTGTAGCTGTTGCGTAGTTCCACGAGTATCCCTTTTCTGAGCTTCCCAAACCTTCTACAGGTTTTCCGTACCAAGTTATTGTTGTCCAATCTATTGATAGTTCTATCTCCTTCACGCCCTTAAGTGTTTCGAGTGAGATTTGTTTCACTTGTTCCAGTGTTTTTTCCGCTACTTGTAACCCTTGTTCTTCAACGTAATTCCTCACCGTTTGTGGTGATACGTTGTAAGCTCTGGAAACGTTTTCCACTGAATCTTTGTGTAATGATGCTGAGATCAAGGTTTTTGTAACTTCCTCTCCCTTTCTCCCTTGGAAGTTACTCATGGAAATTAATTTATACCCTATTTGTTGAGTGTTTAATGAGGGAATTGGCATTACCATGAGCCCTTATGGTAATACCGATTCCCTCGCTTTAAACCTTTTTTCCCAATTTGTTGAATTCTTGATGTTGTTATAAACTTGGTTATGTTCAACAAATTTAATATTGTTCAATCAGAATTATTTTTGTAAAATGATTTTGGGAGTACCGTTCAGGGCGGGGAGGATAATCCTTAATGGAATTGAAAGTCTTTAATGCTGTCACAATCACATATGAGTTAACACCACTAGATAATCCTTAATGGAATTGAAAGTTTTCCTGTCTACTAAAAAGTGGAAGCAGTTATAGTTCCTGATAATCCTTAATGGAATTGAAAGACCTCACTACTCTAATATTGAAATTAAAAAATTTAATAATTCGATAATCCTTAATGGAATTGAAAGGACAAACCTGTCTAATCCCATTCCCTACTTTTATTGCTTGATAATCCTTAATGGAATTGAAAGCCTTATATTTTCTCGCTGTGGTTGTGGTGTTTTTTGCGGAGATAATCCTTAATGGAATTGAAAGTGGTATTCTCCCCTGAAAACCACACTCCTACATTGCTCAATGATAATCCTTAATGGAATTGAAAGATATGATACACAAACACAATCCCGATTTTATCAAACGTATGATAATCCTTAATGGAATTGAAAGTGAACAAAGGTTCTCCCTTATCCTTTTTCCATCCTAAACGTGATAATCCTTAATGGAATTGAAAGGTTGGAAGACCAGTAGAACCTCCACTACCAGTACTAAATGGGGATAATCCTTAATGGAATTGAAAGACAGTATACGGCCCTCAATTCAGCGTAAAAAGTTACGGAAGATAATCCTTAATGGAATTGAAAGATAAGTTATTCATTATCAATAATTCTCTTATTATTGTTTTAAGATAATCCTTAATGGAATTGAAAGTAAATGGTACTAAAACCCTCATATCCGCTAGGAATTTTTGATAATCCTTAATGGAATTGAAAGATTCTCGAGTATAGTCATCAACTATTATAATGTTCTCCAGATAATCCTTAATGGAATTGAAAGCTTCATTGTACAACCTCCGGCAATAAGAATAACACATAAAGAAGATAATCCTTAATGGAATTGAAAGACGGAAGTCGATGGGCTTTGGTAAACTGGGGAGTTTACCGGGAACGATAATCCTTAATGGAATTGAAAGTTATTTCTACCTGAGGTGTTTCCTCAGCGGGTGTGGGTGTGATAATCCTTAATGGAATTGAAAGATTTAGTAAACTGGCTGGTATCTCAGCCATTGTTGTTGATAATCCTTAATGGAATTGAAAGAATACGATACAAATTGGTTCTCTTATCTCAATCCTTACTCAAGTTTGATAATCCTTAATGGAATTGAAAGTTATCCCTCGCACAATGAATATGTTGTTCCTATAGACAAGATAATCCTTAATGGAATTGAAAGTCAAGATATGAAAAAACTCTTTCAGCCTTCTACTAACTCTAAGATAATCCTTAATGGAATTGAAAGCTGTAGAATAATATGCATCTAAAAGTTCTTGCAACTTCATCATCTGATAATCCTTAATGGAATTGAAAGGTTCATCCGTAACAATTATTATCACATCATCTTCAGAAGCAAAGATAATCCTTAATGGAATTGAAAGATAGTTACTCCTCCCGCCACATATATGACGTTTCCGCCGTTATTGATAGTCCTTAATGGAATTGAAAGTTTAAAATTTTGTGTGTTAGACATACGAAAAATCACCCGATTAGGATAGTCCTTAATGGAATTGAAAGTTTAGAGCATTGACGTCGTTAGCCGAAGTCGCAGCAGTGTAAGGATATTCCTCGATAACATTAGAAGATAAAGTTATTATGTCTCAGAGGTTTCTGAGTAACTTTTCATCTTAACCACAACTTCCCCAAGGCCGATTCCCCTACTCTTCCCTATCCCTAAATAGGAAGCTACGGTTAAATACTTCGAAATAGCTTTCTTGAGCTTCTTGTACGGGATATCAAATTCCATCCATCCTACAAAACCTCTCGATGTCCTTAATCTCCCCTTATCGTCATTTCCTATGACTACAGTCAAGGGTTTAAGTTTATACCCTATAACTCTAGATAAACTATTACTCAGAACCCCAAGCCTAAAGGATTTTAAATCAAGCTCTATATTACTGGTATTTCCATATAAAGCCCTATAAGCCCTATAAGCATAACTCACTATTAAACCAACAGAAGGGATTAGACTATACCCCGGGTTAACATTCTTATATTTCTCTTTCAATGACGGAGGAAGAAGAACTTTTGAAGAAAGAAGAGCGGGGGTCACGAATTTTACATAAAAATTACCCTCACTAACCCCTTTTATGGAGCTAAGTTCAATAACTTCGAGTTGTTGGAGCTCAATAAAAAACTTCCCATACCCGGTCTCAAAACTCCCAGAAGACAGTTCCGTGAAAAATCCGTCATAATAGGGGAAAGAGATGAAGAAGTTAAGGATTTCTCCAGCTTTAACACTTACTGGCTTACCCGTACTGAAAAGTCTAAAACCATTTTTACCCAAGTTTGAGATAAATATTGGCTTATTCTTCATTCCACTTTTGACTAAGTTTGAGATAGAGGGAAGTAGTTTAGAAGATAAAATCAAGTTCTTTACTACTTTAGAACTTAGAGGGGGTAAAATTACATCCCTTTCTGGTATAGCAGAAAACTCAACTTTAACGATTTTTTCAGAAAAAAACTCTACCATCCTATTTCACTTAAAAGCTTCTGAGAATAATAGTATGCTGTGCAATAGATTCTGTTATTCTTACAGAAGTCCTTCGCATTCCTTACCTCCATGGAAACATAACGATTTGCGAGATATACTAAATCCTCTACCCTCTTAGCTCCACCAATCACTTCATAGACCAGTTCAACAATTCTGGCTGAAAAATCACTAGTGGGGCTTTGGTCGTTTGTTGCGTCTTGTGCAAGTCTTATTAAATCATCATCTATTAACTCTTTCTTTTCCAATAACTTAGAGAAATCTACGCTGAAACCTCCTAATATAACGGTGGGGTTTTGTCCTCCAGCATCTGACATAAGATATACTCTAGCTGAAGAAATGTTTGAACCAGACTTTATTACCCTATCAGCTAAAAGAAATATGAAAGCAGTTTCCGGCTTTACACCGCTGAACTGACCGTAAGTATTGTAGAGCATTGATTTTGTTAATGTGAAAACGTTTACCCCTATTGTTTCTCCACCTACTCTAGCATATCCTATCCTGGAAAATAACCAACCAGCTATTGCGAGAATTACATATCTGGAATCGACTTTTACTGACATTTTCTGTCCTCCAGGTTTACCGGGGATTCTGACAAACTCATAGTACTCTGGCTTTATAAATGAAGGAACATTGTCTACATAGCATTCCTTACTTTGTTCAATATTGAAATTCTTTAAAACGTTAGAGATAGAGTCTGAGGAAGAGAAGTTAAAACACTTCAATACTTTCTCCATGACTTTCTTATCATTTGCATTTAGGGGTATGGGTTTCTTATTATCTTTCTCAAACTTTTGAGCTATATCACTGGCAATATCAAGAGCTATTCTTAGTTCCTTATCGTCTATTTCTAAGTAGGGTTTTCCCTTCACTGTCATAGGCTTTAATTCATTCGCGTTTACTGCTAACTGAGTTACTAAATTATCCCCGAATAAATTATACAGAGGGACTATCAAGAGCATTCACCTCCTTTTCAAGAACATGGATAAACCTCCTCCTCTCATTCAGCCCCCTAGCTAAGGAGCTGTCTAAGTTATCTCCAACAATTATTGGAGCTAAAAAAAGAGAGTACAACTTAAGATAAGCCCCGTTCTCTTTTACTAAATCACTCATCATTTCGTGGTAATCATCAAAAGTGTAATCCTCAACAGTTAAGTTCTCCATCCCTATTTCCTCTAACACTATTTTTCCGAATCTTTTAAGTCTTATCATACCCAGATCAAATTTCTTAGGAAAGCTATTGGGGTTAAGTTGCGAAACACCTCTAATTGCGTTCAAATGGTTCAGCTCAGCAAGTGCAATTAATAGTTTAAGCTTCTTATCCTCTATGTTCTTATAAAAGAAAATTGCAGACCCAATCTCGTGATATAGGAAAGAGGGGGTATGGGAAGAATTGCATTCATCATCAAATTGAGTTTGATAAAACTCACCGGCCTTACCTATATCGTGGAGAAGTATTGATATCTCAAAATCTTCCTTCTTTACTTTTATCCCAAATTTTTCAAGTCTTCTTTTTGCTGTTAATACATAGGAGTCGGAAAGGATCTTTTTCACCGAGTTAAGTGAACCTTTAGAGTGGTCTAATAGAGGCTGATTTGTAAATGCACATGGTTTCTTCATATTATCCCTCCGATCTCCTTATTATATCCGGTTATTATTACACCATCTATTCCTTTCATTAAGAGATCTAATTGTAGGCAAACATTTGTAGAGGGCTTATAATCTGTAATCTCCTTACCATCTTTTACAGCTCCGTTCTTCTTCAGAGCCTCCATTGCCTCTTTTTCTGTAAGAGGAATTGCCTTCTCAGAATTATACTCTCCCCTAGGAAAGCCCATTATAATAGATGTTTCCCTCACTATATTACATACAGAGGTATAAAGGTTCTTAGCTGTAATTGAATCAGCAAATACTGAATGGTCTATAGTAGTTAAGTCACTAAGAAGTATGTTATCGACATGATACTCTTTCTCCTTAAGTTCTGGCAAACCTCTGTCTAAGGATTCCCAAACCTCCTGTACCTCTTCCTTATCATAAACCTTTCCACTGAACGGAAACACATGGACCTCACCATATCCTCCATACCTCGCCACTCTTCCAGCCCTCTGTATTAGGTTTGATGCTGGTGCTGCTTCAGTAATTAATACGTCAAAACTTGTATCTATTCCAGCCTCAATAACTTGAGTAGAGACAACAAGCCTTTCCTTTAATACCTTCTGAACTAAGACCCTTCTGTCTTCCCTATTGAACTTACTGTGGATTAGCACCGGGTTAAGTCCCTTATCCTTAAGGGCTTTATAAAAACTAATAGCCCCTACCCTAGTATTAAACACTACTAACACTCTCTTTCCCTCACTATATTCCTTTAAAACGTCACTTAAGACCTCTTCTTCTCTTATCTTCTTAACTGTAATCTTTCTTTCAATACTGAAGTCTTTGGCTTCTACAGTAGCGAAATCTCTACCGTACTTCTTTATCAGTGATTCTAGCCCTTTGTCAATAGTGGCAGACATAACTATTACAGGAACACCTGCATCTGTAAGTGACTTTACAGCAGATAATCCAGCAGTTAAAGGTCTACCCTCTTCTCCTAGAAGGTGGAACTCATCAAATATAACTAATGATGAATATATCATACCCCTAGGTAATTCGTAATGTGCTCCAAAGTTTTGAAATACTTTACCCATCTCAACTGCGGGAAGCTTAAATAGGTTAAGGATAAAGGTATCTAGGGTGGTCACAGTCACTTTCTGCATGAAAAAGGGGGAATCAGAGAAGTCCATATCCTGGGCTGCAATACTTTTAGTCTTAATAACTCCCTTTTCACTATCGGCTTTTAGTTTCTCATATAGGTCTTGTACAATTGCTCTCAATGGGAGAACGTGTATTACCCTAGCAAAATAACCTAGGTCTACAGCATTAGCTAACACCTTTGTTAACGTTGTCTTACCGTATCCAGTAGGAGCCTTAAGGATAACATTATGTCCTTTGTCTAATTCCTCTACAGTTTGTCTAATAGCTAATCTGTCTTGTAATCTGTTATCCTTTATGAACTCCTCATAAATATTAGTTATACTCTTAGCCGAAGACAACATATTCTCCTCCCACCTCATAAGCCTCATTAGCCTCTACTTCAACCTCCCTGCTCTTTAACGGATAGCCCGTAACTGGGAGTGCGTAAGTTACTACGTTTCCTGAACTTCCCCATATGAAACCGTTTTCATCCCAGAAACTGACTAACATAACATTCTTCTTCCCTTCCTCTGATATACTTACACTCGCTGGGAAATAGTAAGACGTCTTCACCTTACCCTTAACCCTTTTAGCCTCACCTATTTCTACATCTTCCACACTTACTAAACACTCCTTACAACCTAGCCTAGTAATAGACCAGCTTAACCTCTCCAGTTCTTCCTTATCCATTTCAGCCACGTAGACTACCTTAACTACTTGGTTAGGAGCATAAATCTTTCCGGTAGGAACTACACCGTATCTAAACTTAGGATCTCCCCTCCTTTCCTTCCTCTGAAAGTACATGATTACGCTTCGTATGATATCCTCAGTATATCCCCCGGTAAAATCGTTACTGAAAGAAGCTGCAGCTTTAACCTTTAATTCTAGGGCTGGACTTCCCGTTTTCCCCTTAAAAGCCTTTGTGTCAACCCCCCTGTACTTTCCGTAACTTAATGCTCCTATAAGAGTAGTAGGAGGGGGTAAGTAGAATGATGGCTTAGCCTTAGAGGCTTCTGGGTATGAAACATAAAAACCCCAGTGGAGCTTTAAAAAAACTTTAGAATAAATCATCTTACTTCCCAGTTAGAGAAGTAATTAGTTCTTCAACACTCCCAACTCTATTTACTTCTCCTCCCACTTCTACTCCTTCATTATTTATTACGTAAACTTTGCTCTTACCGTTAAATATTTCTTTAGCCTTTCCGAGTCTTTTTACAGTAGTAGCAATATAATCATTAGTATGTCCGGGTTCTGGTATGAATGGGAAATCTGTTACCGTTACAACACCAGACATTAATTTCATTGATGGTAGGAACCTAGATCTTTTACCTCCGAAGTTACCAGTTAAAACGTAATACAAAGCCTCTATTGCTGTCTTAACCCTACTATCTCTTTGTTTAGTGAGTGTGTCTTCCCCATTAACTTTAGGCCCTTCTGTTGATGGTACAGCTATTAAGTCTTCATCCAGAGAGAATGACATTACATAAAGGGCAGAAGAAACCTCTACGTTATAGATCATCTGGTCCTTCTCACTATACCTTACGTGAAACTGACTTTCAAGTTGTGCCGGTATTTCATCTCCTAGAAGAGCTGGAATCATATAACCGAACTTTACTCTTGAAGTCCTCCTCACCGGTACGTTTCCAGCATACATAAACCCTCCCACATCTGCAACAACATCCTTAAGCATTACTTCTACCTCAAACCTCTTCATGTCGCTTGAGTCCTTTGGTGGGTTTACTCCCTCTTCCTTAAGCACTTCTTCAGTTGAGAACTTTATAAAGTCGTACTTTGATGAATAAACTCCTACTGGTAAACCATATTTCTTTGCTAAATCCACTAACGCTGTTTGATACGCGTGTGCTAAAGACTCACCGGAAATAGCTGGAACATATCTGACTAGGTAACCGGTTGAAGTCTTAATCACTACCGGTGCTGTCCTATGTCTAGTCAAGTTACCTACGCTCTCGACACCGTTCAAACTTTCAGTATTTATTAAAAACCTAAATGAACCACTTATCATTTATTCTCCACCTCCTAAAAGTGATCTGTTTGCAACAGACATAGCTAATGCCCCTGCTTTCCTAGCATAGTATATATCCCTCTCTACTAGGCTCATGAAGTCTTCAACATCTTTATCTGTGGGTAAGTAACCAATCACTATGTAGTTCCTCCCTTCCTTTGTTTTTATTATAACTGCTGGGTAACTCTCCTCTCCTTCTTTTTTGTCAGTGATTTTTATATTCTTACCAGATATTTCAACATTCCCCATTTTAACCTCACCACTTGAAATCCCCATCTGTATTATCCTCTGTGACTCGTAAATGACTCTAGCAACTGCTTCCTTTGATAGTGCATTAGCAAATCTGTCCACATATGTTGGCGATTCGCTATAGATGAAAACTGATGCGAGAAGATTTGCGACCCTGCGTATTATCCCTTCCGTATCTGTTTTTTCAACACTCATATTACTAAATCTGCTATACTTGTTTATATATTTTTTGTTTGGAAGAATTTTTCGAACAAGCGGAAAGAAATTATTTTTGTGTAATACAGTTTTTTGAAAAATAGCAGTTGCTCTAATTTTCCTCGGTAATACGAAATTCCCTATACTACCGATAAAGTTTTTAATTTGGTGTTTGGTTAATTACAAAATGTGAGGAGAAAACTCCTCAAGTTTGCTGAAATATGTTCAGGAAATGCAGTAGATTCGATAAAAATCTTTAAGCCACGTTAAAGTAAAATAACTACTAGAAAAAGAATTGTGGGAACGATTTAATTCCTTTTAATGGTTAGTATATATTATAGAATAAGTAGGGGTTTGTGAGGGAGAATATTTCATGCCAATGAAAAACAGTAAAGGAGAATAATCAAATATGTGAAAATATTAGTAGATAGAGGTTTTCCATAAGTAGTAATAATGCCTATTCTCAGTTATTAGTGTTTTTAGCGATTTATTACCAGTTAATAAACTATAGCATTTTTTGCACATAACTACTTCTAATAACTTCTTAGAAAATAAAGATATTATAATTTTTTCTATGTTTTATTTCGATATCTCTCAATTTTCTTAGATTTTAGGTTCTTAAATTTAAGCGTTAATTTAAAAGTAAAATATGTCGTTAATCACGATAAAAATTAAGTAATCCTCAAAGTATATATATGCAATTTCCTATCGTAAGAATAGAGTATATCAATAAATTTTCTTAATTTAAAATCAACTAGTTATTAATGCTTTAAAGTTCTATAAAATTTAGACTATATCTTTGTCGTTATTCCCGTTTTTTATCGGGAATTTCTTTCAATTTATAAATGATTAATAAGAGTATCTTTGTAAAGAACGTTGAATGTATTTCTCTTTTTAGTATTCCCATTTTTTCAAGGGAATACTAAAAATTCAGTAATGATAAATATGTAACATAGAGAAAAGCTTATATAGCAGAAACGAAGAAAATGATAACAGTAATAGTATAAAAATCTTCAGTTAATCCATAATGGAATTGAAAGAGAAATTCATTCTCATTAATCTTAACATACCTCAATCTATCTTTGTTAATCCATAATGGAATTGAAAGAAACCTGGGCCTAAATACAGTATCGATATACTTACCTAAGTTAATCCATAATGGAATTGAAAGATCAGTCCCACTGGTGCTTGGGGCGGTGTCTGTCTTAGTTAATCCATAATGGAATTGAAAGATACACCGTCACCAACCGTGCCATTACCGAGTTAGTTGGTTAATCCATAATGGAATTGAAAGAACCGAAAGTCAATAAGAACGCCGCTCCTATTGCACCCCCCGTTAATCCATAATGGAATTGAAAGGTTCTCGAAAAGAAGGGATATATTATCGTTATTGAAGAGGGTTAATCCATAATGGAATTGAAAGTAGGGCTGTATCAAAAACGTTCCATTCAATACCTCACCGTTGTTAATCCATAATGGAATTGAAAGAACCGACAATAATTGGTAGACCAGCTCTATCATAACAGAGGACGTTAATCCATAATGGAATTGAAAGTGTATTGTCTGATTTCTTTTGTTTTTCAATTGTTTCTTTTGTTAATCCATAATGGAATTGAAAGATTATTATCCCGCCATTTTCTTCAATTTCCTTCAAGAATCTTGTTAATCCATAATGGAATTGAAAGAAGATGAAATAGAAGAAAATGAGGAATTGGAAGAAAATGAAGTTAATCCATAATGGAATTGAAAGAAGAATCATGAATGGTAATATCAGTTCTTCAAATCAGCCGTTAATCCATAATGGAATTGAAAGCTACGTGATGGGCATGACGGACTCGTGGTTGTATATGATAGAGGTTAATCCATAATGGAATTGAAAGTGAATTATCTAACGGAAATGCAACAGAGGGTATTGCTTGCTCTCGTTAATCCATAATGGAATTGAAAGTTAGTACACTTAGATCAGAAGTCTGCAATATCTTAGCAGCTTGTTAATCCATAATGGAATTGAAAGAAAGTATGTGAAGTGTGGATTAGAAGACATGTAGATTATGTTAATCCATAATGGAATTGAAAGTTTGATAAAATTATCTTTATAAACCACTTGTCAACTTGATGTTAATCCATAATGGAATTGAAAGAGAAATAAACCAATAAGAGACATCTTCGATCACACTCCAGTTAATCCATAATGGAATTGAAAGTAAGCAAAACGGCTGCTTAGACTCATTGTTTAAGGCAAAAGTTAATCCATAATGGAATTGAAAGACCAGTTCGTGTAAATGTTGATTGGGAGGACTTTAAGAGTTAATCCATAATGGAATTGAAAGCGGTAACTAATTAGCGTAGCGTACTGTGTTGCTAACCCTGGATCCGGTTAATCCATAATGGAATTGAAAGCTGATGCTTATAAAACGATAACGGGATTCATAAATTTAAAGCCTGCGTTAATCCATAATGGAATTGAAAGTACGAATTTCAGCGTTAACAGGGTCGCGATACATCTACAGCAGTTAATCCATAATGGAATTGAAAGACTTGAAGGGATTTCATGCAGGAAAGAAGCACCCCGGTAGGGTTAATCCATAATGGAATTGAAAGAAGTAAACGAGATACTTGGCGAGAGCAGATGCTTGTATCACTAGGTTAATCCATAATGGAATTGAAAGGTAGTCCAAACGTCGACGGGTTTCAAGCCTGAAGGGTTAGGTTAATCCATAATGGAATTGAAAGCAAAATCAGTCCCTGAAGCAGGATTACCAGGACCTATGTATAGTTAATCCATAATGGAATTGAAAGATAATAGTCAGGACTGGGATTCTCTTCTGTCTTAACTTCGGTTAATCCATAATGGAATTGAAAGCAATTGTTGTACCACTGAGTGCTTCTCCTAGAGCCTTATGTTAATCCATAATGGAATTGAAAGTCTTCTCCGGCGGGTGATGGAGTAGTTACAGTAAAAATTGTTAATCCATAATGGAATTGAAAGAAACTTCTTATTGTTGACACTGTCGCTAGTAACTTCCATAAAATGTTAATCCATAATGGAATTGAAAGAAGCCCCCGGAACTGACAGGTTGTGTGATAATTACTGTGTTAATCCATAATGGAATTGAAAGACTCCAGCAGACGAGATGATCCTCCGATCGTGACGGACCTTTCGTTAATCCATAATGGAATTGAAAGTATAATATGTTAAAGCCCTCCCTCTCCAGCGTTTCTCCTATGTTAATCCATAATGGAATTGAAAGAGTTTAACCCCTTTTTAAATACTTATTCTATTGAGATGAGTTAATCCATAATGGAATTGAAAGTCAACAAGAGGAACAAAGAGCTGTAGAATTACTTGGAATGTTAATCCATAATGGAATTGAAAGAAAAATATTGCTTGTGTTGGCGGAAAGAGGGGCTTTAACATTAGGTTAATCCATAATGGAATTGAAAGGTAGAAACAACGGCATCCCTATTTCCTTGCAGGAATTAAGGTTAATCCATAATGGAATTGAAAGCATCGAACACCCCGATTCCTTTCCGTGTTTTCGCGAATATGAGTTAATCCATAATGGAATTGAAAGTTAACGCCTCAGCCTCTCTAACTCCGGATTCGAGTAATAAGTTAATCCATAATGGAATTGAAAGCCAGTTTACCGGATAATTAATGAAACTTCTGTAACAACTAGGTTAATCCATAATGGAATTGAAAGATTAACTTCACGTCCCATAGAGTGATCATTACATTAGGAGTTAATCCATAATGGAATTGAAAGATATGATAAAAGAATTAGTAGAAGTTAAAGTGGAAACAAAAGTTAATCCATAATGGAATTGAAAGTCTCGCCATCTTTAGAGTAAGAAACTAGTTTTACTTTCAACGTTAATCCATAATGGAATTGAAAGTCGAACGACCCATTATGGGAAACGAAGCTAGAACAATTCCAGGTTAATCCATAATGGAATTGAAAGATGAAGGCGGAAAAGCGGGCGGGCGAGGCGGCGGGGGCGGGGGTTAATCCATAATGGAATTGAAAGATGATAATTCTTGATACTATCATTCTGCACCGCTATGATTTTGTTAATCCATAATGGAATTGAAAGAGTAATAATTGTGTTTCCATATTTGTATTGGTATAGCTTAAGTTAATCCATAATGGAATTGAAAGATCACCGCATTCATCATTACTGCAGCAGCTCCTGCAATTAAGTTAATCCATAATGGAATTGAAAGAATGATGATGTTGTTATAATCTACAATCCACAGCGAAATTTGTTAATCCATAATGGAATTGAAAGAATTCTTCACTTATTTGATTTAATTCGTCTTTGCTTCTTGTTAATCCATAATGGAATTGAAAGATATATCCGGGAATAGCACTGGTTGTGATCAATATTTTGTTAATCCATAATGGAATTGAAAGACATTAACTCAGTGCTTAAGATTATTAATAATATGCGTGTGTTAATCCATAATGGAATTGAAAGCTCCTCCTGATACACCCTGAGTTTGCGGTGTACTACTCCGTTAATCCATAATGGAATTGAAAGCTTCTAAAAACTTCTTCATTGCTGATAAAAATGGATTTGTTAATCCATAATGGAATTGAAAGGATAAAACAGAGTACCAGAGAGACATGGACATGGTGATAAGGACTGTGTTAATCCATAAGGGAATTGAAAGTCTTGGAAGGCTTTACATACTTCCGCTAACTTTTGTATGTCAGTTAATCCATAATGGAATTGAAAGTTAAAGAGTGGTAAGGGCAGAAGTCGGAAGCGTCTTTACTTGTTAATCCATAATGGAATTGAAAGTAGAAGAAAAAAGAAAAGGAAAAAAAGAAACGTGTGGTATTAGTTAATCCATAATGGAATTGAAAGTTTCCAACGACTTTAATGCTTCAAGTGATATTGCGTAGTATTGTTAATCCATAATGGAATTGAAAGAGAGCTTTAAACATCTCAGCTGATTCCCCAATTTCAGCACCTACATGTTAATCCATAATGGAATTGAAAGATATAATTTGCAGACCCGCTAAACAATGTCACACCTATGGGTGGTTAATCCATAATGGAATTGAAAGCTAGCTAAAGAGATAATTGAAGAAAGAATTGAAGTAAAGAAAGTTAATCCATAATGGAATTGAAAGCTTACAGCCCTTCTAACTCACCATCATACTGGTGGGAAGCGGGTTAATCCATAATGGAATTGAAAGGTACTGTTCACCACTAACTCACCATTCTGCCAATACGGTGTTAATCCATAATGGAATTGAAAGATTATCATTTCCCGTTTACCCCCCGGTAAACGCTCTCTATGTTAATCCATAATGGAATTGAAAGCCCGGTTAACGTCTTATCTTCAGCTGGTACTTTTACCTTACGTTAATCCATAATGGAATTGAAAGATTTCTGTTCACGTCGTTAGTTTTCTCCCTTTCCCTAAAAATTTCTGTTAATCCATAATGGAATTGAAAGTTAGTATATCCGCTTAAACTCCCTATTTGTATAGGTTGGTTAATCCATAATGGAATTGAAAGGCTTATTCAGTGCGGAACATTATATAGCCATGCTGCAGCAAGTTAATCCATAATGGAATTGAAAGTCAGGTATCATCAACACAATCGATTCAATCGCATGCGATTTTCGTTAATCCATAATGGAATTGAAAGAGAGTGTATATGTTTGACACCGAGGTTGAGGAAGTTGACAGGAAGAAGATGTTAATCCATAATGGAATTGAAAGTTTTTTCTTATAAACGAAAACCCGTTATTTTTCGTTTTCAATTAATGGTTAATCCATAATGGAATTGAAAGTCATTATTCTGGATTCAGCCATTCAGCTCACCCCCTTGGTTGAGTTAATCCATAATGGAATTGAAAGTTACTATGTGCATCCCGTATTTCCTAGCCTCACTTAATACGTTAATCCATAATGGAATTGAAAGAGACAAGCGTGTTCCTAAACCAGAACTAGCTAAACTAATCACGTTAATCCATAATGGAATTGAAAGTTGTTCTCTTTACTCCTAAAATTTCAGCAATTCTTTTCCAGGAGTTAATCCATAATGGAATTGAAAGCATTACCGGGCTGATGGTGAGTGTACTTCAACTCGTAAACTGCGTTAATCCATAATGGAATTGAAAGCTTTTGGTTTTGAGGCTTAAGGAGTTTAGTCAGAGGTTCGGAGTTAATCCATAATGGAATTGAAAGCTTCTTTCGAATCGTCAAAGAGGCTTTACTTCTATTATAGGGGTTAATCCATAATGGAATTGAAAGTTACGTCAAATTTCTATATATGAAGAAACACCTTTCAATTAGTTAATCCATAATGGAATTGAAAGAATTCTCCGAGGAACCTCTTAGCGTCTGTTAAATCGTTATGTTAATCCATAATGGAATTGAAAGCGAAATTAGGAAGCCTCGCCCCTTCTGGGGGCAGGGAGCCGTTAATCCATAATGGAATTGAAAGCTGAGGAATGTTATGCTGTAGAAATTGAGGAAGATGAAGTTAATCCATAATGGAATTGAAAGTCTCTTTCGAAATAAACCCCCTCGCGAGGGCTTGTTTTAATAAGTTAATCCATAATGGAATTGAAAGATACCCCATATAGTATGTCGGAAAACTCCTTGGCCCTAGTACAGTTAATCCATAATGGAATTGAAAGGTGAAATCTATCGCAATCTCAGGAGCGGGGGGTGTGATCGGTGTTAATCCATAATGGAATTGAAAGATTTTACTTCAGTATGCCGGAATTGACGTGGATAGTGTTAGAGTTAATCCATAATGGAATTGAAAGGTAATTTAACAACTAATATCCTGTCCCCATAGCCTGTATATTGTTAACCCATAATGGAATTGAAAGATTTTGAAACCATTTCGACCAAACTCATTTTTCTATTACCAGTTAATCCATAATGGAATTGAAAGATTGATATCCTCTCTCAAGAAAATATTCTATATCTCCTTCCATGTTAATCCATAATGGAATTGAAAGGCCAAAACCTCTATAGACTATTCAACATAGCCGGTAAAGAAAAGTTAATCCATAATGGAATTGAAAGGGGGCAAAGAATTCCACTTTTGTCCTTCAATCTCCGATAGTCTGTTAACCCATAATGGAATTGAAAGTTTTCGCTCTGTCCGACAAAGGGTCCTAAGACTTCTGCAAAGTGTTAATCCATAATGGAATTGAAAGTAGAAAAAAAGGGGAAGAGTTTATTAAGCCCCCCTCAGAGTTAATCCATAATGGAATTGAAAGCACGAGATACCGTAGCAGCAACTCTATGACCCTCAGGTAGGGGTTAATCCATAATGGAATTGAAAGTGTTGTAACAGACTTTGCAGTTCTTCAGCACTTAACACTGTTAATCCATAATGGAATTGAAAGATATATCCAGGAATAGCACTGGTTGTGATCAATATTTTTGTTAATCCATAATGGAATTGAAAGATCCAGTATTACTCCTTAGGACGTAATCTATCTCTTCGTCTGAGTTAATCCATAATGGAATTGAAAGATCCAAAGTTTGTATAACCAATTACAGAACACCTCAACAAAGTTAATCCATAATGGAATTGAAAGAATTTATTGTCCATCCGTTAGGTAATGGCGAGATGTAGTTAATCCATAATGGAATTGAAAGAGGAGCTCCAGGAAATCATCGATGCTTTGCACTTCTACTCAGGTTAATCCATAATGGAATTGAAAGGTGTGCTGGTGGGCGAGGATCAGATGCATCCCGTATTTTCTGTTAATCCATAATGGAATTGAAAGAAAATAATTTATACTCAATAGACTTTAAAAACTTAGTCAAATGTTAATCCATAATGGAATTGAAAGACTCTTTGACGTCTTCTTAGCTCTGATGGTCGGTGCGTATTGTTAATCCATAATGGAATTGAAAGAAATTGTTGAAGCATTAATTCCGTTTGCCTTTTCTCATAAGTTAATCCATAATGGAATTGAAAGAAATATCTGGAGGAAATTAAACCTGAGAATATACAGAGTTAATCCATAATGGAATTGAAAGACACTAGTCTTACCCTGAGTTACACTTATCAACCCTAAACTTTCAGTTAATCCATAATGGAATTGAAAGGTTTAGAGAAGATATACTTAGGGCCGAAATTAAAGAAGGTTAATCCATAATGGAATTGAAAGGAATTTATTCTGCTTATGAGCTCTGTAACGGTTATCTCGGTTAATCCATAATGGAATTGAAAGCATAATGGAAATTACATATAAATAAAAAGCTGCAATAAAGAAAGAATTCGCATAAGGAAAATTATACTCCAGTAATTATCTTATTATTTTCTTAGTATGTTTTCTATAATTATATACTTCTCAGTTAATATCTATTATTTTCTCTATGCTATTAACTTTTAATTTTCTATAATGGAATAAACCCAGAAAGATCATCATAATTACTTCTAAGCCTTCATGAAATTGTTTTCACACAAGTAATGCAAAGTTTTAGGTCTATATAATAAATCGTAAACTCGAATATATGTACCGTAAAGGCTAAGAATGGACTTTCAAAAACATTTATAGTGAATGTTAATAAGACAAGATGAGTCAGTTACTCAGAATTAAAACGATTAGGCTCATAGAAAAATTAATTTCATAATTTATATAAACATTTCTGCAAATACTTATTAATCTCAAGAAATGAAAGAAGTATTTTAAGATAGAATACTTAGCTTTAAAGCCAAAATTTTTGTCTACTTATTCTGTAATTTTCCATAAAATGAATTAAGACCATGCACTAACCGGGCAAACTCTCCTGTACTGACAGAAGTCGCACTTCTCTACATTTACCGCTGGTAACTTCTCGCTATTTACTATTTCCTCAATCTTCTTAACTACGTTTTCTATATATTTATAATGTTCCTCTGTTGGCTCTATTTCAAGGACTTTATTTCCTTCCATCACTAATATAGCTCTTTCGACAATACCTAACCTCTTCCTTACTAGATATGCGTAAGCTAAAAGCTGATATCTGAAGGGGGAAAAGTTACCCCTCTTAAATGCTTTTACCTCAACTACCGTATACTTTCTATCCCCAGATAAGATATCAATGCAGCCTGAAAGCCCGTTATAGCTTAAACACACTTCATATTTTACTGGTGTAGTAAGGTTCAGTGATTTAACAACCTCCTCATAAGATATCTTCTTTCCTTCCTCCATTGAGAATGTACTAGGTTCACGATAGCCCATTACATAGTTTATCCATGGTATAGCTTTACAGAAGTGATACTGTTTCACGTCTGACACTGTCACCATTTATAACCACTCTCCTTTCCCAATCTCTCAATCCTAAAGGTATTATATGAAGTATATCATCCTTTCCGGTAACTAGCTTACCCATAATTCTAACTAAATCCTTAAACCGCTGAGAGTCGAGATCTCCTACAAATGCACTCCTCTGTATCCTGCTTAATCCGAGCCTCTGTAGTTCTTTAGCGATCTTATTCCTCTTTTCATCATCTGAAATATCGTAAACTACAATGACCCACATCTCACCACACCTTCACGAATCCCTTAAACTTTTCCTCACCCCTTAATGCTGAAGCAAGCTTTAACGCATATGCCCTCATTGCCTGAATCCCAGTCCTTACATCTCCTCCTTCATCCTTAACCTTACCGTTCATAGCATTTATCACAGCCTCAGCTATCTTCTTTCTACTCTCAGCATCAAGTATACCATCTTTAACGTTAGGTATAAAACCGTTAATATAGAGAGAGACTAACGGGTAATCAACAAGCACTGGCTTAAACATCTCAGAAAAGTCGTATACAAGACTGGGCTTTCCGCTTCTATCTTTGTGAATAAACCCCGCATAAGGGTCTAATCCTACTAGTTGCAAAACTCTTTGTATGTTTGAGTATAGGATTGCATATGCGTAATTAAAGGATACGTTAAATGGATCAGTACTTTCTGGGTCTCTACCTTTCATTGGTATTATTCTGCCTAAGGCATGCCAATAGTACCTAGCTGCTGTAGCTTCATCATCGTCTTTTCCCTCAATTTCTTTATAATCTTTTCCCTCAATACCCAGCTTTTTAAACCAGAACTTAATGTGATTAGCCTGGTTCTTAATTTTAGATTTTATAATCTCTCTCGGTATCTCTTCCTCACCTTTAAGTATTGCCAAATACTGGGCTTTTCTTGTTTCTACCGTCTTCACGGGTTCTGAATGAAAAAGTCTACCAAAAGGGTTTCCTCTAGAGTCTAGAAAGACAATATCTATCCCGTGATCTAACGCTAACCTTATTGCCTTAGACGTAACAGTAACACCAGAGGTCATTATCACTATTTGATCCACTTCTGCAGGAGAAACGTTTACCTTCTTCCCATCTTTTTTAGAAATTACAAAAGTTTTCCCTTTCGTGGAGAGCTTAACACCGTAATCAGCAATTTCTAAGGATTTCATTTCCAACACACCTCGTAAAACGGACAAGTCTCTGGGCATTTTACTGGCTTACCCGGATCTCTGCCATTAAGAACCATTTCTATGATCTCATCTCTTTTATCCAGAATTTCTCTCCTCATATCTGGAGATATGTAATAACTCTCAAACCTTATCTCCACGTCATTAGGGAAACCGTTTATGTAAACAAGGAGCCCATAATCGACCGGAAGTTCTAGGACTGATTCTATAGCTAAAGCATAACCCGCTAAGGCGAGTTTATGGAACTCTTCCCTCTTTCCGGATTTAACCTCAACTACGGTAAACTCACCTAATGCGTCCACTGTAAGTCTATCAGACAATCCAATGGCTGAACCGTCAACTCTAACTTCTGTTGCCCACGGTAAGAAACCAACAGAGTCGCCTCCATAAAACGCTTTAGCCTCAGCGAGCCATGAGGACCAGAAAAGGATTAAATTACCGTATACTTTCCTACAGTATTCAGATATTTCTTGTGGGCAAAACTCTGATTCAAGGTAGCTTTCTTTTACAATCTGATACGGGTCCTTACCGAGGACGTAAGAGATCCTAACATCGTTTAAAGCTTTACTAAAGACCTTATGTATGGATTGACCGAAAACCAGTTGTGCCCTTTCACTTCCCTTTTGGTTTAATACTCTCCTTACGTATACATCTCTCTTTGTAGGGCAATAGTCATATGCAATTTCACCCATTGTTAAACCTAAATAAGCTTTAGGCTTTACTGGAGGAGAGTAGTAATGCCATCCCCTAAGTTCGTCTGGTACTGGATCCATCTCCCTAATCCTGTGTAATCTCTTCAGCTGCTGTCTCCAGATCATGAATATTTATACAAAATCGGATAAAATAAGTATTACCAAGATTTGGTATTACTAAATCCCGAGATTTTTAGGGAATAAAGATAGTATTTTAATATATAAAGTCACGTAGTAATTTAGGAATTTACACTTTTTCCCGAAATATATAATAATATGTTTATCAAAATCATCTTATGAAGTCCTATATATTTACTCTTGGCATTCATGAGGACTTTGCTGTAAGGAGACTTGTGTCCACAAATGTGGGAAGAGATGACGTTATAGTTGTTTTAGTAAAGTCACCAATGACTGGTGGTAATAGAAGGGCTATTAACGGTTTAAGTGCTGTAATGAGCAAAATGGGTTTGAGGGATTCTGTGGTAAAAGAAATTGAGGTTAAGGATATATTTCATGTGGTTGATCAGGTAAGTGAAATATTGAAAGAAGTAAAAGATCCCCTAATTGTTGACATCTCTGGAGGTGAAAGTAAGACCTTAGCGATCGGGATAATTTTAGCGGTAGCAGTAAACAAGAGAGTGGGTAGAATTTATCTTGAAGAGGATGAAGAAGTAAGTTTCCAGATTGAGGATTTTAGGACTGCAGCTGAGGGATTGAGTAGTGAACTCTTGAGGGTTTTGAGTACAGTCGTAGCCAATCCTGGGATAAGACAAGAAGTAATAGCTGAGATGACTGGGAAGAAACTTAAAACTACTATGAATGTTGTAGGGATATTAAAAAAGAGAAGACTAGTTTATCAGAAGGGTAGAGGAGATGGAATTTATCCTACGAAGCTTGGAATATTGATAAGTAAATTAAATCAAGAAAATAATAGAAAATAAATAAAATAGCTTTGTCGTTATTCCCGTTTTTTATCGGGAATTTCTTTCAATTTATAAATGATTAATAAGAGTATCTTTGTAAAGAACATTCAACCTATTTCTCTTTTTAGTATTCCCATTTTTTCAAGGGAATACTAAAAATTCAGTAATGATAAATATGTAACATAGAGAAAAGCTTATATAGTAGAAACGAAGAAAATAACATAAGAAGTAATATAAAAACAATCAGATAATCCTTAATGGAATTGAAAGAGAAAAAGTGATGGAAAATGGCTATAGTGAGTCTGGTCTTGATAATCCTTAATGGAATTGAAAGCCGTAGACCCTGCAGTTATTGCGAAAATAACGGGTCATGATAATCCTTAATGGAATTGAAAGAAAATAGGAATATCGTAGCAGAGGGTAATTCATGGGAAGAAGTTGATAATCCTTAATGGAATTGAAAGTTATATTATGCTCTATTGTTTATGTAAAGCATAAAGTTTATGATAATCCTTAATGGAATTGAAAGTTATTAGAAGCCTGGGTTCTAAAACCTAAATACCCTGACGATAATCCTTAATGGAATTGAAAGTCCAAACAAACCAACTAAGCCAGTCCCACCCAACCAGAGATAATCCTTAATGGAATTGAAAGATTTTCTATTTGATTATCTGCCGTTAAATCTTATCACTAAGATAATCCTTAATGGAATTGAAAGTAATCTCTTTCCTTTTTTCTCATCTCCTCTTCTAACACTTGATAATCCTTAATGGAATTGAAAGTTAACATTAGTATAGAGGTATATCCGATATTTCACTCTGGGATAATCCTTAATGGAATTGAAAGATTTCACAGCTATCAAAATAGTCTAGAAATCCGAAAGGAGGGATAATCCTTAATGGAATTGAAAGTCTAGCGTAAACGATTGCCAAGGCTTAGGTACTACACTTAGATAATCCTTAATGGAATTGAAAGATTATATTGTGTCACTGCTTAAGATTGCTAGAGAGAGTTTGATAATCCTTAATGGAATTGAAAGCTATGCTTATCCAGCTTTCTACGATAACAAGAAATTACTGTGATAATCCTTAATGGAATTGAAAGAACTATTGTATAAAATAATACCTAATGATGTTTTTGACTTCGATAATCCTTAATGGAATTGAAAGCAAGAAATTATAGCAAAATTTGGAAGACTAAAGCCAAACGGATTACGATAATCCTTAATGGAATTGAAAGTTGCTATTGAACCTTAAGGTTAATGATTTTTCAGTTTTGATAATCCTTAATGGAATTGAAAGGTCTATGAGTTCAACATAGTCTTTGTGTTTCTTCTCCCTATGATAATCCTTAATGGAATTGAAAGCTTTGCCATATCTAAGATGATATACTTCAGATACGTGATATGATAATCCTTAATGGAATTGAAAGATCCTTTGCAGAAGTTTAATTTTGCTCTTTCCACCGGATGCTAGGATAATCCTTAATGGAATTGAAAGACCATTTCGGGCTCTCGCCCGCCCGCTTTTTCTTTTTAGATAATCCTTAATGGAATTGAAAGCACAAACTGGAGAAAATGAACAAGTAGAGGGCGAAACAAAGATAATCCTTAATGGAATTGAAAGAGAACAGGCTTATAATCCTGGTATCGATATTTTTAGCTCTAGATAATCCTTAATGGAATTGAAAGGTCAGTACTCTGATCGCCTACGTTTGGAGAAAAGATATGATAATCCTTAATGGAATTGAAAGGAAATAATTAGTTGAAGAATTATGAAGAAAATAAGTAATGAGATAATCCTTAATGGAATTGAAAGTCTGAGAAAGTCATACGGCGCTAAAACAACTGTCTCGCCGTTGATAATCCTTAATGGAATTGAAAGTGATGTAAGGTAAATGGGCAACATTTTGAAATTCATCGATGTGATAATCCTTAATGGAATTGAAAGTTTCTAATGGGACGTGGTTCATTTCTGTGTCGCCTTAGTAAGATAATCCTTAATGGAATTGAAAGAACTTATAAGGAAAGCATTAGATGAATATTTAAAAAATCATTAGATAATCCTTAATGGAATTGAAAGGGAAAATACATTATAGTAGCTACATGCATAACGTCTAACTCTTCGATAATCCTTAATGGAATTGAAAGCGAGAAGTATTATAATACCTCTTATACGATTGGAAACGTCACAGATAATCCTTAATGGAATTGAAAGATTTGATTAAAAATAGAAAAAAATCCCATAGCTTTTTCACTTGATAATCCTTAATGGAATTGAAAGGAGAAGTCTGCTAGAATCGATGAGATCACCAACATCATAAGATAATCCTTAATGGAATTGAAAGTCGTAAGGTTGCAAGCACTGGCTGGGGAGAATAATGCCAGATAATCCTTAATGGAATTGAAAGATGAAATTAGCACCCACCAGCAATCCTATCGCTATTTCTGTCCAGATAATCCTTAATGGAATTGAAAGGTTTTCCGTGAATGCGTCTAATAACATGTGTGAAGGACCGTTGATAATCCTTAATGGAATTGAAAGATGCCATTCATTACGGTCTCTTAATCCTCGTAAAGGATTAGGATGATAATCCTTAATGGAATTGAAAGTGATATTTCCTAATTATATGCGGGGCATGTGGTTGGCTATTATGATAATCCTTAATGGAATTGAAAGTAGACGTTATTTCCGCTCCTCTTCCCTTCCTCCAAGTTGAAAAGATAATCCTTAATGGAATTGAAAGATAAAAATCTTTTTGCCAAAACTTTTAATACTATCATAAAGATAATCCTTAATGGAATTGAAAGATAAGAAGAATTCAGAATTAACTTCGCGAGTTGTTTGATAAGATAATCCTTAATGGAATTGAAAGCATATACAACATGCTCAATTTCCCAATCCTCTATTAAGATTTGATAATCCTTAATGGAATTGAAAGGAACAGACTAGGCCCGGTTAGGTTGAGGTAAGTTTTTGGATAATCCTTAATGGAATTGAAAGTCACCTGAAGCACAGAAGAGTAATCCACCACCACCTCCACAAGATAATCCTTAATGGAATTGAAAGTCAAGTAGACATTTGACAATACCACCTTCTGGTTGTTCGGGATAATCCTTAATGGAATTGAAAGATCCCATACTTCCTTCTTATCATTTAATAGATGTTCTTCGAAGATAATCCTTAATGGAATTGAAAGAATGCGTTGTGCTCCTGGCTTACATTCTTGATACCTTCGGATAATCCTTAATGGAATTGAAAGAGATACTGGGAAATAGAGATTGACGGCGATGAAATCCGTTTGATAATCCTTAATGGAATTGAAAGATTACTATAGCAATTAGACCATCAGCACTGGTCATTCCAGTGATAATCCTTAATGGAATTGAAAGTTAACTTCTCGAGAACTTGCTCTTTATTCTCTGTTGCGATTTCCGATAATCCTTAATGGAATTGAAAGTTATTAGTTTCAAAATAAGGATCTATTTTATAAATAGATAATCCTTAATGGAATTGAAAGTAGTCTGGATAAAGTGCTATTTTTATACCAATAGAATTGATAATCCTTAATGGAATTGAAAGCTCATATATAACCATTACTTGTTTTTTACTTTCTAGAAGATAATCCTTAATGGAATTGAAAGAGCTAGGGTGCTCAGGCTTCCAGGGTCAATAAATCAAAGGATAATCCTTAATGGAATTGAAAGTACAACAGTTCTACAAACCTTTCGACATCATGACGTAACCGCGATAATCCTTAATGGAATTGAAAGATGATGTTTTTATCGCGCCTAGGAAAAATGAAACAATATCACCAGGATAATCCTTAATGGAATTGAAAGGGTTGCTGCTTTTACCATAGCGTTACTCGTCCACACCCTGTTGATAATCCTTAATGGAATTGAAAGTTTCACCCCCATCTTTATTTTCATTTTGCTGATTTATATGATAATCCTTAATGGAATTGAAAGGATATGGAGGGATGAAGAAAAGGCTCCAATTGCAGAAGTATGATAATCCTTAATGGAATTGAAAGTCTTAGCCTTTTGTCTCTCCTCTTTGTACTTCTGATAGAAGATAATCCTTAATGGAATTGAAAGGAAAACGAAGATCCACGCTGCATACGTTGCGTAATCCAGTAGGATAATCCTTAATGGAATTGAAAGTCTTCCATCGCTAACATCTCTTCTTTTGCCTTCTCCACTTCCTGATAATTCTTAATGGAATTGAAAGTGAGGGTAGGAACGTAAAGTTCGGCATAGACGTAATTCCGGGAGATAATCCTTAATGGAATTGAAAGTCTGCAATGATTTCTGAAGGCGTTTCGTTTGTCTGAAAGCTTATGATAATCCTTAATGGAATTGAAAGAGAGAAAAACAGAGCGTGTTTAGTTGAGGCTAAGCATACTGATAATCCTTAATGGAATTGAAAGATTGTAGACCGAGACATTGTATAACCTATAGGTAACATTGATAGGGATAATCCTTAATGGAATTGAAAGATTCCGGTTGTTTAGCTATGTTGCTGGTCACGCTGAACTGATAATCCTTAATGGAATTGAAAGAGCTAAATTATTACGTTTTTGGTGTTACATAATATACTAGATAATCCTTAATGGAATTGAAAGTTTCTCTAAACTCCACCCCCTCACTCTCTTTAGCACGCATTACGATAATCCTTAATGGAATTGAAAGTCATTAACGTAAAGCTTAACGACTTGAACCGTATTGTATCTGATAATCCTTAATGGAATTGAAAGAGGCAACGTGATTTCTTTCTATCATCTTTTAGTTCTCCTAGATGTGGTAATATATGTTGAAACTAAACCGATTGTTGAAAATACTACTGTATCTCCGCCGGGTATAGAAGTAGTAGTAGTTAAGTCAAGTAATGTATCTTTAACCTACGGAAACATTTTAAAGTCATATTATGTACTGTGGAGTGAAATCGAATTGCTTTTTACCGGACCGAAGCCACCGCAATATCATGTCCAAGTTAATGCTACAGAAATAATATACAAAGAAAAATAGTTTCACCTCCATGGTATACCTCCTTATGGATCCCGTTTTTGGCTTTAGGTTTAGCACTACTTGGTGCTTTTGTCACATTATTAGTAAGATCTAAATCTGACCATTAATTGGGATTGCATTTGTTGTACTAACATTCGGTTCAGGGACTCAAGGAGTCCAATACTATTAGTGAATAAATTTTTAAAAGTCAATTTTCTTTTTTCTTTAAATGAGGAAAAATTAGTTTTCGGTTTTAATGATAACGATAGCTGTAGTCTTTCTCGGGTTGTCGTTCTATCTACATTCTATAGATCATCCTATAACTAAGCTAAATGTGGCTCATCAAGCACCTAGTATACCTCTAAGGATAAATCAAACATTTACTATACCTCTTTATATAGTTAGTACGTTTATTGTTAGTAACTATACGGCGTCTATTTATAAGATTAAACCGAAACCGATAGAAACTATACAACATCCACCTTTTTATGCAAACCTCTGGCCCGAAACACTAGAAGCCGGGATAATACTACTCCTAATATCGGTTATTCTACTAATAAGGCGTAAGCCCTAAACCTGACCATTAATAAAGTCACACTCTTTTTATTACTAATGTGCACCGGTGATTGAAGTATCACATAGAAGTTTTATACCACTGAGTCTGGCGTAACTACTCTCGGTCTGTAAAAAATAAGTCTTTCTCTTTTTTATCTTTATGAAGTTAAAAAGTATATGTCTATGGTTTCTTGTAGCAGTTTTAATAGGTCTTGTAAGTTCTGGTATGTTAGGTGAGTGGGTAACAAGCAACTCGGGAATTTGTACTGTTTTCTTTGTGTCAAGGAATATATGGCAAGCAACATGGCCCTTTTTGCTTTTTTCTGGTTTAGCCGGTTTATCGGGTTTAGCAATAGTATACAGAGAGAGTGTTAAAAAGGCTATTACAAATCCTATAATCCTTCTTTTGTTAGCTTTAGCGTTTCTTGAATCATTAGTAAGTATGTTGTTTGTTGAGCTCAATTAGCATTTTACGTCTTTTTCCTTCTCTTAAAAAGTTTCTTAATCCCGCCCAAAGATTGATAAATACTTTTTATCACCCTTGCTATCCTCTTGGCACCCAAATACAAACCAAGGGAATACTTAAACAAGAGTACCAAGAGTAAGGAGAGAGCCTTAAGGGTTATAAACCCCTTATTCCTAACCCAGGTGAGGAAAGAACCTTTCTCCAATCCCAAGGCTTTGAGCTCCCTAATCAAAACCTCAATATCCCAACGATTCTCCCACGCAGTTATGAGATCCTCAGCAGTATCATTAACGTTTGTGGAGAAGAAGTACCTCCTTCCAAAACCCTTATAATCATCTATTACAAGTAATTTTATGGGAATACCTAAATACTCAACTAGGTATTCCCCCTCGGGGAACTCGCCAACTGGCACAAGCCTACCACCCTCGGCGACTCGTGAGTTGGCCTTGAGTTCCCCGACGGTATCATCCAAGAGAGTTTTAGAATTAACATACCAAGAATCAAAAACCTTGCACACAACATTAAACTCCTTCTCGAGAATTGGCAATGTTTCCAAGTATTCTTGTATCTTTGTCTTGAACTCAACCTCCTCTCCCCTCTCCCTTAATATCTCAACAACCTTTTGTGGTATGTAGGGTATTATTGTTACTATGTAGGTCTCGTTTGTTTTTAAGTCTTTTATTGCTATTATGAGTAGTTGTATTGTTGGTTCGTATCTTTTGTGTTCTCTGCAGTAAAAGACTTGTGCTCCGTTTCTTGATACTGGTAGTGCGTGTTGTTTGTGATCATGTGTGTCATCTATTATTAGTTATACTGGGTGGTCTTTTACTATCTCTTTTACTATTTTGATCAGTTTGCTAGTTTGTTAAGGTTTTTTAGTACTGTCTCGTAGTCCATGCCCGTTGCTTGGGCTATTTCTGTTGCTGTTCCACCCATTACTCCTCCAAGTACTAGTTTTGCTAGTGTGTCTTTTCTCAAGCTAGTCAAGGTTGTGAATATTTGTTGTAATGCTTCTTGAAGTGCTTTGTAATACGCTTGGAATAATGAGTTTGTATTCATCCAATACTTTTGTCAGTTAATTTTTAAAAAGTTTTCAAGGTGCCCTTAAACTGCAAGGATTTTCCTATAAATGCTACTCAATCTTTAACCCCTATAAACTCACTCTCTTTTTTCACTCTTAATGAATATCCCAATCTTACGAAAGGCTTTAAAGTCATTTTATTTTAATAGCAAAGGCTCTATTCTTCTAACTGTAATAGGTACTGTACTCTTAGGCTAAGTTTTTACTTGCGTCCAATAGATTATATATCCTATATTACTAAACCTCCTCAGATTCCAAATTTTCCTTTACCAGAAAGTTATTTTATCACAAGTGCACTATCTGTATCAATTAAGACGATTCCTCCACCACGGTATGATAGTCTGTGATCCGAAACCCTAATAACTGTCTAGCCTTAATAATTCTGGGAATAGTGTAGATGGGAGATTAAAATCTTCAGAGAGAGACTTAAGCAGTTAGGCAATTAATAAACTCATAGTCTTTAATTATATCTAAAACAGTTTCCTAAACTACTGTTTACGCTACAACTCCGTTGTCTTTTAATCCAACACAAGTAGTATGGGTTTAACGGACTCTTGGGGTTATGTGTATAGCTTTGGTATATTATAAAGGGTTATGAATAAAGTTATTTACTTTTTTATTACATATTTTTTGTATGAGTTTGCCCTCTTATACTATTCCACCTAACTTTACTCAGATTAATTTTAATCAGACTGTTGTGCAACCAACCCCTACTTCTGAACCTATCACTGCAATCTTAGCGTCGTTAGGTATCTTTTTCTCTTCTTTGCTTTTTCTCTTCTTAACCTTTTACTTTTCACCAGAGCTAAAGTCTTTTGTAAGGAAATTATTCAAAAGATCTTGAAAAAGGTCACTGTCTATGGTATAGTCGGAAGTACGTTGAAGTTTTGGTTTTAATGTTTCTACTTCATGAATTATAATCAGCATATTTCATTATCTTTATAGAACAAATAATGTTTCCGATTTATAATACTGAACTTCTTAGGTCTTTTTTATCAATGTCTCGGCTTTATCTGGTTTAGTTAATAGAAAAATTTACTGTGAGTTCTTACAGTTTAGCAATACTATATAGAAAGAAGACACGTAAGGCTTTAAACCCCTTATCTGTTTGTAACAATGAGGTCTCGGTAGTACCACTATTCATTGAATCAGTTTAATATGGTTCGGTAAAATCTGCTTATGTGTTAAAGATTGCTATACTACATTGAATAACTTAGGCTTAAAAGTACAACACCTACTGATGTTTGAAGGGTAAGTAAAGATAAAAATGACTTTATAATCTAGGTTTTCTCTTAAGTTTCTTCATACTACGAAATACATCGAATAGTGTAAAAGAAAGAAGGCTTATCGCTATAGTGATCAAGATAAATGAGATAAGGACACCTTCTTGAATCCCTGTTTGTTGTGGAAAATACACTGGCCCATAAGGTGTGACGTTAGGTGGAAGTGTAGCTGTGGGCATTAAATGAAAAGTCTAAAATAAAAAATAAAAATCTTATCATCACAAGTTTATGTAACTTAATATATAGTTTATATTTTCTTAAACTTTAAAGGACTTCTTCTCTCCATCTTACTAAGTAATTTTAGGAATGTTTTGCTCTCTAAATCTATTAAACATGATCATAACAAAGATACTAAATTAAAAGTGATTAAAAGTTACGTAAGAATATTGCAGTCTAATTGTCATAATGGAAGTATGACTCAACAAGACATAAAGGAGCTGTTTTACCTCCCACTGTTGCAAACAAAGTCTGTTAGAGACTTTAGTATGTAGTGCCTATATCAGTAATTGACTATTAACCGCAACTGTTATCGAACATTCAATCTTAACTTGTTGTGGTCACATTCACGTTAACTCTAAGATATATTTAAACCCTCATAGTAAATGGAGTTGTTTTGTTGAATTTAGTGTTTGTTCAAACTACAAAAACTGCTAGGGCAAGGTGTACTATCTTATAATCCGTTATTATCTTATTCCTATAGCAATTAATGCTGTTAGGAGACCCATGTAATATAGTATGGAGTATTAATCGTTACCACTGATATGTACGATAGCTACTTCCTAGTTGTATGTTTCTGGGGATACAAAATGATTATTAACGTAGAACAAAGTATCTTATTATGTATTATTTTTTCCTATTAGTAACATTATTAGAATGGATTAGGCTCTCTTTAAATAATAGCAGACAGACTCGGTAAAATGAAGATTTCGTAAATAACAACCAGGATTGAAATGAGTGCTGCAATTTTAAGTAATATTTCCCTTTTTTGAGTTAATTTGGTAATCCAATATATGATACTTAACTCTATGATCTTTAAGCTAACTAGATCTGGGAGGACCAAGACTCCGTTATTCTCAATTATACTTACTATGGGATTTGCTTCAAACGCTCCACCTGTTATTGCAATATAACCCGTCCATAGACCATAACTAATAAGCAAATCAATAGTATTACAAAAAATGATAATAAGCCAGAGGGTTCTTACCCCTATTTTCATCAAAAAAATACCTTATTTAGTTAGTATTATGTTTTTTCCAAACATAGTCTAACGTCGCGTTTATAGAAATTCCTTGTGGCAAATATCTGTTTTTCGTACTTCAGGCAGTCCTTTAACGCATATGGAAATTATTAGCAACGACTGAAGAAACAGATCTGCAGATAGGATTAGGAGGGTTAGAGAAAAAGGAGGAGACGTGCTACATTAAGAGTGTGGCTTTATAAGGGGTTAAAAATTAACAGCAACCCATACCATTATCGTCAATGATACCCTAAGAAACGCTAACAAAAGAAGGATTATAGGATTTGTAATAGCCTTTTTAACACTCTCTCTGTATACTATTGCTAAACCCGAAACACCGATAAAAATTAGATAAGGCCATAAGAAGTTTGGTATTATCCACTTATAGCCAGTCATATCTGTAAATAACATCGTAAAGTATACCCGATATAATTCCGGCACCTATAAGACTCATTAAAACTGCTACAAGAAACCATAGACCTATACTTTTTAACTTTATAAAGATAAAAAAAAAAAGAAAGTGACTTATTTTTTACAGACCGAAAGTAGTTATGCCAGTCTCAGAGTTATAAAAGTTGTACATGAAGTTCCGATAGTCCTAACTTCATTAAGCGATAAAAAAGAATTTTAATAGGGGTTATTTTCTGAGCCCCTTAAGTTTAATCCAGCTGAATATCGCAATTCCTAACATTATTATACCTATTGTTAAGACTTCAGGCCATAGGTTAGCATACCATGGCGGTTGAACTGCTGTACTTGTTACAGTAACACATGTGACATTTGTTGAAGGCACGGGTTGCGATTGATATAAAATTATGGGGTGTGAAACACTTACGCTTAAATTCAAAACACCATTGGAAGATTTGGAAGGTTTAACAACTTCGTTCGTTTCAGGAGTTAAATATATTTCGATTACTTTTCCGTTCTCTATTACTTTTGTTAGGGAAAACGATTTGTCTATTGACTTGAGCCAAATCCCCAAACCAGATAAAATAGAACCTATGATAACAAATAGCTTTTTCATATAATATAGATTAAAAAATTAGGTAAAAAAAGATTTTGCTTAATATAGGGATGATGCTGTGTAGTTTATTTGTATACTCCCTCCTATTCTAGCTAAATCAGTATGAGCTGTAGATTTAATGCTCAAGCCACTATATGTGAAGTAATCATTACTTGAAGTATATATTAGAGACAATAAGTAGGACTAGGAGGGTTAGAAAGAGTAGTAGTGCCAACTTCATTAAGACTAAAAAAGAGTGTGACTTTATTAACAGTCTAACCCATGCCCGTGCCTACAGCCATCCCGATTAAGAAAAAGAAAGTAAAGTAGTTCACCGAAAATTAAATTCAATACGCTTAATACAATAGGCCCTTCTAAATATCCCCTTTTCATGAAGTATAGTGTGGAGGCGAACGAGACCAAAGCAGGAACATATGCACCTAAGACAAAAATACCTAAATTATACGCCAACTCATTATTCATAAATTTAAGATATAATGCTTCTATTCCCCAAGATAGGAAGAAGATACCGAAATAGACCGGTACCCTAAACCACAAACGTTGTACCAAACCCATACAAAATAATAAGAAAAAAAGGATTTATCTTTTACGGAATTAGGAATGCGTTATACGGACTTAGAGAAGTACTTAACGGTATTCCGTAATAATAGTATAAGAACATCGCTAAAGCCTGTACTGCAACTATATTTAGAGTGAAAAAAGAGTGTGGGTTTATTAATGGCCGGTTCAGGGTTTATCGTCTTTAAAAATAGCAAAATATATTGTCGGGATCTCTTTATGCTTTTGCAAAAATTCCGGTTTCACATTTTCCCGTCTTGTTATAATACAAATACCACTTTTCCTTCCTATTATAAGCCTTAATGGCACATCCTTGATTCTTAATGACACATATAAGTATATTGGATATATTGTTCCGTGATGGGGTATAAGAGGTTTTTTACGTAGCCGAAACTTTATACTGCTTTTCCCTCCTACATATTTCCCGGGTTGAAGGCTAAATGTCCTAAAGGATGGGACAGCGGTTAGTCTGCGAACCTTTATAAAGAACTCCTTTGGTTTGGGCTTAAAATCCTTTACTGCCCAAAACTGGACTACGTATCCATATCCCGTATACCTGTGTCCCATAATATAAAATAAAAAACGGTTTTATATCTTTTTACAGATCTTCATCATCTTCATATATCCATACACCTTCAACTCCCGGTACGTTATCCGGGTACCTAACTACATTTTCAGCTAACTGTACATCTGCAGGAATACCAATATCAATATCCTGAAACTGAGAAGCTAAAGTATGCTGTATAGTGTTTGCGAATTACGTCTTACTGAAAGGGCCGATATTAGGAGTATTATTCCTACTGCAACTGTTTCTGGCCAGGAGTTTGCGTACCAAGGTGGCGGGATTGGAGAACTGTACCAGCCGGTGGGCCACCATAATTAATTATCGACTTATTAAATGGTGCTACTGGTATTTTAGGAGGATGAATGATAGTAGGTTTATCTATCATAAATAAGTAAACTCCTATCGCTATTATAACTACAGAAACTATAAGTATAGCAGTGAACCTTTTATTAGACTGGTTATGAACTTGGACTTATAAATCTGATCCAAAGATAAAGTATAGCTTTTAAGGTGCTAAGGATAGGATATACTCATTATCTACTGGACTTTAAACGAGCGAAATTTGTAGTCATACCACTTCTTATGTAACAAATCATGATAGATCTCTTTATCTAGTCTATAACTAGAGCAGCAAAACAAATACTCAGTGTATCCAGCTATTAATTAGTGTACCGTGGTGTAGGAATTATCTTAATTGGTATAGATTTCGTACAAGGGGTAAAACAATTTCTTAATGAAGAGTATATAGTGTTTTGTGGTAATAGCTCTCATCATTAGATATTTTCTGAGTTAATTCCAGAGGCGAAGTAAATTTAATATTCTGGTAATTTTCTTCTCTTACCATTTCTTCTAGGCGAGTAAATTTAGTAGTTATATTTTCTAGTAACACAAACTGTAGGGTCTATCGAACACAAGTAAAAAACTTAGACCTAAGAGTACAACACTGACTGATGTTAGAAAGATAGCCTTATTTCATAAAGAAGAATTTTACAAGTTTTTCCTCTAAGATTTGGAGCTAGAAAAGAGAGCGTATTCATAATGGGTTATCTTATGACCCATAACCTAATCCAGATGTATATCGATACTCCCGATAGTACTAAGCCAATTACTAAAAACTCAGGCCATAAATTAACGTACCAAGGCACAGTAAAATACTTCATATATGTAGGATCCAACTTAGTAAACATGTTGCCGATTGCTACATATTTATAAATCGTATTAGAGTATCTCTCATGAGAGTAACTCAGATGAAGATGATAGAGATAAAGAGAAAGTCCTAAAAATACTGCTGAAGTTAGAACTAAACTGGACACTTTTAACTTGTCTTTAAGAAGAGGAAATATGTTCCGTGGGAATCCTTCAAACTTAGAGAAGTTCCTCAATAAAATTAAAACAACGCTTACGATCCCCAATAAGAGGATTAAGTCTGGGGCTATTTGAACATACCAAGGTGGCGGAGAGTAATAGAGGTAGTCTGATATGGTGATAATGGCGGGGGAACTCCAGACTATATAAGGCTCGTTTACTGCTTTGATGATAATTGCGTTTTCTTCTGTTTTAAAAGAGCCCAAAATGAAAAAATCTAAGGTATCCCATATTACTGCAAGCAATATCACTGCTACGGCTATAGTTAATATTGGCGTTTTATGCTTGACTCTTTGGGTTATAAAATATACTGCCGAGAATAGCATTAGCTTCAGCCCCAAGGTTACTTTAAGCATTGACAAATAACCATCTACTCTGAAGAAGTTTATTATGGGGTTCAATTCTACAACGGAAGGATAATGCCAGGCAATAAATGAAAACAGTGCATCATAAATATTTGCTACGATAAAGATTAGCCAAAGAATCTTAACCTTGTTCATTATAACTAACCTAAACTAAGTAAATATTATGTTTTTTCCAAACACTGTTAAGCGTTAAATAGTTTAAGATTCTTTCCTATAACTCTATTGCTTGCCTATTTTGTCTTAACTCCGTCCTTGTTATCATTTAGGTTAAAAATTTAGAAGCCAAGTAATGTTCGTAAGATTTGCTACTGATCTCCACGTTTATAAATACGACTTTACAAAATGGGGGTTAAGGGGGCGGAAAGCTTCACCCTTCAGGGTGGAGATGGATAGCCCCCTTATATTTATATAACCCCTTTATCGAGATATCTTTTAGTGATGTTAATGACGCTCTTCCCCAGCTCGATGGGACTGAGGGAGGGGCAACTATCATTCCTCTTCTCTCTTTCACGGGATTCGGACAATATGGATGACGGATCCCCTACTCTAATTTTGGGGGTGGGTCTCTGCCCCACCCGACTGCCCACCAAATGAGAGATGTAATCCCGAATCGATGGTGGGAACGATGAACCCTCTGGAAGGGAACCCCCGACCCTTCCAGGGTGGGGAGCTTCCGGTATAAAAACCTTTCCATGAAAAATCGAGCATAGTCCACACTACTTATGGAAAAGTAAGGCTCTCCTTATCACTCGCTAGCATCAAATGGTTTATTATAATACAGCACAGCCCAAGTAATAACAGCTAATTTCCTTGCACAGGCAATAATCAACTTCTTACCCTTCAACTTTCCCTTATGCTCTTCATAAAAACGCTTGATAACAGGATTAACCCTAATAGCAGTTAAAGCTGCAAGATAGAAAGCTCTCCTCAAAACAGCATCACCCCTCTTAGAAATACCCTTAGAAACAACACTCTTACCACTAGACTCAATAACTGGGTCAAGACCGCAATAAGCAACAAACCTCTTCTTATCACTAAAGCGCCTAATATCACCAACCCTAGCCAAAATTATACAACCCAAGGTTTTACCAATACCAGGAATGGTGAAAATCAAACTATCCTTGGGAACAAGATCCTCAAGTTTCTCCTCAATCTCCCTCTTCCTAACCTCAAGTCTCTCCAACTCCTCCAAAAGAAACCTAACCTCAACCAAGACAATACTATCCCCACCCCTCAAAACCTCCTCTAAGTTCTTCTTGGACAAACTATCCTTATAGCCCAAAAGTGTCAAATCCCTCCTCAACCTATTCTTAACCCTAGCAATACTCCTAGTAACAAAATCCCATTGGCTAGTTAACTCCCTAGCATCACTTGTTGTAAACTCACTACCCATACTTACAACTAGTTCAGCAAGCTTTTTAGCATCATTCTTATCACTCTTCTTACCCCTAAAATCCTTGAACTTCTTGAGTATGAAGGGATTAATAATCCTAACGTCATACTCTCCCATCAAGTACTTTGCTAGGTTAATGTGGTAAATTCCAGTACTTTCAATACCCACTTTACAACCCTTAGGCAAGATCTTAATTATCTCCTCATAACCTTGCCTATCATTAGGAAACTCGTAGTATTTGCCTTGGAAATATACTACTAATTTATCTTTTGATACGTCTATTCCTGCGACTGGGGCCTCCATGTATACTCACCCTTATGTTTTATTCGGGCTTTTTGCCCAACTTCCGGTCCGAATTGGAGGCGGGCCAAGCTCCCCGACGGGCTTCAAGCCCAAGGAAGTCAACGGCCTACACCCCAGTCAGATCTGTATTACACAGATCTGACTAATATGTTTTATATAAGGAAGTCAGATAGTGTTTGGATAACACATAATATCTACTTAACTTAAGTTGGTTATGATGAGTAGACTCCTTAAGGTTTTGTGGGCTCTGTTTATTGCAGGTAACATTTACGATGTGATAATAACATGGATAGGTGGGGATTATTTTAACGTATTTGAGTTTGGTAACTGGTACTATCTCGTTTCTGATACTGTAGCTAGTTATAATGTTTATTATTTTTTAGCCTTAATCGGTATCAAAATCTACCTCTTTGTTGGTATGTATTGGTTCTTAAAACTCTTCGATAAATTTAACGTTAGCAAGTTTAAATGGCTAGGACTGGTCCCGGTCACCTTAGTAACATTAGGGGCAAATTATTACGATACGGTGCAAATACTTCGTCTTTATAAAGTTTTTGAAGCATTTGTATACAACATTAACTAAACTTTGGAAATAGTTTAACCGCTAACGCCCTTTATGGAAGCATTTGTATACAATATTAAAATATAAGAATGATGTCTCATATCATTAGGAGGTTGTTGCACAAGCTTTCTCTCAAGCCAGAGAGCTTCCGGTATAAAAACCTTTCCTTGAAAATCAAGCATAGTCCACACTACTTACGCAAGTGATGAAACCAGCTTTTTACTCACTAGCGTTAAAGGGTTTATTATAATACATTACGAATTTATCTTATACCTATTTCCCGCGACTGGGTCCTCCAAATTTACCCTTATTCGGGCTTCAAACCCAACTTCCGGTTTGGAAGCGGGCCAAACTCCACATCGAACTTCGAGCCCAAGGAAGTCAACGGTCTTCACCCCAGTCAGATCTGTATTACACAGATCTGACTAATATGTTTTATATAAGTTGATTTTCATGAACTTCAACTAACTCCATGCAACCCTTTCTAACCACGTAAAATTAGTTACATATTCTTTGCTCTCTTGATAAAAATTCATGACTGTTTTAGAGCACTCCACGTTAGCACTTATAGGAAAATCGCTTCATTTTTACGTTACGTTAAAATGTATAAGAAATATTGTTTAGTTAACTAAAAATTTCGTTTTATATTAAAGATGAAACAAGGGAATGAAATAAAAGTTTTTATTAGTTCAAAAGCAAATATTCTAATCTTTTATGGTGAGGGAATTTCCTTAAATTACTATTCACGTATAATCTGGCTTTACGCTTACGCTAAGCGCTTCCAGTTTTTAAAAAGAAAAATAATATCACTTACAATGAACTTTTTCCTACAACAATTCTAAAAAGCCTTATTTCCTCTTTACTATCACTACTATTGCTACAATGGCCACGATAATCAATATTGCCACTACAGCTATGTCTGTTAAGTTATAAGACGTCTTTAACAGATACGATTGTTCTGAAACTACTCCCAAAGAGTCCTTGACTACTACGGTCACATTATTATTTCCTATGTTTAATGATAAGCTATAGCCACTCAGCGAATTCTTTGTGTATACTAATTTACCGTTTAAGTAAACATAATAAGTGTAAGGAGGGATTCCGCCTGAAGTAATTCCGCTGAGCGTTACACCGCTGTTCTCTATGAAGAAATTACCCGTAGTCGCAACGTTTACAGATAACTGAGGGTCTTTAATAACAGTCACGTAGAATGTGCGAATCACTTTATATCCTGCTGAGTCTATTACTACTACAGTAAGGTTATAAAGACCAGTTTTACTGAAGTTTATCAATTTTTCATTTATTAGACTACCGTTTAAGTAAACGTAAGTCTTGTAAGGCTGTGTACCGAGGCTGTAATTTAAGCTCAAATTCACCGGAACTCCTACGTCGGTCTTATTGGCACTTAAGCTCGCGTTAACTACTGGATCTGGATTAACCGTAATCTTGAACTCTTTTTCTATCTCATATCCTGCTGAGTCAGTAAACACAAAAGTCACGTTATAAGCCCCAACTGAACTGAAATTGAATTTTAAAACGTTCTCTTTGCTCACTAAATTACCATTAACGTACCATGCAAAGTGGTAAGGTTTAGTACCCAAACTCGAGTTTGCTATTGCCACTATAGGTATTCCCAGGTCAGTGACGTTACTTATTTTAACTCCAACAACAGGATCTGGGTTAACAGTAAGGTTATAGTAAAGAGTGTTCTTCTCGCCCTTTAAGTCGTAAACGTTAATTTGGAGGGATTGATTACCTAGACTCGGTTCATAGCTTATTGTGTAATTCCCGACGTAGAAATCAATAAAACTCTTATTACCTATATTTATGAAATATGGAGGTTGGCCGCCTGTTACATTAACGGTAATGTAATCCCTCTGCCCTAAATCTATTTCTTTACTTCCGTTAATTATTTGCGCTTTAAAGGGGGTTGAAATAGTGGGTATATAAGTCTCTTCACCGTTACCAACTTTCACTTTATAAGCCCCTTGATAAGAAGTCGTGAATAAGTTATCAGAAGCCTCTGCAGTATCTAAACCGAATGGTAAAAGGGCTTTAGGCGTAAAGACGTTGGTAGAGTTAACGTAGGCTAAGTAGAGCATAGCGTTGAGGGAGTTATAGTAAGTTATTTCACCGTTACTTATTCCTCCGAAAACGAGTTCGGTATCGTAAGCGTTACCACTACCAGTTACATTATAGCCGTCAACTAAGAGGTAAGCTGATTCAACATTGGAAATTTTTATGGTAACGTTATCGTACCAAATTGTCATACTATCGTTTAAATAACCGAAGTGGACTAAAACGCCTTGCGGTATAGTCTGTACGGATATGAAAAGGACAGCGTAAAAGGGATAAGTCATATTAAAGCCTTGTGTAGCGTAGGCATAATAGGAACTAGGGGAGAGTAGACCCACATTGTATACGTAACCCTCTCCTTGTATAAGACTGGAGTTCAGCTCGCTGGGAGAGGAAGTGTAGTTCCAAATGTTATCTACATAGCGGTATATACTCTCATTAGTAATGAACTGTATTACGTTCTGTAACCAGTATTGCTGGGTACCTTGTACAGTGTTTACTTGAAGTACAGTGTTCAACTGTAAGCTAGCACCGTAATCAGTACCGTTCACTGCAGAAATGGAGTAAATTTGTGCCACGCCGATTACTCCATTAAACTCCTCCACGTAAGGTTTAACGGTTCCGCCTTTTAACTCAATGCCGTAATCTGCTATTCCAGTAGGTGCAGGTCTACCAGAGCCGTAATAAATCTGAACGTCAACTACGCTATTGCTCACATTGTTGCTCACGATTATGTAATAAGATCCCGGAGGTAAAGGGAAGTAGGAGTAAAAGGATGAGGCAACATCACTATAATTAGTCCCTTCTATTGCGAAATAGACAGTAGAGTTAGCGTAAAGATAGACGTAAAGACCACCATTGGTGTTAACTGGGATTTCTTCGTAATAATTTGGCGGTAGGATGAAGTTTAACGGAGATATATATGCCTTAGGTTGGAGTAGGGGTAGAGAGAGTAGGATCAGGGCCAAGATAAGTAAAGGCTTTTTCATAGGAGCATTTTTCCACTTCTCCTCTATTTAAATATTCTCTTCGTTCATACTACTGTTTCATAAATTGGCTACTTTTTATCTCAAAATAGTGATAGATTTGGACTTTTTAAAGCAAAACCTCTTTTTTCAGTGAATATTGTTTATGATTTCTATATACTTTAAACTAAAAATAAAAAATTTTAGTAAACGGTTACAATCACTACTACGAAATATAAACTTTTTACGCCGTGAAAAGTGCGATTTTATGATTAATTATGAGTTTAAATTTTACGACTGAATGTACAAATAATTAGAAGAGTGTTCTGGTTTGTTAATCTAAATTTAGGCTGATCTTACACAGTCCTAATTCGAAGGTGTTTGTAAAAATATTAGAGTAATTAAAATCATTCCTATAATGTTAGAAACTTTGGGCGAAGCAATTATGTGTAAGTTTTCTGTAAACTGCTCCAAAATTCTTTCTTGTACAAAAATTATTTACTCTTGGAAATTCTTAAGCTATATAACAACTTCATGTGTTAACTCCATATATAATTAACATGAGTCCATTGTGAATTCAATTTATTTTCATATTAAGAATGATTGATTCTGCATTTCAAGTAACATTAATAAGGGACGAGCGTGAGGTAATATCATGGAACTCATTAGTAGTGACAAGATAGACTTATTTAAGGGCTAGTTTAGGAAAATACTAAAAACCTTTAAAAAATTATTTGTCACTTTTTTACAAGGTCATGCTGAAACAAATCCCATACTTTTCAGTTTAGCCATTAACTCGTCACCTTTATGTACCTTGCTAAATCTCAATAATTCTATTCCGTTTTGTAAGAATACTACATCCTGTACTACATGTTGACCCGCTAAGCTGGTCTCAAAGTATTGCGGATTTACAGTAGATATTAATAGGTTTGGCGTATTTAGGGGTACTTCCTTTACAATTTTACCGAATTTAATGTGCATTGCTCTCTTGTTAGTCACTACGTATCTGTTTGCCCACCTTAGTCCGAAGTATAGTACTAAACTTAAGACTATGAACATTATGCCTATAGCGGCTAAAAATACCGTTAGTAGGAAGATTATACCGAGTATTATAAGTCCTATTGTGGCATTTCTTCTGAATCTACTCATAGGGAATTCTTCCCAAATTATTTGTTCTCCTATTTCTAACTTCATCAATATAATAACAGAATAATTAATTTATAAAGTTTTCCTCATAATACTCTTTTTCTTTCATTTGAAAAGAGAATATTTTCCTTTTCACATTTCTGATATAGAAAGAATTTATGAAAGTCAGACTATTATTGGTAGAAAGTACAAGTTTAAATATTCCCTTAAACTGAAAAGAATAAGTAGCTTTTTTCATTTAAAAAAATAGAAATAATTAGTATTTTATCTATGTTATTTAGGATATAATAATAATCCAGGCGGATAGGGGATGTATAATGATATAAATTTTATAAAGTTTAGGGGTTCAAAGGGGGCGAAAAACCTCGCCAGTGGGGATGGATAGCCCCCTTTGTAGAAATATTTTTTAATCCACTCTCGAACATTTTATTAATGCCCAACGTAGGGTTCCGCTTTCGTGCATATGTTGACGATCAAACAATTAGGGCGTTAAAAGCCCAGTTGAGGTTAGCATGTGAGATGTACAACACCCTACGCTGGGCAGATATCTATTTCTACCAAAGGGACGGAAAGGGTCTTACACAAACGGAGTTAAGACAGCTCGCTCTAGATCTAAGAAAGCAAGATAAGGAGTACCAACAACTCTACTCACAAGTAGTACAGCAAATTGCCGATCGTTATTACGATGCTAGGGATAGGTTCTTCAAAGGTCTAGCACACTTTCCTAAGGAGAAGAAACCCCATAAGTACTACTCTCTTGTTTACCCACAAAGTGGATGGAAAATACTTGAGAGCAGGGAAATAAGGACTAAGAGTAGGAAGAATAAGAAGAAGCTGGTGTTATTGAGGTTATCAAATCTCGGCGTGTTTAAGGTCATTGTTCATAGGGACTTCCCGCTTGACAAAGTAAAGAGGGTGGTAGTTAAACTAACACGTTCAGAGAGAGTATATGTCTCCTTCATGGTTGAAGGTGTTGGATTCTCTCAACTCCCAAAGACTGGTAAGGTAGTTGCAATAGATGTTGGGATAGAGAAACTCTTAACCACGAGTGATGGGTTCTATTTCCCTAACTTGAGACCTTATGAGAAGGCACTTGAGAAGATAAGGAAACTCCACAAGGTTCTCTCGAGGAAAGAGTTCTTGTCGAAAAATTGGTTTAAAGCAAAAGTGAAGTTAGCTAGGGGTTATGAACACTTCAAGAACTTGAGACAAGACCTCTATATGAAGTTGGGTAAGTGGTTCGCACAACATTATGACGTTGTAGTAATGGAGGATATAGATGTTAAACAACTGGTGGAGGAGTCAGAAAGGAAGTTGAGGATGAGGTTGCACGATGTTGCATTCCATGAGTTGAAGAGAATACTAGAATATCAGTTGGAAAAATATGGAAAGAAACTGTTGTTAATAAATCCAGCATATACTTCAAAGATGTGTGCCAAGTGCGGGTACGTAAAGAGAGAGTTAACTTTGACTGACCGTGTGTTCAGCTGTCCTAAGTGTGGTTGGGTTACTGATCGTGACTATAACGCTTGCTTAAACATATTGAAGAGATCGGGGTGGGAGCCATCCTTAGTGCCTGTGGAGCTCCACCCTCTACCCGTAGCGAAAAGCTACGGGCAAGGTGGGGCTATGAAGCAGGAAGCTCCGCCCTTCAGGGCGGGGTAGCTCACTTTTGATATCCTTAGCCAAAACGATTGTGTTGTCATTTGTATATAAATTTACTAAATGACCTTTCTTTATAAAGAGTATAAATATCGAATTAACATATTCTATGTGTAAAAATTCATAGAAATATAAATAGCTCAATGACGACACTAAGGCCAAAACTAACGTTTTATTGCATTACAATTATTATAAAAACTAATAATGTGGGTAAATTATGCTAGGGATTAAACATAGTAAATATTGTAACTTAAGAAGGTGTATATATTTTCTTTAAGTCTGTTAAAGATAAATATATGTCTTAACTCATTAAAGAAGTTCTTAAAAAAGAATTTACTTTGTATCAGAAGCTATTTACTAAGCTTTCAAGTTGTGAAGTTCCTAGAGGATTTGGTGCTGTGACTGAGACTATTTTTACACTATTACCGTTGAGTACAAGTATTATTGAATCGTATTCTTCGCCGAATAATCCCCCTGGAGTATAGGCTACGAATTCATTATTTGAGATTTTATTAAAATTACTAGAAGATATCTGTAAAGTTGCTTCAGATTGGGAGAAGAAGTTTTTAGCATTAGTTGATGAGGAAAAAACTATATACATAGCCATAATTTGTCCTTGTTCTCCACTAACATTCCCATTTAAATATTCAACGTAGCCTGAAGTTACACCAGGTAATGGTTCTCCTCCCATTGTACTATAAAATGAGTTGAGGGAGATTGTTTCTGTGGAGCCATTTAATAATTTTTCAGTAACTACATCGTTACTTATAGTGAATGAATAAGTGTTGGTTGAATCTACACTCCAAGGGCCTCCAACTACTGATGCTGCCTTTGATGGTGTAATTAGTTCTGCTGAAGAGGGACCAGAATGAAGTACAAATGGTAATGCCGCAATGACTGCTATCACTACTACTACTATTGCAATAACTGGGATAATGATCTTTCTGAGGGATCGTTTATTAGGTTGTTGATAATATGGCGGTTGTGTTGTAAGTGGATAACCGCATCTTGCACAGTATAAGGCATGATCTGGGTTATCGTATCCACATCTTGGACACTTTATCATTAGTTCTAATTATAATTCACTCAATCTTATAAATTTTGAGGTCCTTAATCACTGATTTTAAGCGAATTATTTACTATAAATAAATGGTCATAATTATAATGCTACTAAAGGAATAATTAGTTATATATTTCTCTTATCCTTCAATTTACAATGACAAAATAACATGGTAGTTTTTTGGTTTTATTACTTTGGCTATTCATATATCTTCTAATAATTATAATGTATATTTCATAAGGAAAAACGAAACTTTTATAAAACTCATTAGTTATAACTAGATTAAAAAGGGGTGTCTATATGAGTGGAAAGAAGGCTTTATTCCTATTGGTAGCTATGTTACTAGCTGAATCTCTCCAAGCATTTTCATTAACAATAAATCTTTACACTGGTCCGTCTATAGGGTATCTCGTATCGGCTGCTGTTAACCCCAGTAACGGTTATATATATGCTGTTGACTCACAACATAACGATGTGGTCATCTTCGATCCCTACAATTACTCATTTATTGGTACTATTAATGTAGGTGTTGAGCCAATATACATTACTTATGCCAACGGATTCTTTTATGTAGTTAATAATAAATCGGGGACTATAAGTGTCATAAATCCACAGACAAACACGTTAGTAAAGACTATCTATGTTGGAGGGTCTCCACAAAGTGTTGTTGTTGATCCCAAGAACGGATACTTGTATGTAGTCGATAATGGCATAGAAATCTTTACCCAAAGTGGACAAGAAGTAGCTACACTTCTCAAAGGTTTCATTATTACCTCAATTGTATTTGACCCCTATACTGGCTTAGTATATGTTGCAGGAAATAACCCGTTTATGATACCAAACAATATCGTTTCCCAAATTAACGGTACGACGATACTACGTAACGTTTCAATGTTTATTTATGCACCATCACAGCTTGTTGTTGGAAATAATGAGATTTATGGTATAAGTATTACATCACTTAATGTATTTAATCCTTATAATATTTCAAATTACACTACGCATAGCCTGAGTCTAGTATTAAGTTTTCCTTGTGCTGTCGTATATGCTTTAGGTAATATTTATGCATTTTCAGAGGGTTATGAGGCAGTATATGCAATAAACGTATCTAATGGACAAGTCTCAACCCTAACGCCATCTGTTATATATGTAGGTTTTTCGCTAAGTTTTTCATTGCCTGGACAAATATCTGATATAGTTTATGATCCTAAAACTAACATGCTTTATGTTACTGGAACTCCTCCTAATCCAATCTATGTGATTAACCCTATAACTGGTGCCTATCTAGCTATAGGATCGCAAATACAAGCTCAATATGCTGTGTATGATAATGTATCTGGAGACCTATATGTTGCAAACTATCAAGCTGATTCAATATATGTTTTGAATGATGGTAAGGTGATAGGTATAATTCCTAGCATAAATAGTCCTTCATTAATTACCTATAACACGTATAATGGAGTACTTTATATTACTAATGGAGGAGAGTTAGTGGCAGAAAACCCATATAATGGTAGTATACTTTGGAAAGCGAGTGCTGGGAAAGATGCAGTTGCGCTACTTTACGACCCGGTAGATAACTTGATATATATAGCAGATAATTCTTCTAATCTTGTCTTAGCCATAAGCCCTTCAAATGGGTCTGTGATCTCAGCAATACAAGTGGGGAATAATCCGGTAGCTTTAACTTATGATCCTCAGAATGGACTAGTTTACGTTGCAAATTATAACAATGAGTCTTTGTCAGTTATAAACGGGACTGAGTTAATAACAACAATAGAGGTACCATTTAAGCCTACAGCAGTAGCTTATGGTGATGGAATACTTTTAGTTGGTGGAGAAAAAGTAGTCAGTAAACCCTATTCTTACCCAGTCGTATTAAATTACTACTTAGCTGGTATTGAAGGCGGAAAAACTCAATTTACTATAGAATTAAATGGTACTCCAGAGTTCATTGCTTATTATAAGGGATATGCGATCATAACTACTAGTGGGCTTTTCAATCTTGTAAAACTACTCGTAGTTAATCCCTCTAATGGACAAATAGTTAGCGAAAAGAGCGTAAACGTGAGTTTTCCAACATCAGTAACTATAGATCCCAATGAAGGTTTGATATATATTACTGAAGAATATCCTTATAATCAGATATATGCCATATCTTTTAACAATCTCATTTCAACTCCACCAATTTTATCAACCACTACTACAACGAGTTCGACTACAACATTTACATATACTAGCACGTCTATAAGTAGTAAGACTACAACTCAAATCTATTCTTCGACTGAGTCAGCAGTATCATCAAGTAGTTCAGGGAGTTCGTCATTCCTAATCATTATAACTATAGTAGTAATGATAGTAGTTATTGCGAGTGTAATAATAGCCCTTAGAAGAAGATGAATCTTTTTTCTCCTCTTATAACCATTAATGAATATGTATAGGCAGTATTAGAAGATCTTTATTAAACGTCAATTCATTATAGTTTCAACATTAAGATGCTAGAAAAATTAATACTTTTTTATTGGCTAAATTTGATATAACTATAGTTGAGTAGGTCATTTAGTACCTAAAAATGTTCTAGGAAGATTTGAAATGGGGTTTTAATCATTTCGGCTGAAATGATTTTTTGAGTTATATGATGGCAAATAACAGTTAGGAGATATTTAATTTTTAGCAGTTATTCTACTTTGCCTTGGTAATACAAGACTTTCAGTACTACCGATAAAGTTTTTAATTTACCACATAATTGATTAAAAAGTATGAAGAACGAGAAAGAACTAGAAGTTGCAAGGAGCGAATTCATCAAGGCATTCAACCACCTAGTTGGAATACTGAGAATGAAGGGACTCAAAAGAAAAGTAGCACTAGGCCTAACACTCATGACACTAATAGGAGGAAGAGCAAGCATAAGAAACACAGCCATAACATTCGGACTAAACTACACAAACCTATTAGAAGCACTAGAACGCCTTGAAGAAGCATGGAAACACTACCTTGATACACTAAGCAAAACAATAGTAGGATCCGTAGTGATTATAATAGACGACACATTCGACCACAAACCATACTCAAGAATAGAAGAAATAGCAAGCAAATACGGGAACTACATCTTCTACTGCTCCACACACAAGAAATTCGAACCAGGAATACAAATACTCACAATAGCACTACACGACTTAGCCACGGGAAAAAACTACTTGGTCGGCGCTTTCCCATACGCAACAAGAAAAATGTGGGAAAGCGGGATGGTGAGCGAATTCAAGACAAAGATAGAGATGGCTGCAGAAATAATTGAGATACTCAAGAGTAAATTCACTATAGCTAGGGTTGTGTTTGATTCTTGGTATTGGTCTGAGAAGTTGGTGAGGGGTTGTGTTGTTTCTGAGTTGAGGTCTAATAGGAGGCTCTTAAGGGTTAGGTGTTTGGAGGGAGGGGGACGTTGGATGTGGAGGGGCACATCCACGTCCGAGATCTCCCTCCAGGCTCTTACTTGGCTGACCTAACCCTTGAGAGTCGAGTTATTACTATAAAGTTGTTAGTACTGGAATATAAATCTAATAGGCTGAATTTGTACTCTACTGATCTTAGCTTGAGTGATGGGGAGATAGAGGCTACTTGGAGGATTAGGTGGGAGATAGAGAAGTTTCACAAGGATATTAAGGCTCTTGGTATGCAAGATTCCTCTTTCTTAAAGAGGAAGAGGTTTCAAGGTTACTTGCTTCTCTTCGTGATGGTTGTTAACACGGTTAGAGATTTGATTAGCTCCCTTAACTTGAGGAGTGTGGAGGAGTTTCTCCGGTTCGTTGAAATTCGTTTAGGGGGTGCTCTAGGTTTGATGAAAACTTTTAAGTTACGTTAAAGTAGAATAACTGCTATTAATTTTAATATAATCTTCAAGAAATATTCCTATAAACAATCGCATTTTCATAACTTTCTAGCCCTCATATAAATAATGAGTAGTTAGTAAAGATATTGCTGAAAATTTATACTCATGTTTTTCCTAGAACTGGAAAGCACATATAGTAATTGTTACAATTAACCGTCTTGTTTTTACAGCTTCGTCAAAATCTAAATCATATATTTCGCCTAGTAAAATTTTGAGAGTTCTACAATGAGTAAATAATCAAAGGGGAAAATGAATAATCTTGTTTTATTAGCATAGTAAAACACATCAGTTTTGACGTAGCAATAAAAATTTCAATTCACTGAAAAGATTCATACATATTTTTCCATATATACGGTTTTGGCAAGCGAGATAATACGCTATGCAAAGACTAAGAGGGATTAGGGTTCCATATATAGTAATTTATGTATAAATGTTCTCTTGTTATGAAAAATTGTGGTATTAATCCAGATTATTAAATATTTTTAATTTATAACTTATTAATTCTTTGCGTACTGTTAAGTTATTTTCAGTGTATAATACGTCTTCTCTTATATAATTTTAACGTAAAGACAATAAGATTTTGATGTAAATGTTTATTATATAATCTACCAGAGAAAAGTCTTTCTATAGTATTTACATAATTTCAGATTGTGGCATTTTAGCATAACTTTTAGCTATTTTTAATCACTTCTCGACACCATCTTTATTATGTTTATATAAATGCCTATAGTGGAATTAGAAGTAAAATAAGCATAAGTTGCGCCATGGGTAAACATTATCAAATTTAGTGAGTAAATCGGCTGGTGAAAAAATAAGAGTGTCTTTAACTTGATCAGTTTGCAGATATAATGAAAAGAAAGTTGTATCTAATTTTGTTGCAATGAAAATTTCCGTTGATAATAAAACCTAATGAGATGTTTAACGCCTAAATCCTTAAAATGCTAAAATATAAATTCCTTTATTCTAATATTCAATTATATGGCTCTAACTCAACATGCATGGTTTAGGGCTTTAATTTATGTGGGAATTTTCTTTTTATCTTGGGCTATAGATATAGGTTCATTTATAGCCCTTTACGAAAAGGTATTCTATCCCAGTCTAGGCACGTTGATTTATACTATTTTCAGTCCAGCCTTGTATGCCCTCTTATTCTCAATTTATTTCTTGAAGAGAAAGCACTATTTTTCACTTATCGTCCCGCTTCTTAATTTTTTTATAGGGCTTATTCTTTTTGCTCTTGCTATGCTGTTTATGATAGGTAGTAGTTCAGCTTGATTAGTTGATTTTCTCTTGATGAGTCTTTTTCCATCTTTCTAACTTAATGATGAGCGGGTTTATTTGTATATCTAGAATATATAGATTATCGGATTAAATACGGATAAATTCTATATAGTATTTTCTAAGCTACACTGTGTAATTCTCAAGGAATTAACTTATTACATTTTTTAGAATAAATTTTAATGACCTAGGGATATATAATGCGAACAGTCAAAAGTATAAACCCTTGTTTTCCTGGATAATAGATATAATTTTACAGGTTATTAATGGAAAGTAGTTTTATGCGAATGTGTTTTACTCTACACTTTTTCGTTTATTTCATGGAGACCAAGATTAATTTAACTAAGATTGAAAAAGATGTTAACACAGTTGCACTTAATTAAGGTATAAGTGCTCTACCTTTGACATTATTGAATTTGAGATATTATAAAGGAAATAAGTGGTTTAAGATATGAAAGAAAACACTCTGTTAATTAAGGCTCAAGAAGTTATACCGTAAAGAATATAATAGCCAGATCTAAATTAAGAACTATGAGAGTATTTGATTTAGCTAAGGGGGATATCGTAATTTTAAATCCCCTTCAGACTCGCTACCAGATGTTTTCTCAAAGGGTATTTATCCCTTTATATGCTGCAGCAAATGACGGGATATATAGAATGAACAGAGGTAAGAGACTTTTGGGCTTTGGGAAAGTGGTCATAGCTTCCGTTGGAATAATTTTACTCTCACTACTGGTTATCATTGGTGTATTTTCAATTTACTTTTTAATTATTTCCGGTATTTCGCTTTTTACTTTAATACCCACAAGTATAGGACTTCTAATTATGACTGGAGGAATTTACGGTATAATAAGACTAATCAAGTTTGCTAAGAGTGTAAGGATAAATTATGTTGAAGGAGAGCTTATAATACCCTGGTCTCAGGTGAAAAATATAGTTGTAGTTAACGTCAGACAGGAAAACGTAGCAAACAGGCCAAGCTTAATTGCGGATATTGTTAACCCAGTGTATAAGGAAATAGGTGATTGGCATATTTTGAGGGTTGATGGAGGTGAGATTATAGTACCTAACGTTGATGATCCTTTTAATAAGCTCAATTACGTAAAAATGAAGTTCAACTTAACCTTTTAACCATTACTATTATCGGATTTATGCAATGTAGTATGAAATTAATTAAATTTTTTACTTATAGATATATTGTAAATGCTAAAGAACTTTTAGTAAGAAGAAATTTTACAGAAGAATATAATGTTTTTCTCTCAAGATCTAACAGACATAACTAACATAATCTATAATTATTTATTATGTAGATTTTTATGAATTAATAAATTTTGATATTGATATTGACATTATCTATTCAATGAGTTTCTAAGAAATAATTGCGACTTAAATTCTAGTATAAAACTATAATAAATTGCTTAGGTGATAAAAACTGAAATAGAATATAGCAGTTTTGTATAACTTTTAATTGCATTTTTAATCACTTCTCGTCACAGGTGTATGTGATAGAATTACAAAGCGTAAGTTATACCACGGATAAAACACTGTCTTTGGTTTCCTATTTTAATCTCCCTGTTATATCGTAGTATATACATTCAATATAAGCTGACTTTCTCCCCCGCCCTGGAAGGGATGAGGGCTACCCATATCTTGACGAAGCTTTCCGCCCCCCAATTTTGTAAACAGAAATCAATGTACTGCTAGGCGATTTCCCTTCATATCTAAATTCTCTATATAACTAAATAGATCTATTTATTGAATTATGAAAAAAGTATTAAAGTAAGCTTTCTTCATATTACTTTATGAAATATAAGGCTGTTATGGTAGATTTCGGAAATACCTTAGTTGGTTTTAAGCCAGTGTTTTATGAGAAAGTTCACCAAATCTTAAAGGACAATGGATACAATTTAGAGCTTAGAAAGGTCTTTAGAGCTTATGCTAAAGCTATGGGTATGATCAATTACCCGAATGAGGATGGGCTTGAGCATGTAGACCCTAAAGAGTTACTTTACATTTTAGGTATATATCCTAGTGAACGTCTGATTAAGGAGTTAAGTGAGGCTAATATAAGGGATGGTGAAGCTTTCCTTTATGATGATACTTTAGAATTCCTTGAGGGATTAAAGAGTAATGGTTATAAATTAGCCCTTGTAAGCAATGCCTCTCCTAGGGTTAAGATGCTCCTAGAGAAATTCGATCTTAAGAAGTATTTTGATGCTTTGGCTTTGTCATATGAGGTTAAGGCTGTAAAACCCAATCCTAAAATATTCAGTTTTGCTATAGCGAAGGTTGGTTATCCTGCTGTTCACATTGGTGATATTTATGAATTGGATTATGTAGGAGCTAAAAGGAGTTATGTAGATCCTATTCTTCTAGATAGATATGACTTTTACCCAGATATAAAGGATAGGGTTAGAAATTTAAAGGAAGCATTACAGAGAATTGAAGAAATAGGCAAGGAGTAGAGATTTGACGAAATACGTTATTTATGATGTGAATGCTGGAGGCGAAATCATATCACAAACATCTAACGGATTGTCTATTCAACGCTTATAAAAATCGTGAGAGTATGAGAGATATCTGTTGAAATCAGTTAATTAAGAATATCTGTTGATTGTAGTTTAAGGAGTAATGAAAGCTACATAAAAACTTTCTGTGTGAAAGAAGCAAATATTCTTTAAATAAAGAAATCTTATGTTGATTGTACTTTAGTTGCGTTAAAAAATATGTTAATAAATTTCCGATTTATATGAATATTCTTTAATTGTATAAGAAAAAGAAAGAAATGTTATATAAAAGTATTCCTTCATTAGTTGATTAACATATATTATGATTTTTCAATGTATAAAATCTATGAAAACTACTCTTTTCACATAGAATATATCCTATCAAATTCTAAGAGACGAGATGTTCTTCTTAATGCTTTATGAATGTGGAAAAATGGTTGATTTAAGATGTGAGCAAGTAAGCGAATTTAGATTTCTATGTGAAGATAAGATTCGTAACATAATCATTTTTTATATTGGCGATCAAAAATCTAATTGTGAGCTTTCTCTTAAATAATGCGAAAAACTTCTTTCATGATGCAAATAGGGACTTTGAAGAGGGAATATGGAACTTATCTATATTTCATTCTGGGCAAGCACTTCAACTTTGTGTTAAGTATAAGCTATATACTTATCTGGGAGATTATCCTAAAACCCATAATTTAAAGGAGCTTTTAGAAGCTTTAAAGAGATTTGAAAACGTGAGTGTTGATCCACTAATGCTTGACTTCCTTACACAGTCCTACATTTCCACGCGATATTTACCTTATGTATTTTCCAAAGAGACGGCTGAAAAAGTTTTAAAGTTTGTAGAGAATCTTATGAAGGAGATAAAATGTCTCTGATCGACATTCTTGAGGAGAACATGAAGAGGAGGGAGAGGTATTTAAAAGAAGTGGATTATTACTTAAAAAAGATAAAAGAAGTAGCGAGAAATATAGACCCCACAGCTAGGGTAATACTCTTTGGCAGTTACGTTAGGGGAAATTTTAGACCGGATAGTGATATCGACGTTTTGATAATTGCTAACGTGAAGGATATTTATGATAGACTGAAAATTTATCATGAGATAAATGAAGTTATTGGTAGCCCGAATCCCTTTGAAATCCATGTAATCAATGAAGAAGAGTATAAGGGATGGTATTCTAGGTTCATAGATGTTTACAGAGAAATTTGATAAAAATAAGAAGGACTTCCTCTTTTGCTTGTCGAGTTTTCCTAAATTAGAACATAACGGATTACTGTTCATTAATGTTTGATAACTTACTTTTAAGGCTTAAAGTAACCGATTGGTGAGGATAGAATTTTCTAGTATGCATATAGTAGTTTTTATCATAACAAAGTATGAACTCGTTTGAAGATATAGCACAAAACACTTTTTTCACTGGTTATCTATAAGTAGTTCATCAAGGAGCTGTAAGAGTTTTGTCTTGATAACTTATTATTGAAGTACTACAAATAAAATTTTAAATTAGAACATTAAGATAAAACATTAATGTATAAAGAAAATTTTAAATATAATCCTTAAGACAGAAACTTTGTGGAGCCGGAAAAATTTAATGTAGATACCACAAAGGCAATTGTATCTCAATTCATAGGGTTTCTGTTAGATTCTTATGATTTAACAATGATACTAGGAATAGCACCACTATTAGCTAAGGTTTTATTACCTCCAGAATCACCACTATTAGCTACATTCAACATAATACTTTCCTACTCTCTTACGATAATATTTAGACCATTAGGCTCTGCAATTTTCGGTAACTTAGGAGATAAAATAGGTAGGAGGGCTGATCTAATAATTACAGTTTTAGGTTTAGGGTTAGCAAGTGCTTTAACTTCTGCATTACCTACTTATGCGCAAGTAGGTATATTGTCGTTTATCCTATTTGTTTTAATTAGAATAATAGTAGGAATATTTGCTGGAGGTGAGTATGCTGCTGGACATCCTTTTGCAATGGAATGGACTCCATATAAATGGAGAGGATTAGTAAGTGGAATTGTTCAAGGAGGGTTTTCATTTGGTGCGGGATTAGCTGCATTAGTAGAAGCTGCTTTTATCGGAATTTACGGTGTTAGTGGTGTTGAAAATTTTGCTTGGAGGTATGTATTCCTAACTGCTTTAGCCCCAGCTGTGATAGCATTAGCTGTTAGATTAGCAATGAGAGAAACACCGGTATTTGAAGATGTGAAAAAGAAAAATCTAGTTAGGAAAACACCCTTTTTAGATTTATTCAGAAAACCATACAGGAGGGATTTCTTCCAAGTAATGCTATATATGACTGGTATGTTCTTCTTTGCGTATTCACTATTTGCGTTTGTTCCTGCAATTTTACAACATATGCCTTCAGTGTTTTCTGTTGGTACAGCAGAACAGATATATTATTACGGTACTTATGCTGCTTTTGCTGGTGCAATAATATTTGGTGCTTTATCTCAATATATAGGGAGGAGAAGGCTTACCATTATATGGGCGATTATTACGTTCATAATATCTGTTCCAGTATATTACTTATTGTTCTCATCCGCTTCTGTTGGAAATTATATACTTGCCAGTATTGCCTCAGTCATTATAGGATTAATAACTCAAGGACCCTGGGGAATTATACCGATTTACCTATCAGAAAGATTTAAGGCTTCTATGAGGTCTTCTGGAGTAGGTTTCGGATACTCTTCTGGTATATTCATAGGAGGATGGTTCAGCATATATGTACCTTTAATGCATAACTATCTGTTTAAATCGATAGATACACCTACTAATGTATGGTTCTCCACTGCTGTATTATTAATGATAGGAGCAGTTCTTGTAGGAATAGGCCAGTATTTAGGGCCTGAAACTCTAGGGACTAAATTAGTAGAAGAAGCACAGAAGGTCTAAAGTTTTAGTTCATCTTTTTTCCTCTTCCTTTTTTAAAATCCTAATAAACTCATTAGCTTAACTGTGTTTATTTTCTTTTACTTCACTCTCGTGTTACGGTTCTACATAATGATCAGGATTGCATTAAGAACGCTATTACAAAGAGTGATGTAGTTTCTGTATTTACATTACCTTCAGCTATTACGTGACCGTCATTGATAACGTAGTTAGTGAAGAATCCTCCTATACTGAATTGAAGATGTGATGAAATGTTATATATCTGCTTTATTATCGGAAGGTATTGTAATGCAAAAGTTTCATTATAATGAGCTATATATTTCCAGGCTATTATTGCTAAAGCTAATTTATATGAATCAAACGTACCGCCGTTAAAAGCGGCATCAATAAACCCTGAACCATTCCAAAAGTTACTAACTGTCATGGCGAACACTTTCTCAGCTATACTTATATTTCCGTTCTCAGATTCATATATAGCATAGAGGAATGAGGTATCAGCATATTCGTACCACGATAAATAGGATGAGCCGTTGAACTCAATGGTATAGATAGGACCATAAACGTGGACACTTATAGGGGTCTTGAACTTCCATGTAAAGTTATGCACATTCATTAGGACTAAATATGGGGATGTAGTGATGTTCCTTTCAATGTTTTGCCAAACTGTTTCCCATAGGGAGTTGTTTAAGTACTTTAACACAATTACAGCAAGCAAATTATCGCTTTCTATATAATACGTATCTGAGAACGGACACACAGAGAACAGTTTAAGGGATGAATTGTAAGTTATCTCAAAGTAGTTTTCTACTAGGGAGATAGAGATTGGAGGTTTTAAGTCGATACTAGAGGCTTGAGAATTCGGTTTAACCATAGTGTAGTAGTAAAATGCAAAAAATGATCCTACTATAATTAATATAAGAATTGTGCTTACGATAGCTATCTTCTTTCTCATGATTAGTTCTTAGATGGTTAAATCTAAAAACTTATTCATAAAGAAAATTTTAGTTATGCTAATCAAAATATTAATTAATAAAGCATTATTGATATACTAGAAAATTAAATTTAAAAAACATGTATAAAATATTATTTAATGTCTTAATATCTTTAGGATTATCCCCAAAATATTAATTATACTTGCTAGGGACAAGAAGATAGGGCTTAGTGGTTCTAAAATAGCTAAGCCCGTCAAAATTCCACCAGCTTTTATTAACGTACTTTTATATCTTTTACCCAGTCTGAAGTAATCTATACCAATGAGAACTACACCAATTGCATAGGCTGTAAACATTGCCGATATTAAGTCTAGGTATGTGCCGGAGTTATTACTAATGGTTAATGGCCCTAGTCTGACGGTAAAAGGAGACACTATTATAGTTAAGGGGGCTACAATAACAAGGAGGAGGAAGACCGCAAGTAAGATTACTCCTCCAATAACTCCTATATCTACATCTATGTTAGCCTGTCTGATATAAACAAAGCCGGCTATAAGGAGATATGCGGAGATGAAAAGGGGAATAAGTGATATATCTACTGTGGAGAATATTTGCTTAGCTGTTTGCAACGACGGGTAAAGAACACCGCCAAACCCTTCATAGCCGTAAATAACACTCACATAAAGTGAACCATAAAACTGTCCTATAATTTGAAATAGATTAGCAAGGACTAGAAGTATTAAACCAATCTTCTCTTTCCTATCCACAATAATATTATAGTTTTAGAATTTAAATTCTTTGCGTAAAATAATCGTTCTCTATTTTCATGTGTCTAGCTCATAAGAATAATAAATTAGTGTCGTCTAAATATTATATAAAGTACACTAAGTAACCATTTTCGATATTGGAAAGGTTTTCTCTGAGAATAATTTCTTAGGTAAGTTAATTTCCATATAATTTCTACGTCCATAGAACTAATTAGCTTTAGGGGCTTAGAGTTGTGAGCTACCCCGCCCTGAAGGGCGGAGCTTCCTGCTTCATAGCCCCACCTTGCCCGTAGCTTTTCGCTACGGGTAGAGGGTGGAGCTCCACAGGCACTAAGGATGGCTCCCACCCCGATCTCTTCAATATGTTTAAGCAAGCGTTATAGTCACGATCAGTAACCCAACCGCACTTAGGACAGCTGAACACACGGTCAGTCAAAGTTAACTCTTTCTTTACGTACCCGCATTTAGCACACATCTTTGAAGTATATGCTGGATTTATTAACAACAGTTTCTTTCCATATTTTTCCAACTGATATTCTAGTATTCTCTTCAACTCATGGAATGCAACATCGTGCAACCTCATCCTCAACTTCCTTTCTGACTCCTCCACCAGTTGTTTAACATCTATATCCTCCATTACTACAACGTCATAATGTTGTGCAAACCACTTACCCAACTTCATATAGAGGTCTTGTCTCAAGTTCTTCAAGTGTTCATAACCCCTAGCTAACTTCACTTTTGCTTTAAACCAATTTTTCGACAAGAACTCTTTCCTCGAGAGAACCTTGTGGAGTTTCCTTATCTTCTCAAGTGCCCTCTCATAAGGTCTCAAGTTAGGGAAATAGAATCCATCACTCGTGGTTAAGAGTTTCTCTATCCCAACATCTATTGCAACTACCTTACCAGTCTTTGGGAGTTGAGGGAATCCAACACCTTCAACTATGAAGGAGACATATACTCTCTCTGAACGTGTTAGTTTAACTACCACCCTCTTTACTTTGTCAAGCGGGAAGTCCCTATGAACAATGACCTTAAACACGCCGAGATTTGATAACCTCAATAACACCAGCTTCTTCTTACTCTTCCTACTCTTAGTCCTTATTTCCCTGCTCTCAAGTATTTTCCATCCACTTTGTGGGTAAACAAGAGAGTAGTACTTATGGGGTTTCTTCTCCTTAGGAAAGTGTGCTAGACCTTTGAAGAACCTATCCCTAGCATCGTAATAACGATCGGCAATTTGCTGTACTACTTGTGAGTAGAGTTGTTGGTACTCCTTATCTTGCTTTCTTAGATCTAGAGCGAGCTGTCTTAACTCCGTTTGTGTAAGACCCTTTCCGTCCCTTTGGTAGAAATAGATATCTGCCCAGCGTAGGGTGTTGTACATCTCACATGCTAACCTCAACTGGGCTTTTAACGCCCTAATTGTTTGATCGTCAGCATACGCACGAAAGCGGAACCCTACGTTGGGCATTAATAAAATGTTCGAGAGTGGATTAAAAAATATTTCTACAAAGGGGGCTATCCATCCCCACTGGCGAGGTTTTTCGCCCCCTTTGAACCCCTAAACTTTATAAAATCTTTATAAACTAGTCTTACTAGACTAGTCTTATGAGACTATAACATCTTACATAACTTTTAAATGTTTTTAATCACTTCTAATTATATGGAGAGATACTTAACTCCCAGTAAAGTAGCGAAGATATTCGAGATGAGTATGAGTGGGGTAATAAAATGGATTAGGGAGGGTAAAATTAAGGCTATAGAAATCAACGGTAGGTGGAGGGGGTGTTCCCAAACAGTCATGAAATTCGATGAGTTATTATAAAAATATTGTAGTAATGGTAAAAATTATTTTACCATCTTGAGTCACTGAAGAGTAAATATTGTTTTTATAAAACATTTGTGTGTAAAGGTTATGATGTCCTTGTAGGGTTAAATAATAACTAAAGGTTATTTATCCTCGGATCTTCTTGAGTTAGTTAATACCTTTAGAGAAACTTATTTGAAGACGATCAAACACATTATTGGTAATTTGACATAATAAATAATATTCTAGTTTTATGACTGCATGAGACAGTCCAAATAAGAATAAAAAGGAATTTATACTATTTTTTCTTCGTATATACTTCTATAGTATATCCTATTAAATAGCGGTAACGAGATAGCGAAAAGGATAGCTATCCATGCAATTAGTGCTAAAAAGCCTATTCCTACAGAAAATATCCCATTTGATGAAACACTCGTAGCATTAACGAGAGCGTTTAAATAGATATGATGTCCGTAATATCCCTCGGTTAGCAAGTATTCAATGTCAGCAAAAGGGGAAGCATATACTATATTACCTAAATTTGAATATAAAGCTGCAAATCCGAATCCGTATCCTAAGATTAATGGAATGAAGTTTACAATCTGACTTGTAGCGGGATTAAGACCTAGGTATTTAACTATTAGTAATTCAACGAATAATGAAAAGGAAAGGAAGAAAAGTCCTGCCAGCAAACTTGTTAATAATATCAGCGGTATATTAGCTGGTGAAATTTGGAAACCGAAATGATAAGAGAATAATAAATCTACTATTGCTAGTAAAATCAGGCTATAAACCAAAGAAGTTATCACGCTTGCAATTGTTATTCCGGATATATAATCAGCTGATTTCATTCTACTATACCTTAATAGATATGGAATAGAGCCAGTATGATATCTTATGAAGGCTGTTAATCCAACTCCAATAGCTGAAAAGGAGAGAAGGACAAGCACTCCATACCAGCCTGAAGTATAGAATTTATATGCCTCTTGTGGTAGGTTAGATGGTATTGCTCCGCTCTCCACAAATGCACCGATTATTGCCCAGAATATCATAAACAGTATTCCCCAGCCTATTAAATATGGATTGGTTAGGAGCCTTTTTGTGAGGTAAATTTGCAATCTCATGAGCTTTAATAATGTGTTCAAGTATATATTCAGTCTAAACGGTTCAGTTTCTGAACTCTTATGACGTTTTATAAATATTTCAAGTATACATTATATTATGATTGAACTAAAAAATGTAGGGATTACGTTATCCAGTAAAGGCTCTGAAAAATTTAGTTTGGAGAACATAAACTTGAAGGTTGATGGAGAAAAGGTAATAATATTAGGACCTAACGGGAGCGGGAAAACTACTCTAATAAGGGCTATTTCTGGGTTATTACCTTATACTGGAAGTATCTTAATAGATGGGAATGAGGTAAGGAAGATAAGAAATTATACGGGGTACTCTACTAATCTGCAGGAAGCATATGAGATTGGTATAACTGTAAAAGACGTGGTCTATTTGTACGAGGAGTTTAAAGGTTTGGATAGTGAGCTGTTTCTCGAGATCATTAAGGCCTTAAACTTAAGTAACGAAATTTTAAATAAAAAACTTTACGTATTATCTGCGGGACAGTCTGTCTTAGTTAGGACAACTTTAGCACTAGCTTCTAGACCTAAAATATTTGGATTGGATGAACCTTTTGAAAATGTAGATGCTGCAAGAAGATTCGTTATATCTAGATATATTAAAGAATACGGTAAAGAAGGGATATTAGTCACACATGAATTGGATATGTTAAGCTTATATAAGGATTATAAGGCTTACTTTCTGGTAGGGAATAAGTTGCAAGGCCCAGTGAGTGTATCTGAATTATTGGAGAGTTCTATAGTAGAAGGTGAGAGAAGGGATGCTTTATTAACACTGGAAGTAATGGGGAAAAAGATATCTATAGTTAAGGGAGATACGGGAATGAAATTCGGTGCTTTAGGTTCTCTAAACAGGCTATATGGTATAATAAGTGCGTAGCTAAATATAATACCGAGAGTGCTTTCCAATGAATCAGACCATCAAAGATGCTGAAAAGTTGGCTAAAAGAATACTAACGCATAAAATAAGAAAATCGCTTGGCGAGTATTACATTTTTTGGTCCACTTATGTAGTTATTGAAGGACTTTTGTATTCTATTTCATCAATTCACTCCTTGCTCATTTACTTTTTAATCCCTTTATTATTGATATATATAGCATATACATCGGTAATATTCCACAAAGCATATTCAAAAAGAGAGTTTCTTCACTCTTCTAAGAATAGGTTAAGGGATATCCTTTTCACAGCACTAATGTTGAGTATTATCGGATTATGGGTTTACACACTTATTACGTTAAATGACTTCTCCTACTATATCGTTTCTGATGCAGTATACACAACCATAATCTCGATCTTTATTTATGATACTGCAAGAGATACTGGGAAAGTTAGATACTACGATTACGTAGCTATAATAACATTCATAATATCGATGCTATTGGGACCATTTAACTCTCTTTTTTATTATCTCTACTTCTTCTTCTGGATTTATGCTGGAGTAAAATCTATAGTTGAAAGCTATGAGGGGTCAGAAGATGAACAGTGAAGATAACGATCTAAAAGGATTAATGGAGTTATTGAACAGTAAAGCGTTTTCTAACTCAGCTAGGCTAGGAATTATGATAGCCCTCTATTACGAGAAAAAGATGAGCTTTACTGAATTGCTTAACTTTAGTGGATTACCAAAAAGTTCTCTTCTGTTTCACCTACAGATTCTGGAGGATGAAGGTCTTATAAAGATTAATAAGGTATTCACAATAGCTGGTATTAGAACAGAGATACATATTACTGATAAAGGCAGAGAAATAATAAGGAAATATCTCAAGTATGTGAAGAATTTGAGAGAAGAAGAGAAGTGAGAAATAGGATCTTTCATGCCTTCTTTGCGAATTATAATATTCTCTTAGAATTAGAATAATTGTATAAAGAAATAATTGATGAGATGTCATTATCTCCATAATGGTATAAACTCCTTAGTACCTTCAATTGCCAATGTATAATCAATTATTTAACCTCAAAATAATAAAATAAAATGAATTCGCAAAAGAGCCGTGAATCTCCTTTCTTACCTTAATTATAATATACTTTTAGAGTTAAAAATATTTACTTAAGCATTATAAAATATAAATATCTTTCTATAACTTACTTTGTAGATTGATTAAGTTTTTATCAGAGATAACGTTAGACTTTGTTTTTAAATTAACACTCTTGAATTTAACAAAAATTTACAACACCTGCTAAGAAAATTGAAGTATCAATAAAGCATATATTAACAAAAATTTTATATATGAACATTCACACTCATATTTATGGAGAAACTTCTTGTAATCTTTTTGCTCATTTCACTATTGACTTATACAACACCTCTGTATACAACACATCAAATAGGAACAGCCTCAATACCAGTTGTTGGTAAATACTATAGAAATGTCACTAATAATTATGGCTATGTAAATATAAATGCATTTTACTCGTCAGAACCAGCACCCATGGGAATAGCTGATTACGGTATAGGTCCAAACGGTCCGTATGTGTTAACTACTACACAGTTCCTAGGTTACATTAACATTATAGATTTGTCAGCACAAACATTTAACGGTACTGAATTGGTTAGTAACTGTGTCAGCTTCCAGCTTAATGCTGTCCTAACTTATAATTATAATGGAATAACTTATTCCCTGTGGGTTCAGAATATAGTGAGGTTTGATACAGCAAATAACGAAGTTGCATTTTTAGATAACATATGGAATTATACGCAAATATATGCTAATGCAAGCGGTCTATCGGGTAACGGACAAATAGGTATTGTTTACTATGGTTCTCATGCAGTCGAGTATTACTACGATTGGGCTAATAATTATCCAGGAAGTTTTGTAACGGTAACACTCCCTACTACGATTTTAGTCTTAGTAAATGTATCAGTAAACAGTTTAGGTCAACCAGTGATCAACTTCTGGTATAACGATGGCTATGGTTGGGTGAAATATGACACTGTAGTAGTTACAAACGTTGAAGGTGCAAGTAACATAGAGTTCATGATTAACGGTAACGAATATACCGGATGGGGAACATTTTACGATGCAGAATTGGTTTTAGGAGGAGCATACGGAGGACTTAACGCCTATGTTTACTCAGCAAACATATATATGACTCTTGAATACTGGAATGGCCATAACTTTCAAACTGTAGAAAACGCATATAATTTCGGATCAGACACTGCAGAGACTGTTCAAAACGTAGTAGCAACTTATACAGACATACCATTTAACGGTACACTGGTAAGTCATATAACTACTGGTCCCGGAAGTCTCGGAGTATTGTGGGAACAGAACAATATATTAAACTTGACTGTAGACACCGGGATAAGTAGTGGTTACATTTTAGTCTATAATATGACTTATACCTATTCACCATCATATACGCAGTTCAAAATTCCATTTAATGGTGGTGAGGCAATATTATCCTTAGAACCAACAAACTATGCAATTCTGGTATACAATTCTAATGGTCAGCTTATTGGAGAAGCAAACGTTTTGAAGACAATTGGAAGTTACACTACTGATGTTACACAGTTCAACATTATGGTATCAAATACTTCAATACGCTTACATCCTAATTCCTCTGCCTTAATAGATATTACAATAAATGCGTATGGTGATGTAAAAATTAACATCCTTACTCCCGCTGGTGTAACGTATAATATTGAAAATCCAATATATGTTAATGGCCAAGGTACAGATATACTGACAATATATGCTAATCAAATACCACCGGGTACTTACCCAATTATAATTAATGCCTCACTGTTTCCAGGTTTCTATAAGATTGTAAATATTACACTGACTATTATTCCAAGATATTATTTTGTAACTTTTGAGTATGACGTAATAGGTCAACCTTTACCACAATCTCCTCAAATAACCTTAGAATTCCCCAATCAGACAATAACAACAATATACCTAACTTCCATGACGTCCCTTAAATTACCCGCGGGGACTATTTACACAATCCAGCAGATAATTTACGGTAACAATGGAATTAGATGGGCTACAGATAATCAAACTGAAGGTGTAATAAACAGTACATTAACAATATTCTTTGTTTACTATGAACAACTAATGGTTAATTTTGAGTATAAAGTACAAGGAGGAGTTGGTTACAGCCCTCCACAAGTTACATATTATTACTTCGGATTACCGCAAACAATTACTGCACCAAATACTGTTTGGGTAGATTATGACTCCACTTATGTATATTCTCAAACTCTGCCCGGTTCTAATTCACAAGAACGATGGATAGCCTACTCTTATTCAGGTACAGTGACAATACCCTCTACAATTACCATATATTATTATAACCAATACCGTGTTACAGTATTATCACCTATTCCAGTTCATGCTATAATCAATGGGACAAATACTACACTAACAACAGGATGGTATGATGAGGGAACTACAGTTGAAGTGCTCAATATAACATATTACCCGAGCTCTGATGAGAGATGTGTAATAGTATCAATATCACCCTCATCTTCCTTTACGGTAAACTCATCAATAAATGTCATAATTTCAACAGTTAAACAATTCCCAGTTATAGTTTCATCTCCTATTCCAGTCTATGCTATAATTAATGGAACAAATACTACATTAGCAACAGGATGGTATAATGTTGGTTCGGTTATACGTGTAGAAAACATCACTTATTATCCCACCCCATTTACCAGATATGTAATTACGAACATTACACCTAAAGAAGTGACAGTAGAAAGCCCGTTAACGATAAAAGTCTCGACATTAGAACAGTTCTACTTAAAGCTATCATCTCCTATACCAGTTCATGCTATAATTAATGGAACAAATACTACATTAGCAACAGGATGGTATAACAAGGGGATAAAAATAGAGATTCTAAATATCACTTACTATCCCTCGTCAGAGTCAAGATACGTAATTACTCAAATATCACCTTCAGCAACGCTTATAGTAAATAAACCTTATAACGTTACAATATATGCGGTATTACAGTTCTATGTATCAGTCTCATCCAAAATTCCGGTTAAGGCCTTGATTAATGGGACTGAGACTATCCTCAACTCCTCATGGATAAATGAAGGAACTAAAATAGAGATAATAAACTATACTTACTATGTTAACAATGAGGAAAGATATGTAATAACAAATATATCGTCTAAGTCAGTGACCGTTGAAAGTCCAACAAACATTACAGTAAAGGTAGTTAAGCAATTCCTAGTTACAGTAAACGGAGTGTCAAATTGGTACAATGAAGAAACGAGAATCAGTCTTAACGCATCAGTTCCGTTCTATCTTATAGGTAAATATATAGGGACATATAATGTCTCACCAGGAACAGTAATAACTGTTAACGGTCCGATATATGAGAAATTAGTAGAAACTCCTAACTATCCAGTCTTAATTACCATAGCTGTTGTAATAGCTGCAGCTGTAGCAATTGCGGTAGTTTTGTTAAAAACACATTAAGTCTTCTTTTTTATTTTTATAAGATATAAATGAGAGATTTCGAGGCCAATCTTTTGTTTAAAAATTAAAATATTATTTCTATATATTAATAACTTGAAAATCTAAACGTATTATATAAAACATAACTATGACGATTTTACTAACTGCGGTTAAAGAAAAGAGAAATACTCATCTTTTACTTAACCTTAAAACTTTTACATTACTTGATTTTAATTTTAGTATATCGCTCTTTTCAACATCTTTATCGAAACGTAATATATAATCTGTTGTTTGCTTTCCTAATCTTATGTTTTCAACATTGGCTTTCAGTCCAGTAGATGAGATTATTTTCATTATTTCACATGGATGATTCTCAAATAAAATAGTAACCTCTAAAGGTTTTTTATGCATTATATAATTCTACTAATTCACTATTTTATATTTTCTCTAGATACTCCTTATAATATAATGACATTAGAAGAAACAATTTTATTGTATATCACAGATAAAAAAGATATTATCATAAAAATATTATTAAGCAACTTCTACTCTAATTGGATTGTTTGTTAGATGATGTAATCCTATATGGGTAAGAAGCGTAGGAAGTCTTTTTCTAGTTTCATGACATATTGGGCATTCATAACTGTCCCCTTTAACTATTGGTTTATATTCTGAGTGTTGTAAAACCTTATGTTGATAGTATAGTGAATTATTATTGAAGACTTCACCGCACACTTCACATTTTAATAAAAACTCGCTTAGGCATAAATTAAAATATATGATATCTAATATTTAAGGATTAATAATACAATTGTTTTGTAGGTTATCTCAATTTTTATTAAAGTTAAGATGAAATTTACTTTTAAATCAATGCTTAATTTTGAATTTTATAAAAATTGATGGGTTATTAGCTGAGAAAATTGGAGGATTCAACAAGGCGTAATATACTTTATATAATGATTCTTAGTCTTTGGATTTTTATTTGTCTAAGTAAATGAGATTTTAACTATTAAATACATACTAAGCAATATTATACTAGGTCAGATCTTAAAGGACAAGATTTATACTTAATAAGTAATAACTCTGTTAAGCTTTACAGAACAAGATATTCCTCTTAAGGTTTTTATGAAATTAGAAACCTTATTGTACTTTAAGTTATGAGCAAGTATAACATGAAGAAGTAAAAGTGTATGAGAAGGGGTTATAATTTAGCTTACAAGAATATCTTTTACGTAATATTGTATTATTCGTACACCAAATTATGTTAATTTAAAGGAGAATATTACAATTCATAATAAACTACTTAAATATCGAGTTTTTAATTTCTAACAAATTTAAATAATTAATTTAAAAAGCAAAAATTGTATTAAATAAAGGTTGAGATAATTATATGGAATATTCCTTTATGCCTTCTTTTAACAAATCCAACTCCTACTTGTAACCAAGAATTTATACAGAGATTTTTAATGTCCAGAGAGAATGTACAACTTATAATCAATTTTTTGAGGTTCACTAAAGATATACAATAAGATAAAAAACAATTATCTTTTTTTAAATTCTAATGTTTCAAATCTACTTCTTCTATACCTTCCCTAGCTGCTTTCATTACTTTCTCATGGTCTTCTGCTGAAGGACTAGGAATAACTATATGAAGTGCTTCCATGTAAGTCTCTGCTTTTATTCCTCTCTTAACTCCTCTAGGTACTATAATTATAGAACCTTCTCTTACTTCAACTTCTTTGTTATCTACATAAGCCGTACCTTTTCCTTGAAGTACATAGAATATTAGGTCAGAATCTGGAGCATGTATTGGTATATATTGCCCCGCTTTAAAGAAAACTAAAATAACGCCGTATTCATCCTTTCTTAATACTGGTATTGGTGTAAATGTATCCCCTACTTTCCTATATTCTGAAATATGAGCAATAATTGACTTGGAACCTTTCTTTATAACTTTCAAAATGAAGTCTCCAGTTTCTGTCTGATCTACCTTATATTTTTCAATTTGTCCCGATAAAATTTGTAATAAATGGGCAGGATAATGATCTGCTATCACTACTAACTCTTCACCATCCTTTATCTTACTAAAAGCATCTATCACTAGTTTGTGCCTATATTGTGGTTCTACATTTCTGAGATCTAATTCCATGAATAGCAATTATTTTAAGGTGTATAAAAAATGGAATACTAAAGTATAAGGTGTAGCCTAGTTTGTGGATTTTTCGCCTTATAGGCTATATATTAGGCTAATGATATAAAACGAGTGTAAAGGAAAAGATGGTGTGAAGTCTTATCTGATAGATATGCGAGTTCTAGGAGATTACACATTCAAAGTAATCGAAATGAAAATTAATAAGATGAAAGAAGATGAGGTAATGGTTTTATTTTCTAATGAAGATCCATCAAGAATATTAAGGAAGATAAAAACTAGGCGAAAGGTCGATATAATAGTAGAGCGAAAAACTTCAAAAGAATGGATAGTATATATAATTGCACGACCTTCGAGAATACAAAATTATATTACTTCATAATAGCACTACACTTGTATATAAATTAAGAGGTTAAACCAGAACTAATATTATATTATTTTTAACTAAAATTCTAATTTCTATAATAATATTATAGATATTTACTAGAATCTTAGTATATTAAGATATATGATCAAATAAAGATAAATTTGGATCTTTTAGATATTCTTTGTAAATTATAGTATTCTCTATTAAATTAGTATAATTCAGTACACAAATAATTCAGTATTGGTAATACAAGTTGTGGCCTCACTATAATATTTTTTTACAATTCTGCGTATTAATATTACTTAGTATATATTTAATAACAATAATTTAACTCTATTAATATAAATAGAAAGCGTGAAAGATCCATGAATTTCCCAAATTTGCTTATTAGTGAAATTATTGATTACGGCAGATTACCATATAATAAAGTTATAGTCCTTACTTCGGGAAATATTTCGCGTAAAGATTGTTAATTAAATTCACGTATTCCTTATGTTTATTAACGCCAATTCTCTCTTCCACCTTTTCAAATCCTTCATATAATTCTTTATCATCTTCCTCTGTTATCATATTTTCCGCTAAAGGAAATAACACGGTATTCTCCTTGCCTATATGTCCCGATAAAAGATAAGCCAGATAACTTAAATTTTTCTTAAGTTCTTTCGGTTCGCTGTATTCGTTTTCGATTTTAGTTAGTAAGTCTCGTAGCTCATTATGTTCATAAACCATAGCTTGAATAGGCCCTCTAACTAATCCCTTTTGTTCTAGGAAAGGGAATAGCGCTTTTTTCCTTCATATGGTGACAGTTATCAACGAAATTTTTTATAAAATCTACAATTTTTTTAATAGCATCAATAGCTTCTACATTGTTTAATACGTTTAATGCTTTTAATATAACCTCGTGGTCTTCCCTTAAGGATTCAATAAATTTAGACATTAAAATTTTGATTTTCATGCTTTTTTATATTAAACACCTAAATAAATGAGTGATATTTCAGATATTGAATAAATTGAAGATTACAATAAGATATAAATATTTGATTTTCAAAGATATTAGTATGAAAGTAATTGTCATACACCAATGGGAAGATAATCAAAAAGATGCAGTGAATAATTTCTTCACTCAACTAATTGATATGACAAAACAGAAGAAGCTTCCGAAGGGTATGAAATTGGAAAAGATTAGTATTGCTAATGATTCAAAAATAGCTATTTGTGAATGGGATGTAGATAATCTGGATCTATTGATGCAAGCGGCTAAACAATTTAACATTTCATGGAAAATTACACCCATAGTACCTCAAACGCTATACGAGCATAAATCATTTTTCTAATTAACTTTTTTTTTAACGTTTTCCTTTCTAAGGAGTAAACGAGGACAGAAATTAAATAATACTTAAAAAATGACTTAATAGGATTTTAAGATCTTAGTCTATTATTATAATTTAGTAGTTAGTTTTTCTGTGTTTCTTAATTTTTTCCTATTATTTTATGATATAAATTTAACTAATTTAAATATTAAAAAAAGATAAAATTAGAGTTATTTTACGTGAGCTTCTTTATGAGTTACATTAGTTTCCTTATATTGTATGACATGACTTTTTGCGTACTTAACCCATAATACCATAGAGAGAATTGTTGAGACGATACTAATTGAGAAGAACACTGTAAAAGCCATTGGGAAATTGATTATTGATGCAATATATCCCATTGTTGGTGGAATTAGTAGACCGCCAGCAGATCCTAGTCCGCCTACTAATCCAGATGATCCGCTTACGGCATCTGGTGAATATTTAGGAACAAGTTTATATACAGCTCCATTAGCAATACCCATTCCTATAGCCATAATTATTTCAGCAAGTATTGAAGTCGGTAAGGCATATGAGAATATAAATATCAAACTTCCCACGATCATTATAGAATATGAAATTGTGGAAACCAGCTCTCCTCCAACCTTATCAGACATATAACCACCGTAAACTCTAATTAATGCTGTAATTAATGAATATACAACACCGGTTAATAGCCCTGCTTCTATAGGAGTAACATGTAAGAATTCTTTCCAATATGTTGGTAACCATTCAGTTAATGCTTCGAAACCGCCGAAAGATGTAAAGTACATGAATACTAGTGCCCAGGTTACAGGGTTTTTGGCACTTCTTTTAATTGATGCTGAAAGAGATTCAGCCGGTATCACATCATAGCCTTCCTTTAAGGCAAGAGCCTTAGCTTCTTCCCAATTTTTACCTTCCTTAATGTATTGAATAAAAGGTGGATTAATTGCGATTATATTGTAGATAATAATCATTATGACTAGAAATATAGCCCAAGCAACATAGGCGTAAACTAAACCTATAGATGCTAGAGCAAATGGAAGAATTACTGTAAAGATCCCTGGGGCTGTATTACCTAGCCCAGCATAAATTCCTAAAGCAGTACCTTGCTTCTTTTGTGGATAGAAGTAAGAAACATACGTTATACCGCTTGAAAACGTAGAAATTCCAGTACCTGCAAGTGCCCCAAAGAATAAGAGAAGACCATATACTATGTCACTAAGAAGTGTTTTTATTTGCTCAAGGGTAAAGATTATACCAATCATTCCTATAAGACCTATGACTAATTGAATAGTTAGGGTATGTTTTCCTAACTTATCTACTAAAAGTGAAAATGGAATCCTTAAAAACGCCCCTGTAACTAAAGGAATAGCCACTAACCAAGAACTCTCTACTAATGTTAAATGAAGAATTGGACTAATCTTAAGTGTTGTTGTTCCAAATAGGGCAACAGCTGCAAATCCAGCAAAAAACGCTATTGTTCCTGCTGTTAGCCCTCTACCTCTTACATCCACGTTCTATCACCGAGAAATAATTCCTTTTCTATATTTATATTGGTGATTCCTAATCAATTAGGGAAAAGTTTTTAAACAATTTTCGTAATTTATGATATAAAAGGTTTATATCTGAAAAAGTATATCTATCTGCACCTTTATATACTTTTCTGTACATTTATACATACTATTTGTTCTTTGTAGATTAGTAGTCTTATTTATTCTTAATTAAAAATCTTTCTCCTCATACATTAGGATTTGTTTTTAATAACTAAAACGAGATTTTACTATCAAATGCCATGGCAGAAATTTAATTATGATAACAGAGAATGGGAGTCCTTTTATAGGAACAGATGGCAGTATGATAAGGTAGTAAGAAGTACTCATGGTGTTAATTGCACTGGTTCTTGTAGTTGGATGATTTACGTTAAGGATGGCGTTATAATGACTGAAATGCAAGCTTTAGATTATCCTATTATTAATCCTGAGATACCTCCTTATGAGCCTAGAGGATGTCCTAGAGGAGCTAGTTTTTCATGGTATGAATACTCACCACATAGAATAAAATATCCTTATGTTAGAAGAGCACTGCTTGAACTATGGAGAGATGAACTACGAAAGACAAATGATCCCGTAAAGGCGTGGGAGAACATTATAGAAGATCATAATAAGGCTAGAAAATATAAGGTATCGAGAGGAAAAGGCGGGTTTGTTAGAGCTTCGTGGGACGAAGTTTACGAAATAATTTCTGCAGCCTTAATATATACTATTAAGAAATATGGACCAGATAGAATATTTGGCTTCACACCTATTCCCGCAATGTCTATGGTAAGTTACGCTGCAGGAACAAGATTCCTATCATTAATAGGAGGAGTAGTAATGAGTTTTTATGATTGGTATGCTGATTTGCCCATTGCCTCACCTCAAGTATGGGGAGAACAAACAGATGTTCCAGAAAGTGCTGACTGGTTTAATGCTACGTATATTATTGACTGGGGAACTAATATTCCACAAACTAGGACTCCAGATGCTCATTTCTATTCTGAGGTGAGATACAGAGGTACTAAAGTGGTTGCCATAGCTCCAGACTATGCTGAATACGTAAAGTTTGCAGATTTATGGATTCATCCTAGGCCTGGTACTGATGGTGCTCTTGCTTTAGCAATGGCTCACGTTATTGCTAAAGAATTTCACGTAGATAGAGAAGTAGAATATTTTAAGAATTATATAAAGAAATATACTGATGCTCCATTTCTTGTAATACTAGAAGAGGAAAACAATAGATTATTGCCCGGAAGATATCTAAGGGCTTCAGATATATACACTAACGTAGACAAGGGTGAGTGGAAATTAGTAGTATTTGACTTAAACACCAATTCCCTTTCAATACCAAATGGTAGTATAGGTTTTAGATGGAGTAATGACAAGAAGTGGAATTTGAAACTTAAAGATAGTATAACTGAAAGAGATATTGAACCAGCACTTACAATGTTAAATGTACACGATAAGATAGTAAGTGTAAGCTTCCCGAGATTTGACCAGAAAGGATATGTTGAAAGAGAAGTTCCGGTAAAAATAATCAAAACGATTGATGGAAGAACAGTTTACGTAACTACAGTTTATGATTTACTTTTGGCGAACTTAGGTGTTAAAAGAGGAGACTTAAAAGGATATCCTAGTAGTTATGATGAGGATGTACCTTATACTCCTGCTTGGCAGGAGAAGATTACTGGAGTTAGGAGAGATCTGGTTATCCAAATAGCTAGAGAGTTTGCCCAAAATGCTGAAGAGACAAAAGGCAAATCTCTAGTATTACTTGGTGCTGGAGTTAATCATTGGTTCCATAGTGATTTAATTTATCGTGCAATTATAACGATACTAATGCTGATTGGTGCTATTGGGGTTAACGGAGGAGGTTGGGCTCATTATGTAGGGCAAGAGAAAGTTAGGCCTTTTGAAGGTTGGAATACTATAGCCTTTGCTAAAGACTGGCTACCGGTTACTAGGCTACAAAGCACTGGATTATGGGTTTATATGCACACTGATCAATGGAGATATGATGAGGTCACGATGGATAAGATTACAATAGGAAAAACTATGTATGATCATCCAGCAGATTATGCAGTAATTTCAGTGAAGAAGGGTTGGCAACCCTTTTATCCTCAATTTAACGCGAATCCGTTAAATCTCGGTAAAAGCTCAGATGAAATAGCAAATAAACTAGAGAATAGAGAGATATCTTTCTCTGTTTCAGATGTTGATAATCCTATCAATTTCCCGAGAATATTATTTGTTTGGAGAAGTAATCTATTATTTTCAAGCGGTAAGGGTAGTGAATATTTCTTAAAGCATGTTTTGGGTACTGAAAATTCTGTGGATAATAAAGATGAAGTTGCCAAGGGTTATGTAAAAGAGATAAAGTGGGTAGAGCCGGCTCCAGAAGGTAAGCTAGACTTGCTAATCGATATAAACTTTAGGATGGATAGTACTGCACTATACTCTGACATAGTTCTGCCTGCAGCCACATGGTATGAAAAATATGATATAAGCTCTACAGACATGCATACTTTTGTTCATCCATTTAATCCGGCAATTAATCCGCCATGGGAGGCTAGAAGTGATTGGAAAATCTTTGTAGGATTAGCAAAGAAATTCTCTGAAATGGCCTCTAAGTACTTATCAGATAAAGTCGTAGATGTTGTTTATGTACCATTTACTCATGACACGCTTGGTGAACTCGCCAGTCCAGAAACGGAATTAGACCCCTTAGATCCGCCAGGCCAGGCTCTAACAGTGAGAGATGGAAAATTAATCCCCGGAAAGAATATGGGTAATATAGTCTTAATAGAGAGACACTATCCTAAGATTTACGAAATGATGATAACATTAGGGCCTTTAGTTAAAGATAAAAAGTTATCGTTCTTTGGCATAGAGGTTAACTACTCTAAAGAATATGAAGAGTTAAAAGAAGAGCTAGGAAGCATAGAAGAAAGGCCATTATTAGATGAGGATAAGAAAGTGGCTGAGACCATGTTAAGATTAAGTGGAGCTACTAATGGTGAAGTTTCTGTTAGGGAATACAAATATCTGGAGGAGAAGACTGGACTTAACTTCGGAGATCTTAGAGAGGGGATAGAAGAGATAAAGATTAGGTTTAATGATATTACAGCACAACCACGTAGGGTAGTTGATTCTCCAATAGAATCTGGGATAGTTAAAGGAGGTAGAACTTATTCAGCATTTACGTTTAATGTCGAATACGAAGTCCCATGGCGGACTTTATCTGGTAGGCAACACTTTTATTTAGATCATCCGTGGATTAGAGAACAAGGTGAGCAATTACCGGTATATAAACCTCCATTAGATATAGTGAAAGTATCCCAATCTGAAGGAGTATTAATTGCTAGATACCTATCTCCTCACGGTAAGTGGCAAATCCACACTACCTTCATGGATAACCTTAGAATGCTTACTTTATTCAGGGGAGGCCCGGTAATTTGGATAAATGAAGAAGATGCTAAAAGTATTGGGGTTAAAGATAATGATTGGGTTGAGGTATTTAACGAGAATGGAGTCATAGTTACTAGGGCTGTAGTTACTAACAGAATTCCCAAAGGGACGGTGATAATGTATCATGCGCAGGAGAGGACAATTTATGTTAAAGAGGCTAAAAACGGAAAAATGGGCGGATCGCATAATGCAGTAACGAGAGTTCACATAAAGCCTACTTGGCTCATAGGAGGTTATGCACAGTTATCCTTCTTTTTAAACTATTATGGTCCCGTAGGAACTCAAAGAGATACAATAGTGGCAATTAGGAGGTTGGGGTAAAATGAAGGTATTAAGTCAATTTATGGGTGTATTTAATTTAGACAAATGCTTAGGCTGTAATGCTTGTACTGTAGCATGTAAGAACTTATGGACAAACAGAGAAGGAACAGAATATATGTATTGGAATAATGTAGAGACCAGACCCGGACCTGGATATCCATTAGAGTGGGAAGATCAAGAGAAATACAGAGGAGGTTGGATTTTAACTAAAGATGGTAAGCTAAAATTAGCCATAGGAGGAAGAATTGCAAGACTTTTAGAGCTCTTTCACAATCCATATTTACCTACTATTGATGATTATTTTGAACCTTTCACTTATACGTACGAAAATTTGGTTAATGCTAAAGAGTCAGATAAACAGCCAGTAGCCGAACCCGTCTCGCTAATAACTGGTAAAAGAATAGAACTGAGGTTAGGACCCAACTGGAATGACGATCTTGCTGGAGGTACAGAAGCAATATTAAAGGATCCTAATTTCAAGAAATTAGAAAATAAGGTAAAGACAGATTTCGAAAATGCCTTTATGATGTATTTACCAAGGATATGTAACCATTGCCTTAATCCCTCATGCGTTGCTGCTTGTCCAGCTGGAGCAATGTACAAGAGGGAAGAAGATGGAATAGTTCTAAATGACCAAAATAAGTGTCGTGGATGGAGATTCTGTATTGCAGCATGTCCTTACAAAAAGGTCTATTATAACTGGGCTACTGGGAAAGCTGAAAAATGTATATTGTGCTATCCAAGATTAGAAACTGGTCAGATTCCTGCTTGCTTCCATGAATGTGTTGGAAGAATTAGATACTTAGGCGTAGTTCTTTATGATGCCGATAGAGTCGAGTGGGCTGCCTCTGCAAGAGATCCTAAAGAGATAATAGATAGAATGCTTCAAATAATTCTGGATCCCTTCGATGAAGAAGTTATTAAGAATGCTAAAGAAAATGGTGTTACAGGTGATTTCATAGAAGCTGCACAGAAAACTCCAGTTTATAAGATGGTTAAGATCTGGAAAATAGCCTTACCATTACATCCAGAATTCAGAACATTACCGATGATATGGTACATACCACCTTTAAGTCCGTTAGTAGAAAACATTAAAGTAAAAAGTGATGAGGAATTCTTCCCTATTGTAGACCATATGAGAATACCAATAGAATATTTAGCTAGCATGTTCACTGCTGGTGATACTGAAAAGGTGAAGAATGTATTAAAGAAACTAATTACACTGAGAATTTATATGAGACAGAAGAGACTAGGCAAAAAAGTTAATGAAGAGTTACTAAAAGAGGTATCATTAACGGAAAAAGACCTTGAGGAAATGTACAGAGTTTTAGCTATAGCTAGGTTAGAAGATAGATTTGTAATCCCGACAGCACATAAGGAAAAAGCTCTAAAGATGTTTGAAGAAAGTTTAGCACCAGAATATGTCCAAGGTAGCAGAGGATTACAGCAAACGATTAGAAGAGATTTGAGGTTGAGGAAGTCATGAACTTGTTGGAAGTTATAGGGGATCTTCTCGAATATCCCAGAGAATGGATAAAAAGAAAAGAGACTATTATGAATCTAGTAAGTGAGAGTTTATCTCCTAACAAATATCTTATTTTTGAATTCTTAAAGAGTGTGTCAAATTACAAAGAACTTGATCTAGAGGAGATTTATGTAAGTACTTTTGATAATAGTGATTATACGACACTTTATATGACTTATTATATAACTGGAGAGGAAAAAAGTAGGGCTAAGACTCCTAAAAGAGGTTTTTTATTAGCGTGGCTAAAAAGTAGGACAAAGGTTAATAGTAATGAGCTACCGGATTATCTGCCACTTTTGTTAAAATACCTAAGTAATACTGAAGACGAGGAAGTTAAAAAGTTAATACAAGAACCTATGAAAATTCTTTCGGATAGGCTTAAAGAAAAAAATTCTGTTTTTTATCCTCTTGTACTTGCTGCATATTTAGAACTTTATGGGGGTGAGGATAGGCGATGAATTACTTCTGGGTAATTTATCCTTATGTAGCTGTTACTATATTTTTCGGAGGATATATATACACATATTTAACGAGGAGATATTATTGGTCAGCAAGATCTTTTGAACTACTAGCAAAACGTACACATACATATGCGTCAAACTTCTTTCACTACGGGATTGTTATAGTCTTACTAGGGCACTTAGTAGGAATAGCTATACCAGCCTCAGCTCTACTTGTAATAGGACTCACATATAGTCTTCATGAAGCAGTAGCATTCTATTTAGGAGCACTCTTCGGAGTTATAGCAATAATAGGACTAGTTTGGCTACTTATATTATCGTATTTAACTAGAGCATCAGCATCTCTCTCCATTACTGACCACTTAGTATATATTGTATTAATCTTAGTAATAGCTACAGGATTATATAACACATTAATTGTTCACCCAGATTATATGACTACAGTAGCACCATGGTTCCAGGGATTAATAACGTTTCATCCAAATACTTCTTTAATAGAGAAGGCACCTTTAAGCTTGCAAATTCACGTAGCATTGTCTTTCCTACTATATGCATTATGGCCTTTCTCTAGATTAGTCCATGTGTTCACATTCCCAATAACATATTTATGGAGACCTTACATAGTTTATAGGGGATACCGTTACTCTAGAGTCGTCAGAAAAAGGTAAATTATTTTTTTAATACTTCTTTTTATCTTATTTGCTGAAATCTTTTTATATAAATTTATTAAAATTCTATATAAAAAGCATTCAAAGCTTTTATATTTAGTCATAGTTTAAAGAGAAAAACAAACCTTAAAAATACTCTTTTTAGAAGAAGATTTTGCCCTTTAAAATTTCAGAAAGTATAACAAAATCTAAACATAAATCAAAGTGTTCGCCCGAGTTACTAATGCTTATCTGTTAAATTTATAGCATCACCTCATTTAAAATCTATTACCGAACCTTTAAGCTAGATTAATATAACGAGTAAATATATCATCTCAACTAATTCATAGATTCCATAATACTTGAGTCTTACTGGGGAATATATTTTGCTTAAAGATCCTTTCAAATAAGCTATTCCACCTATGACGTGAATTATAAGATACATATATGCAATAATAATGAGAATTTCGTTATAATAGAGTTTTGATATAGATACCAGAATGATATAAAAAATCATTTCATAAATTGCAATTAAATATCCAATTGATTTTGGGAAAGTCCTTTTGGAAAAAGATAGCAAAGTCCCTGCTAGATGTATAATAACCATGATTAACGTCAGATATATTAACAGCATGTAAGGAATGATGGTATTAGCATATTAAAAATATGCACCTTAAACATTAGGTAAAATAGATAATAATTTAGTTATTAAAATCGTACTTGTATCCTTTATGAAGTTATAACAAAGCTTATTAGTAGTATGTTAATCTAAATACTTAAATAAGTTTACAAAGAAGTTATATTATGGAGTCACAGTTACCTAAATTCATCAAAGAGCCAGAGAAGTATTCTAGGTTAAGGTTACTTGAATCCTTGCAAGAGCTCTATTTAAGTGTTGAGATGCTTAAGGCTGGTTATAGTAGGAATTCTGCGAGTAAGCTCTTTCTTTCATGGAAGGCACTTTTAAGCTCAATCGTTGTTACGAACTTTAACAAAATTGTGGAAAAGAAAAAGAAGGAGGGGAAGGAAGATGAGGTTAAATGGTATTTAAGGATAGGATATTCTACATCTACTGCTGGTTTAGTGGGAATTTCTAGGGATCTTGAAGACCTTGGGTTTAAGGGGTTAGTTACTTTAACAACTGCAATGCTAGGTATTCACAAGTATGCATATAATGGTTTAGATGAGGATATAAGCCCCTTTCATAGTCGAAATGATGCAATAATATCAATAAAGGAGTTAGTGAGGGCTGAAGTTGAGATAATAAGCTCAATGAAATTAGGAGATGAAGAAAGAGAACTTTTAGAGAAGATAAAGAAAAAATTAAATGAAATTTAAGCGTCGTATTCATAATACATATAAATATATAGTGACTGGATCCGTAATAAAAATTTTAAGGATATTTACTTTACAAAAATAAGGAAAGTTTAGCCATTGTGAGAAGGTGATTATTCATTGGGAATCAGAATAGGCAACTTTTTTAGTAAAGCCAATTAAAGTTCTTATGATGATTGATATTCAACTTAAGAAGTTCTTCTTAAGAGACCCTATTAAGTTTGCTTTTGAGATTTATGATTCCGAGATTGACTACGAATTTACGGAGTTTAAAATAGCAAATGAAGGATATTTGATGATTTATAGAAAAATTAATCCTATTACGATAATGCTTTATGGAGAAAACGAAAATACCGTAACTAAATTACTTTCATTAATAAAAGAAGATAAATTCATACTATTCATAGAACCTAAATGGAAATATTTGCTAAACTTTTCCAATATGAAGATATACCCAGAAATCCTAATGATTTGTAAATCTCCTAAAGTATTTAGAAGGGAAGATGTAAGGAGGCTTACAGTTAAGGATTCTGATAAGATAATTGAGTTATACGGAAAAGATAGAGGAGGTTTCGTAGTGCAAATGTTAAGGGATAATAAAACTACTGCTTACGGTCTATTTATAGATAACAAATTAGTCTCAGCCGCTTATACATGGATTGAAACTAAGGATGCAGGCATTATAGGAGGGGTTTTCACTAGAGAAGGGTTTAGGAATAGAGGCTTTGCATCTTCAGTAGTATCCGAACTTGCTGAAGATATAGTTAAAAGAGGTAAGATAGCATCTCTTTACGTAAGGGAAGATAATACTTCAGCCATCCATGTTTATAAAAAGATTGGATTTAATGAATATTGGAAAAGATTATGGGTATCTGTGAATACTGATGCTAAACCACTATAATATAGTTAAACTTTTGGAACAATAAGTAATGTGATATTCATGTAACTCAAAAGAATCTATAAAGAGACTTCATGAAAAAACCTTACATCAAATCCAGGGTCCTTTATATGCGTTGTCTTGATCTAGTTAAAGAAGAAGCAGAACATAATGACAAAAAGAACGACGATCCTTGCCCTTTCTCTTTGGATATTAGAGCTCTCGCTACCTTAGCCAAGATTATAATAGTAGTTGTTCTACTTTAACGCGGCTTAAAGATTTTCACCAAATCTAGTGCATTCCATAAACATATTTGAGTTAATTTGAGGAATTCCTTCTCACATTTCGTTATTAACAAAACGCCAGACTAAAAACTTTATCGATAGTATAGGGGATTTCGCATTACTGAGGAAAATTAGAACAACTCCTAATTATAAATAGAGTTTAGTATGAAAATATGATAAGAAGGGCATAAAATAATAGATTTAGTGTAGTGCCTATGTTCATAAAGAGGATATAATTAGTGATTGAGTTAAGATTTTTACTAAATAGTCTATTTAAATCAAACTTATAAAAACAGAGTGTGGACAACAATTTTGTTAATTCAAAATAAATTATATGAACTGTTTGTGTTTTATTAATAGAATGTGGTGTAATATCTTTTTAGGGTGAGCACGGGAGTATTACTTGGGTGATACTACGGGAACTAGGTGGAAAGTTCCCGTGCTCACCCAAGTAATATTAGTTTTAATGGGGTATATTAATCTTAAGCCTAGGTTTTATTCTAGTGAGGTAGTAGCCTTGGCTTTGGCTAGTTATCTCTCTGGTTTGTCTTCTTGGAGGACTTTGTTGCCTCATTCTACTTTGTTGTACTATTTGAGGAGGTTGGGTTACATTAAGTATGTGGTGCCTATTAGTGGTTTTTATGCGGTGGATGAGACTATGGTAGTTAAGGGGGAGTATTATTATGTTTGGATTGTGAGGGACGTAAGGACGGGTGCGATACCCTTCTTTATGGTGACGAGTTCGAGGAGTGGGGGTGCATATATTGATAATCTTGACGAATATGAAGAATGCGGAAAAGGAGGCTGAGAAAGTGTTTAAAACGAGGATAGACAAGGTAGTCTATATACACGATGGGGCAACAATTTATAACGCATTCACTTGGCTAAACGTGGAACACAAGATGGTCAACGAGAGGGATTACGCGGAACAAGGGTTCAGGAGCTTAAAACATAGGATATCCTCAATGGATTTTCACTTCCCGTGGAACACTAATAGGTTCACGCTCACGAGGTGGTTATCGGTGTTCTTCCTAGCTTATAACGCGCTTTATGCTCCAGTGTATTTGCCAGATAGGGGAGTGATAATAAATGTAAATATTCCAAACGAATGAAATTGTTGTCCACACTCTAAAAACATAGAGTAAAGTTAATAAATTATTATGCGAGATTATAAATATGCTTAGAATTGTTGGAATTTTAGTTTTAATTTTACTAATGATCTCTGGAGTAATAAGTATAGCTCAGCAATCACAGCAATTGTATTATATTCAAACATCATCACCAACATATTCGATAGTTCCAGGATCAATATTCGTGCAACCGTTAAATACTTCTACGGAGCTTTATATAGCCGTTCTGCTAAACTTCACTAATTACTCATCCTTACTTAATTATCTTAACGAGATATATCTTTCACCCTCACTATTTCATAAATGGCTAAGTCCATACCAATTTAGAGAATACTACTATCCTTCTCAAAGTTATATTAACTCCTTAATTAACTATCTGGAGTCTTATGGATTACATTATGATGGACAATACGGTTTAGCATTAGTCTTTAACGGAAATGTCGGAGAAATTGAAAAAGCATTTAATACTTATATAAATATCTATTACTACCCATTTAAGGACCTATATTGGTTTGGACAAATAGGGATAACCGATATAGGACCATTCTATTACTTCTCTAACAATGTTACTCCGTCATTACCTTATAATGTTGGTAAATATGTTTTAGGAATTGTAGGAATAGATAGTTTAGATCCTAAAGTAGTAAGTTTAATTAAACAAGATGCATGGAAATTAAATATAACCAGAGTAGGACAAGGATTAATATCTAAAGTTGTAATTTCACCAATAACAATACAACAGTATTTTAACTTCACTTTAGCTTATGAGCACGGTTTTACTGGCAAAGGAAGCGATATTGCAATTGAAGGAGTTCCAGAATGTTATGTTAATGTTTCCGACATTTACGCATTTTGGAAATTATACAACATTCCAAGAACTGGGAGTTTAAAGGTAATAACGTTTGGTAATGATACTTCTGGCGGGCAATCTGCTGAGAATGAGTTAGATGCTGAGTGGAGTGGAGCATTTGCCCCTGGAGCGAATGTAACAATAGTTTTCAGTGATGGTTATGTAGGTGGCGTGAACCTAGTGGGTAATTTACTTAACTACTGGTATGAGTATTATTATATGGTTAACTATCTATACCCTAATGTAATCTCAATATCTGTTAGCGTACCAGAATCATATTTAGCAGCTTACTATCCGGCAATGTTAGATTTAATACACAACATGATGTTGCAAGCTGCTGCTGAAGGAATAAGTGTCTTAGCTGCTTCTGGCGATTGGGGATTTGAAAGTGATCATCCACCACCTAACTTCAGAATTGGTATTTATAATACTATCTGGTATCCAGAAAGCGATCCCTATGTAACTTCTGTGGGTGGAATATTTATTAATGCATCATCTAACGGGAGTATTATTAGCTTCTCTGGTTGGGATTATAGTACTGGTGGACATAGCGTAGTATTCCCAGCTCAGTACTACGAGCTAACATCATTAATTCCATTTACACCTACATACGTAAGAACATATCCAGATATTGCTTTCGTATCTGCTGGAGGGTACAATATTCCAGAGTTCGGATTTGGTTTGCCGTTAGTTTTTGAGGGACAACTATTTTTATGGTATGGTACTAGCGGTGCAGCTCCAATGACTGCTGCTATGGTATCATTACCTGGTGTTAGATTTGGTGCATTGAACTACGCACTTTATCATATATCCTATAACGGGATAGTGGTTTCACCAATTGGAACTTTTCAAGGTTTAATAGCATGGATTCCAGTAACTTCTGGAAATAATCCAACACCGGCACATTACGGATGGAACTATGTTACTGGACCTGGAACTTATGATGCATATGCTATGGTCTACGATATTCTATTATACTCTGGTTATTCTGTTTAAGATAAATTTTTTAACTTCCATTTTCTTACATGCTTCTATTTTACTTTGGGTGCTCTCTGAACTTAGATTTGTTCAACTTTACTGTATAGCTGGAATATTAATCCTTAATGCATAATTAGTGGGTTTCATATTTTCTTGTTTTTCATACTTTTGTAAATAGCCTATGTCGATAAAGAAGAATTATCGTTTATAAAAAGGTAGATTTTGCAAACTCATTGAATCTACTTACTATAAATTAGTAGGTTTCATTTTATCTCTGAGAACCCTTTAAAAATCTAAAGTTCAATTTTTTAATAGGAAAATTTTTTAATACGACATTACCACATATTCCCTGTTGAAGCCACTAAGAACTTATGCTGTGCTAAATAATCTTGCATCAAGTTTAATAAATCCCTTTGTCTCCTTTTTCACAGCATCTTACGGAATTACTGGAGTTTTATTAGCAATTGTCTCTTCAGCAAATACCACATTTCCTGGTGTTGTACAATTTATTTTAGCAAGGATTTTCATAAAGGCTAAAAGAATAATTGAAGTAGGAGAATTCCTAACCGGCTTATTCTGGGTATTAATAGGTTCTTTTACTATTTTTAACTCATTTTTTGTAATTTTTTATGTAGTAATTACAGTCTGTTTAGGAGTTGCTAACTTTGGCTGGTTATTAATTTTGGATAAGGTTAGTGAGACGAAAAGAGGGAGAATATTAGCTTATTATTCTTTTTATGCTACAATTGGAGGTTTTATCGCAACTTTAATAACAGGGTTCATAGTTAGGGATAATCTTTATATGATGAGATATTTCTTTGTAATTTCCGGTTTAATTTATATTATTAACTCCTTTATTATTTCTAAATCGGATGTTGATGTAGAGTATAAAGGGAGTAAAATTACTTTGACTAGAAACCCAGAAATAAAGAAATTATTTGTGATAACATTTATATTTACGTTTATATGGTCGATGGCTTGGCCTTTATTTCCATTGGCGCAAGTTTATAAATTTCATATGAATGAATTACAAATCGCAATCATTGATTTAATTAGTGGAATTTCAACTCTTTCATTACAGAGAGTAATTGGGAGGTTGGTAGATAAATCAAAAAAGCTTATTATGTTTTTAGGAAGATTAGGATTAGCTACATTCCCATTAGTTTATGGTTTAGGCACATCAGTTTATCAAATTTACTTAGCTTATATTGTATCTGGTTTTACAAACTCAGCCTCCATTTCCTATACGGCGTTTCTTTTTGATAATTCAAGTTATAGTGAAAAAAGAGTAAATATTGCACTTTATAATATGATAAACGGTCTTTCAGCTCTATCTGGATCCACATTTTCCAGTCTTATTTTAGGAATTCTATTAACAAGAATTAACATAATAATGGCTATAAACCTAATGATGATTACGATAGGTATCCTTAGAATTCTATCTTCCTTATTATATCTAAAAATAAAGGAAACTGTAAGAAGGTAAAAATATACGTAAGGAAATCACTATTTACTTCATGGTTACTTATACTGACAAAGATAAAATCTCATCTGGAGTACCTTTGGGAGGAATTGGTGCAGGAAAAATAGAAATTGATAATAAGGCTAGAATTATAAATGTGACAATTGCAAATAATTGGATAAATCCAATTAAGGAACTTAAGAACTTTTTCATCTACGTAAAACCAGATGAAGGAGAAGGTTTCATATTGCAAAAGGGACTCTCATTATTTCCTCAAGTAGAGCGAATTATATATGAAGGGCTTTATCCCTTTGTTTTCATAAAAGGAAGAAGGAAAGATATTGAAGTTAATCTTACTGCTTTTTCCTCACTTATTCCTCATGATCTAAGAAACTCAACTCTACCAGCAGTGGGATTTAAAATAAGGGTTAATGGAAGTAAGGGAGGCTATATAGCAATTTCAATGCCAAATATAGTTGGTAGTACTAAAATCGGGAGAATAAACGAGAGGGTGAAAAATGGTGTTATTTTTAAGAATATGAAGGCTAATGATTATGATCCTGCAAAAGGAGATATAACTTTAATCTCGGAAGAAGTTGACAGAGTGATTGTTCAATATGATGCTAATGAAATAGTTACTAATTTAGATAAAGTAAAAGACAATCCTCATGAAGTAAGTGGTTTGAGAGAAATACCAGCCAGTATTCTGTTTACTCCGTACGAAAGAGAAGTAAAGTTCGTCTTATCATGGTATTTCATTAGTAAACATGTTTTCTATCCCTATGGACACTATTATCAAAATTTCTTCAGTAACTCCTTAGAAGTAGCAAAATATTTCCTTGAAAACTTTGATTACCTAGAAAGAAAGACCAGAGAGTGGCAAGATCAAATAGATTTTAATGGTTGGTTAAAAGATGCCATAATTAACTCCGCTTATATTCTTTCTACTAGCACTTGGTTAGATGAAAAGGGAAGATTTAGCATATTTGAAGCTCCCACTAATTTTCCCTATCAAGGAACAATAGGGACATGTTATGAATTTGGTTCCCTTCCAATACTCTACTTCTTTCCAGAACTTGAAAAGTCCTTTCTAAGTCTACTTTCTACTTATATAAGGGAAGACGGATATGTTCCTCATGATTTAGGTTATTGTTCTTTAGATTCACCAACTGATGGAACAACTGCACCACCAAAATGGAAAGACTTAAACCCAACTTACATTCTGCTAATCTATAGATATTACAAAATTACGGGAGACATAGAGTTCCTTAAATCAGTTTACGAAAAAGTGAAAAAAGCCTTTGAGTGGGAGCTCAAATTTTCTAGATATGGTCTTGAAGGCAAGATGGATAGTGCATTTGATGTTACACCAATAAAGGGAGTTAATAGTTACACATTATCTTTGTACATAGCCTCACTCCTTGCAATGAGAGAGATTAGCAAAGCTATTGGTGATAATTTAAACCTAGACGAGAAGATAAAGGAAGCTAAAGAAACGTTTGAGAAAATATTTAATGGTAAATATTTTATTGCTTGGGAAGGAATGGAGGATGCGGTATTTCTTGCTCAAGTTTTTGGTGAGTGGTGGACAACGCTACTTGGTTTAGAACCTATAGCTGATGAAGAGAAAATAAGATCTGCTCTAAGATGGATAATAAAAGTTAATGGTAATGCGTCAAAATACTGCACTCCTAACTTAGTTAAAGAAGACGGTAAAATTGTTTCACTTTCACCTCAAACTTATTCTTCATGGCCTAGATTAGTCTTTGCGATTTGTTGGCTCTCAATAGAAAAAGGCATTTCTGAAGGCTTACAGTTATGTGAAAAAGAATGGCAAAACTTAGTTTCTCACGGTCTTGTTTGGGATCAGCCATCAAGAATAAATTCATTTAACGGTTTACCAGATCCAGTTGTGAGTTATTTAGACCACTATATAGGTAGTCCCTCTCTGTGGTCTTTTATTGTGAAAAAGCTTATAAATGCAAAGAAAGAGAATAAGGAACATGAAGCAATGTCCTAAATGTGGATATATGAATCCAGATGATGCAAAATTTTGTATGAATTGTGGTACACCATTTCCTAAAAAGAGAAGATTACTTCCAATAATAGTTGGTGTTGTAATAGCTATAGCAATAATTGCTTCAGTTCCAATTATCTTTGCAATTATAAATTCATCACCAGTAGTCCTTTCAGCATCTACTGTTCAGTCAACATTAGGAGGTCAATGGTCTGTAGTAACTAATGAAACCTATATAGCTAAATATCCAGTAAAACAAATAACTATCGAATATGCTAACGGTACTAATGTTACAGTTCCGTATCCTCATCAAATAAAGACATATATTCATGAAGTCTTAATAGGAAAGTTAAACTCAACTAATGTAACTATGATAGTTAAGGTAATAATTTATACTTCAAACATAACTATGTTCCATCACATGTTTGGTTTCGGTTTTCAATTTAATACTAATCAGTTCTATACTGATATAACAACATATGATGGATACAGTATATTTTATGTTTCTTCAACGTTTCCCTATCCCCATACTTTCGTAACTGCTGTAAAAGGTAATGAACTAATACAAATAAGAATCTCCGGTTATTCAGCGTCATTACAACAGGTTGAGTCCTTAATATCTGATATTAGCTAAATGAGCTAAATTCCAGTTTTTGCGTATTTAAATAAATTGTTTTAAAAGTTATTTTTCTAATTTTTCTAATGTGTCCATAGTGTCGCCATTACGTTATCTCAAATGAGGAAAGATCTCTACAAACAGTAAGTATAAAATAATGTTTTGTATGCACTGTTTTTGATATAGAAATATAAATAACATAGTGACAACTCTGTGATCCCTTTTATTCTTAACAGATTATAATATTGTATTTCTATTATATTTATCGAATTATTTGAAATATGAATACTCTCTCATCCTACTGTTGCAAATCCTCTATATAGACTAAACCAGTAGTGTCTTTAAAAACTTAAATATGTGTTTAAACATAGCAAAGGACTATTACTATTTCAGAAGAAGCATATAGGTTATTACTTAGTGAAAAGAGGGAAAGGAAAGTTTTTCTGACATTATTATAAGTTTGATAAAGAGTAATAAGAAAAATATAATGGATTATGCGGGTATTTTGATGGATATAAGGAAGTCAGATTAAAGATTTTTAAGCGTAAAATAAAAATACTCATCTATGAGTAACTCATTAGAGAGGTATGCTGAATTCCTTGAGGATTATGCGAAATACTTACTTAATAATAAACCTATTATTGATATTCCCTTATCTCCACAAGAACTAATTGATGAGGCTTCTAGGATTAGAGCTAAACTAAAGGTAAGGTCAGAAAAAGGTAGAATTATAATAAATCTAAATGAAGGTGAGGCTATTTATTTTACAAAATTCTTGGGAGAGGTTGTGTTTTCTTTTGATAAGCTCTATAGACCATTAAAGATAGAAATAGAGATAAAAGATTTAATGGATAATGAGAAAGTGTTAAAAAAAACTGATCTTATCTGATCATGCTAAAAACATTTAGAAGATATTAAGCGGTATTTAAGTAAATTTAATGATCCAATAGATCCCTTAAGTAATGAAGTATTAACATTTTTAGAAAGAGTAAAAGGAATTCCTCAAACTCCTAATTTACGCCTAGGCGAATCAGAAAGATGGAGGGTAGTTATTCACTTTAGATCTTGTGCGAAAATAAGATACATAATAGCTAAAAGGAGCAGCGAGTTAATTTTAGTAACAATACACCCAGATCCAGATACTCAAACTATATAGAAATGTGATGTTAAAATAAAAATCTCTAACTTAAATAATATGATATGCTATAATTTCTATTCCTTCTTCAAATATCTTCTTTACTTCCTTATCTTCAATATAAACTTAGAATATCTTTATTTTCATAGTAGTTGTTCTACTTTTTCTCGGTAATACAAAGTTCATGGTACTATCGATAAAGTTTTTAATTGGGCGCTTGGTTGATTGAAAACTGTGAAGTCCGAGAAGGAGCTGAACGTTACAAGGAGTAAGTTCATTAAGTCCTTCAATTACCTGATTGGAATACTGAAGATGAACGGATTGAGCAGAAACGTATCATTTTAGCACTCATGGCCTTGATAAGAGGCAAGCATTAGAAACACATCCATCACGTTCGGGTTAAACTACCCCACGTCAGAGATCTCCCTCCAGGTTCTTACTTGGCTGACTTGATCCTAGGAGATAGGGTTATTACTATAAAGTTGTTAATACTGGAATATAAAGCTAATAGGCTAAACTTATACACTACTGCTCTTACTCTAAACGATGAGGAGATAGATGCAACTTGGAAGGTTAGGTGGGAGATAGAGAAGTTACACAGGGATGTAAAGACTTTGGGTATGCAAGATTCCTCTTTCCTAAAGAGGCTTCAAGGCTACTTGCTCCTCTTCATGATGGTTGTTAACACAGTCAGAGATTTGATCAACTCCCTTAACTTGAAGAGCGTGGAAGCTTCTCCGGTTCGTTGAAATTCGTTTATGGGGTTGCTCTAGGTTTGATGAAAACTTTTAAGTTACGTTAAAGTAGAATAACTGCTATCCTTATTTAAATCCTCATTTTTGCTTTAACATGGAGATTTTTAGTTAAACTAAAATTCAAGAGAAAGACTTATAAACATGAATTTAGGAATTTGATATGATAAATATGGCTCTAACTATTACTGATACTGCAATATTACTTATTGTAGTAATTTTACTCTTTTTCGGAGCTTCAAAGTTACCAGAAGTCTTTAGATCATTAGGAAGAGCTACCGGCGAATTTAAGAAGGGACAACTTGAGGCGGAGTTGGAATTAGCTCAAATGCAACAGCAATTATCTCAACAAAACAAGAGTGATGAGTTAGTCAAAAAGATTGAAGAATTACAAAAACAAATCGAAGAATTAAAGAAACAGCAACAACTACAAAGTAAATAATTTTTTGTTTATCTAATTTTTCTAATAATATATTGATTGATTGAAATTACAAGATATGTTTATATGTACTTTTAAAAAGTACCATAAATGATAGAAGAAATTATCATCTATTTAAAGAAAAGAAAACAACTTACCTAATGAAATTGTACACATAATTAGACTTCTTTAAATATTCCCACATCTCCTTCTTCATTAAACTTCACATAGAATTTATATTCTTTTTCTCCTAACTTAGCTATGCAAGTTCTTCCAGTGTAATAATTACCATTAATTATTAATTCGTCTATTTTACTCCATCCAGTCCTTTTCTTAACCTCGTTAACCATGTTCTTAAATTCTAATGCACAGAAATCACAACAAAAGAACAATCTGTCACCATCAATCTCTTCATAATACTCTCCCCAAGTAGCTCCGCATAATGCACATCCGGTTTCTTTACTTCCAGCCTCTTTTCCATTTACTATTATCTTCATCTTGTGATCACCCTCATAAGTTGTGGTTCTAACTCAATTCCCCTTTCCAATCTAGCAAACAAATACTTGGAGAAAGCATCAAATGATTTTAACACATTTATTTGGATCTCTTCTTCTATTCCTTTAGCGTATTTTTCAACTAAGTGTAAAGCCTCTCCAGCATGTGAAACATCAGCTTCATAACCCTCTCTCAAAAAATCCTTAACTGCTTGAGAGTATTCGTCAGACGTTAATATTTGTGGATCGAAATAGTGTAGTTTTGCACCATAATTTCTCAAACTACGATCTGCAACTAACTCTAAACTATGCATACAAGCCATAGTAATTAACCAATGTTTTTCCTCAGCAATTCTTCTCCAAGTATTAATAGCAAATTGTGTATCTGGTAACGGTTGCGTATTAAGTATTTTCTCTCTTGACATTCCAAGTGATTCTCCCATTCTTAATAGAAGCTCATAATGAGAAGGTCTTCCTTTATATCCTATAAATTCAACAGCTATATTTTCCAACTCATATTCAACTACTTCATCTTTGTCAGTTTTAAACACGATAGAAGAAAGTACCTTAACCCAATTCTTTAAGAAATGTTGATGTTCTATGACATATCCTAAAAGAACACCTCTGGTAGGTTTTTGCATTGCCAATATGAAAGGATGAGGGTTCTCACCATAGAATTTTTCTATGAATCTTTTTCTTATCCACATTCCTAAACCTTCTGGAGTTGAGAAATAGTCTTCTAATTTCTTTGCTAACTCTTCTTTGCTAAGTCTCTTTATACTTAAGTTCCTATTAAGCCACATAACATGAGACTTATCACTCCTCTTATTAGCCATGAGATCTATATGTTCTGCAACATCATACCAATTGTTAAATTTAATTTCACATGAAGGACAAATTGGCATAAATTATTATCCATTTTTATGTTAATAAATATGGTTTCAAAAAACTATTAAGTTGAGAGGAAAATTCTTCCATCCCTCTTCTCGTTAAACAATTCTTCTAAGGCTTCTTTACCTTCTTCGAGTTTGTAAATTTTGTGAGTCTTTACTTTGCAATCTTTGCATAATTCAAGTAGTTCAACGAAATCCTTCCTATTTCCCCTATTAACTCCCAATATTGAAATATGCTTAGAATAAAGTTCAGATAGATTTAAACTAACCTCTGCACCTAAAAGGGTCCCGAAAGTTACTATTCTTCCTTTCACACCAACAACAGAAAATCCCTTATTCCATAACTTACCTCCTAAGGAATCAATTACAACATCAGCCATTTTTCCGTTAGTGAATTCTTTCACCTTCTCTTCAACTTCATCATATCCGACAACTAGATCTGCACCAAAATCCTTTAACCAGCTTTTCCTACTTACAGCAATAACTTTAGCACCAAATTTCTTACCTAACTGCACTGCAAACATTCCAGTATTTCCGGATGCACCAAAAACTACTAAAACTTCTCCAGGCTTTAAATTAGCCTCTTTTAATGCATGATAAGCAGTTAAAGCTGAAACAGTCATGCTACTTCCTAACTCCCACGAAAATTCATTAGGCAATTTAAATACATACTTTTCCTCAACTGAAATGTACTCACTCCAACCACCATTAGCATCTACTCCTATTCTTCCACCACTTCTACATAAAGTCTCATAACCTATCATACACATATCGCAAGTACCGTCGAATATTCTACCGTAGATTGTAACTCTATCACCGGGTTTAACTTTAGTTACATTATCACCTACTTTTTCAACTTCTCCAGCAAACTCTACACCCGGTATATGAGGAAGTGGTTTTACATTAAGCCTTGTTACAGTATAGTAATCTACTGGATTTACTCCAGCATATCTTACTCTAATTAGAACTTCGTTTGGACCAATTTTTGGATCTTCATAATCCGTGTATTTAAGGTTTTCGATTCCGCTTTTATCAAAAACTAATGCCTTCACAAATTTGTTTTAGTTCGAACAATAAAATGTTTAACTGAAGAGTAATCTACGCTTTACCCAAATAACCCTATATTCATGATAGGGAGTTTCTTGTGAAACTTCACTTATTACATCTTCAATTTCTTCTCTAGGTATTTTTCTTTCGCATTTCAAATGTACTTCAGCGTATTCTTCATTAAAGTTAGGGATAATTTGGATATCAATTACTCCCTTTAATGTTGATAGAGCTTTATACACTTTTCTGACGCAATTCTCACAATATATACCAGATACTTTAAAGCTAATTTCTTGCATAATACTACTATCTCAAGAATAATTATAAACTTTCTTTTTTATATTTTATAAATCAATTTTTATGTCATTAGGAGAAATTAAATTTTTTAAACAACTGTTAAGAGGTTCTGATAGATACACTGATTCTTCTATTACGAATCTCTTCTTTTATTCTCGTAGCTAATATAGAAACTAAAACAGTTGTCCCCATAGATACTAAAAATGAGTATTCAAAAGCTAGTCTTGAAGGAATAAAAGCAAACATCGGTATGTTATTTATATAACCTTCAAACAGTGGTGTTTTAAAAGTATCTTCTAACGATCCAACTACTATTGGTCCTAAAGTATTTCCCATTAATCTCATTGCAGTATTAGTACCAGTTAAGGTACTCATTCTTTCTCTATCTGAAGAAGCTATAAGTAAAGTTACTCTAGTCACATTCATTCCAGAAATAAAAAACAAAATTAAAGCCAAGAAACCCATGAGTTCTATTATTGAAACTTTAATAGAAATAATATACGAAAGGAGAAGAAGAAGGAGAGACGAGACAGAAGAGGACAGTAATATTACTTTTTTATAACCAACTTTTGGTACTAAACTTCCAAAAAATGGTCCGGCAACTAGCATTATTAATGCAATAGGTGCCATAGTTTCCCCTGTCTGTAGAATATCCATTCCATAACCAACTGGACTAGGAAGTTCAAAAATGAATACTAGGGATTGAAACGTGAGGAATAAACCGAAACCTGTTATAAATGATGAGATGAGCGGAACTGCAATGTTAGGATTCTTGAAATCCTGAGGATTTATCACGGGATTATCAGTTTTGCTTATATGTAACGAGAAGATGTAAAAAAGAAGGAAAGAAATTGCAAGTGATGTAAAAAATTGTGAAGATAGCCAGCCCCATGTAGGTGCTTCAGTTAGTCCAACACCTAAGACTAAGAAGGATAGGGAGAGAAGAAGTATTCCTAAAGTATCTAGTTCTTTACTCACAATTTTACTTTCAGAAGAAGGTAATATTGCATAAGTTATAATGATTGATAAAATTAATAAGGGAATTGCTGTTTCATATGCAAATTCCCATGAGAAATACTGTGAGATATAACTCCCAATTGGGATCGCTATTGCAGCACCTACTGCAAAAGTTGATGCAATAATTCCTTGAGCTATTGGTAATTCTCTGTCTGGTATTCTTTCTCGTAATATGGTATAAGCTATTGGGTTTATGCTTAAACCTATTCCTTGTATGCTTCTTGAAAGAATAAGGATAGGATAATTGGGTGAGATCGCAGTTAGAAATACACTAAGCGTGTACGCAATAAGAATAAAGACTAAGACTTTCTTCCTTCCGTAATTATCAGCTAATTTTCCGAGAAAAGGAGCAAGCGCCATTCCTGCTAATGTCTCTGAAGATAATATCCATGAGGCTTCTGATGATGTTATTGAAAACTGGTTCTCTATCTCTGGTAAAGAAGGCAAAATCACCATTTCCACATACATTGTCATTATAGTTATAAATGCAAGAATTGGGACATATTTTAAAAAAGTCCTCTCCATTAAAGATATATCTACATTAAACTACTAAACCTTTACCCTTCATGAAGAGAAATAATATTAATATTATCTATAAATATAAGTAGAAAATTAAACAGTAACATAAATATTAACCGCAATATTCTCGCATATATTTATCCTTTTATCGTTAATATCTAAAAACTATGTATTCATTATAATAATTTTTTAGATATTTATTAAACACATTGTAACAAAGCTTATTATATCTATTTTCGTCATTTAAAATATGGTATCCTTGATTATATTGTCTGTTCTTGCGAGTATAATGGTAATGGCAATAATTGCTACACTAATTTTTGCTATAAATGGAAGAAGTTATACCAGAGTATTCTTCGTATACTTCATTTTAGGTATGATGATGCTCATGTTAGTTGGTGCTGTACTTTATCTGCTTTCTCCATCTCAAGAATCATTGGAAATAGCATTTGGAATTAACATGATTTACATGATTATCGTTCTAGCATATTATTTTATGATCGCGGAAGATATCTCAAATAGAGTAATTAACAACTTAAAACTTCATTCAGTAGCATTAGGCATATTAGTCGTTATAAATGAGATCCTTATGGGTACTACTTTTACATTAGCACAATACGGAAGAGGACTTTTTACTACAGTTTTATCTTCAGTTTATTATTCTGTGAATAGTTTATGGTTTTTCTATCCAATGATGGTTGAAATGTTAGGTCTTTATCTTTATCATTTTATTAGGGGTGACATATTCAAAAATCTATTCGCGCTAATAGGCGTAGCTACTTTTCCTCCAACTATATTCAGTTTTTACGAATGGGTTTACACGAGTATAGGATTTTCCGTTATTTTCTCTATAATAGGAATTTTAAACTCTGATAAAACTTGGAAGATAATTTATGGCTTATTAGCATTAACTACACTACTAGTTTTTATTTCTCCATATCCTTATGATGCGATGATAATAATTTCCATGATTTTCTATTATTCTAAAACAATAACTTTAGGAGCTAAAACAATATCATAAATTACAATAACTATTTTCTTTATTTACCTTTTTAATTATGCAAAAGATTATCTAAATAGTAGATAATATCTTTAGAATTGATTATAAGGTATAGTTTAGTTATTAAGAATTGAAAGAGTATATTCAATTTTAGTTTTACGCCATGTCGTAAAGATATGAATTGTTTTACGCCAAGTCGTAATTTTATAAAATGAATTTCATAAAATTATAGTGAGCTGTATTCCACCTACAGCATAACCATGATTTTATTTATTAGAAATTTTAAAAATTATTCCTAAAAATTGCAATGTTTACATTAAGCTGTAAACTTATTAAATTTTTATGTATCTGCTAACTTCAGATATTTTAAAGTCTTGAAACCAAGAAAAACTAGTAATGTGTGGTGGTTAATCTTTTATAACATATTGATATAATGGTTTATGGGTGTTTTTGGTTGATTAGTGTTGGTTTTTATTATAGGGTTAAGAGGGGTTTTGAGAATGAGTTTGAGAGGAAGTTTGGTGAAGTTGCTTCTTTTTTGTCTAATTTTAAGGGTTTTAGGGGTGCTAGGCTTTATAGGAGTGTTGATGATCCTTCTGAGTATTTGATTTATAGTGAGTGGGAGGATTTGGAGTCTTATAAGAATTTTATCAACAGTACTGCTTATAGGGAGACTGTTGAGTATGGTAGGAGTATTATTGAGGGTAGACCAACACACAAAATATTCCAACAAGTAAACACATAAAAAATTAGTCTGTAATAGATTTCTCTACCCAGATCATATCTTTTATTAATTCTTTAACTTGCATCAAGTAATAATTACTATTTTCATCAGATATTATTATATGCCTAAGATTGTGCTGTAGCATTATACCTACTGCTTTATTTATTTTATCATTAATAGAAAGTATAGGTACTTCCCTAGGCTTTATCTTCTCGTCTTCCTTGCTCTTATTACCTATCATTTTGATAGCATCTCTAATAGTGAAGATACCTATTTTTTCTCCTTGTACAATAAGTGCTTTAACTTTTTCTCTATTCATTATTTGTAACGCATCTATGAGAATAGTATTTTCATCAACTACTATGTGTTTAAAATCTTTTACTACATCTCTTATAGATTCTGTACCCTTAAATGGCAATAATTTAGTATTTATTATATCCGTTACACTAATACCCCTTAAACAGTCCCTTATAGATAACATTCCAATAATCTCTCCCTTGACAGATATTACTGGAAGATGCCCTATATCTTTCTCTAACATTATCTTTATGGCATCAAATACTGTCTCTTTCTCCGTTACAGTTATAGCAGGATTTTCAAAATTAGATATATCATCCTTTCTATTTAGATAAAGTTTCACTACGTCACTCTCTGTGATAATGTTAAGTTTTTCTTCTCTGTAGAATGGTAAAGAAGCTATACTAAAATTACTCATTATCTTAGCTACTTCGTATATTCTCTCGTTTCCGTTACACATAATTACTGGTTTATTCATATACCTTGTTACCCTACTTACCGTTATCTTTGCTCTTTTACTGACTTCCGTAGGATCGGATATTACTATTATGCATGAATATGGGCAAACCCTTTCACATGCGCCACAGCCCGTACAGTCCCAGGGTCTTACTACTTTAGCTATTCTATCAACTTCATCCACCTCTATACATTTTGCTAATGCGCATGCTTTTTCACACATAAAACAACCAACACATCTATCAGCATCAATTATAACTATAGGTTCCACAATCTCACCTCAGAATGGTGGTTGTGCTTGTAATGGGTTATAAATTAGATTTCCTAAGTACTTATTGTAGAACGGCAGAGATGGTGAAGCTGGACTACACATCCAATATGTTATTAAAATGAACGAAATTCCTAACACTAATATTGGAACGTAATAGTATTTCCTTGGAATTTCGTCAACTTCTGATAATGTCTTAGAAGCCCTTAAAGATAAGTAAATGCCAAATACGTTTACAGCTTCCATGACTAACATTACCCACCATTCAGCAGTTGCTTCAGTAGGATTACTTCCTAATATTTGAAGTATATGTCCCCAGAATGTTGAATATATCTGAGAATTATGCATTCCAACCCCAACTGGATTTGTAATTTCGTTAAGAATCAATAACGCTCCTCCAAGTAATTTTGGCAAATTCCTCGTCAGAATAGTTGCTGCAAATAATGGTATTAGTGAGTAAGATATCGATGTGAAAGCTAACCTATATTTCTTAGTAAGCTTAGCAATTGGGATAACTACTAGGAATGGTACTGAATTTAGAAACGCGTAATCAAGGGGGTTTGGATAACCAGAAGTACTCCAACCATATTTACTTAGTCCGGGTCCGAGAGATTGAGCAATATTTATCCATCCTGTAACAGTATTTAGCCAAGAATCTATCATAGAGTATAATGGTAATGCATTAAAGAATTGAAAGAATACGACTCCTAAAAGTATTAATACGGACACTGCTATATCGTATCTTTTCCTAGTAGTAAATAATCCATCTAACCATGGAAACCTCTTTATGGGCCAATCTATATTTCCGTGTGGACAAGCTTTATAACAATCACTAGCTAATCCACAGAATGGCGAGGAAGAAACGCTTACTGGTGATGCAAACCATGGGCATCCATGAGTCTTATCATTTCCCTTCATACAATCCTTGGTAGTACATTTCTTACAAACATTAGGATCTTTTGCGGTAAAAGTTCCTAATGGAGATATCATTGTATTTATCGCCAAAGGTGCGCTTAATGGACAAATAGTTCTACAGAATGTTCTGTCTTGAAAGAGAAGAGCTATAGCTAATTCTAATATTGCAATATAAATTAAAACTACTGAAGTCAATAGCGGAACCCCAGGTCCACCAATTCCATAAAATTCTTCAACCCATGTTAAAACAGAAAAGCCTATTGCAGAATATAATATTGTTGAATATTTTATAGGCCACCTTAACTTTAAACCTAACTTATTCTTTATATATTTCCAAGGATGTCTTCTTTGCACCCACTCTGCTTGACCACTAAATGGGCAAGTTTGGCACCATACTCTGCCATTTGCAATCCATGTCAGTAGCCAAAGTAGTGGAAACCAAAAGAACCAGCTAATGTCTGGAGCAAAATTAATTAAACTTAATCCTACCTCGTTAAGTTTTTGATTACCTAGAAGTCCAGCTATCATAACTACATAAAATATAAGGAATGATGGCAAAATTATTAGGAAGTGTGCCCAATTCTTTTTAAATAATTTAGAGATTAAAGTGGAGGAAAACATAGACTGTTTGTGTTCGCATCTTGTTTGTATGACTCTCTTTCTTGGTGATTCCACATAAATCCATTCATTATTTGGTTTTTTATGGATTTTATCAATAATTAAATTAGTTAGTAATACTGTGATAAAAGTCGTGAAAAATAATAAATTAAATTCTACTAAAAAGATATTCTTTATCAGTGTACCTAACCAAAGTAGAATTCCTGAAACTATTGAGGCTAATAAAAAACCTAGATTTAATTTCGAATTAAAATCTGTAATTTTTATTTCCTTATGCTTAAAGCTGACTGCTTCCATATTTTCACCCATTTTTGCACACAAGTATACACATTTATAGTCAAAGTATTTATCATAAATACTCCTTTAAAAATTTTTTGGTAAAAATTGCATTTAAATATAATTACACGTTAAACTATAATTATAATCATAAAAAGAATTATGAGAAAATTTTTCTAACAATTATAAAGTATAAAAAGTATGAGCACTGCATTGAAATTTTAGAAATGTTTTTCCCTTTCAATTTTAGTTTTACGCCATGTCGTAAAGATATGAATTGTTTTACGCCAAGTCGTAATTTTATAAAATGAATTTTATAAATATAGGTTTGTTGATTATGACCGCTTTATAACTTTCTAAGAATTAATAACGTCGAAATAAATAAGTTCTAATTAAAGAATAAAGTAAGAAACTTGATTAATATATTTAACTATAAGACGAGAGATAAAAAGGATTTTATCTTATTGTTACCGATATTGTAGTTCCATCACTTAATGCTATTACATAACTTCCAGAAGATAAACCAGAAGTAGATATTAGAACCTCTTCGTAACCTATGTATATCTCGTAACTTCTTTGAAAACCCTTAACAACACTCCCATTAGGCAGAGGTACAGGAACTTGGACATAATATACTGGAACTTCAGAGAAAGTTGAGTTGGATATTGAGGTTATTTGTAAGTTTTGGACGTCCACATTATCTATATAAAGCATAATTCCAGTAATATTCTCCTTTTTAACTGTCCCATTAGCTGGATTGTATATATAAACTGTGAAAGTGCCGTAAGTATAATTATAATTATTTGATTGAGAAGAGATAATACTAAAAGCAAAACTTCGATCAAAAATAAAGAATGAGAAAAGCACTGCGACTATGCTAATAATGACAAGAAAAATTATTACCTTTTTATTGATTATCATTTAACCACCAATTTTTACTTACCACGTTCACGCGTAAATAAACTTCCTGCTAAGATTAAAACTAAGCCTATTAAAGCAAGAAATTCTCCAGCGTAATCTATTCCGCCTGGTACGTAATAAAACGCTGCTGGATTTGGCTTAAGTAGGCTGAAGGAATACATAACCTCTAATCCTATCGATATCGCTGTTATTACACCACCAGCTAATATTAGCCCCCACATTTTTACATTCATATCAGATCGAATTATATTTTATCAATTGCACATATAAACTTTACTATATTTCTTAGCAATATTTAATAATTATAAAATTTATAAAAAGTGTAGAAGCGTCATATTGCATAAGAATAAAAACGTGTAAAAATCTTAGTGTACGTTACTGTCACAGTGTTTTAATTCTGGTAAGGTGCTTACAAATTCTCTTAACTTTTCGACATCTATTTGTTTTAATCTCCTTCTTACTGTACTAGCTGATGGCACATCAATTTTTTGATTTCTAAGTTCTCTTACAGCTTTCTCTATTGATTGATTATCAATTAGAGCTTTAAGTACAACCAAAAGGATTTCCTTTTTGCCATAGAATGATTGTCTAGCGAAAGATGGAAATAAATTCATTAATTTATCAGAATAATTAGCTATAATTTCCTCCAATTTAGATATTTTATTCTCATTCATTTCAATTTCATTGTAACTACTAAACCCTGATTTATAAGCTTTTCTTTATTTTCAATTATTTGAGAGAAATTATTTCTTAAAAAGATAGGAGTAAGTGAATTCCGAATTCAGACAATTTATAGGTATTTACTTTTTAAAAAATCTTTTATGTATAAAAAATTCCATAAATCAAAAATAATAAAAAATTAAGGGTTGCCCTACTTTTATTAAATTTTGTGAAAATAAAAATCTTAGAAAAAGATACTTATAAATAGCATGTATTAATAGAATATCTAGTAGGAGGAGTTATGGCGTCAGTGGAGGAACTAAAAAGGCAAGATATGGAAAGGCTTGCTGAATGGGCAATGGAATACAGAAGAGTACAAGAAAGAGAGGCAAAAAGGAACGTATTTCTGAAAGTGTGGTATACAGAAGATTATAAATTCTTATCACTAAAACTAGCAATAGCCGCAACAGTCTGGTTCTTCATAGGCGGAGCTTTCGCATTATTCTTAAGGTCACAAGCCGGGTTAGCATCAACTGGAATTCCAATGGTAGTCTCACCATCCTATTATTTCCAAGCTATGACCAACCACGTAATGGACATGATATTTGGAATGGCTTTCACATTTGTATTCGCATTAGCTTTCTACATGATACCAACATTAAATGGGACTAGACTCATAAAATGGCCTAAAATTGCTAATGCTGGTTTCTGGTTAAATAATTTTGCCTTATTAATGATGAATTTCGGAGGAGTGCAAAATCAATATATGTTCACATTCTTAAATCCATTAAAAGCTTCTCCCACATGGTATATTGGTTATGGTTTAATGATAGTGGCAGAATGGATGGAGATTGCTTCTGTTATAGGAACATCGTTTGTCGGTAGAATTAAAGGTAAACTAGTACCTACAGCTATAGGTTTTATAGTAATGGATATGATAATGATGGCCTTAGCTAATGTATCTGTGTTTATTGCTGATATGTGGTCGTTATTTTCTCCTATAGGAGGGTTAGGTATAAACTTCTTCGGTGTTCCTAATGCAGAAGTATGGAAGGGATTATTCTGGTTTGCAGACCATCCATTAGTTTACTTCGTTCCATATACTTTAAGCGGTGCGACAATAGCGTTATTACCATTATATGCCAGAAGACCCATATACAGCTATAGATTTACGAGATGGCTAATTCCAGTTCTATTTGTTTTAGGATCTAGCGTTTATGTACATCATTTAGGAGACGATCCATGGCCATTGGTATTAAGAGATATTTTCGCTCAAACTACAACAGCATTAATTGCAATACCATTCGCTGCCTTTTGGTTATTATTCTTTATAACATTAGGTGATCCGAGAAAACTAAAATGGGATACTGGGTTAGCCTTCTTATATGCTGCTGCAGTATGGAACATAATTGGTGGTATACAAGCAGAGCCCACTAACCCAGTTCAAGCTGTCGATCCTACAATCCACAATACTGCTTGGATTTTCTCGCACTTCCATATTATGTTAGCATTGTACTCTGTAGGAGGAGTTTTTGGTGCCGTTTATGCAGCCGGGCCATATATGTTTGGTAGAAAATGGTATAGTGAAAAATTATCATGGTTACATTTCTGGGGATGGCAAGCAGGTATGGGATTATTCGTTACAGCTTCTGCTATTGGCGGTTTCTATGGATTAATAAGAAGAGAAGTAGCCTGGGCCGCATTTTATGAACCTTATTACCAGTTATTAATGATTGGAGGATGGGTTGCAGGCTTCTCCTTAATAGTATTCACGTTTAACTTAGTGTTAACACTATTATACGGAGAGAAAATTAAAGAAACTGATATACCAATGTGGGCTGTGTTATCAATAGCCATGGAAAGATATGGATTAAGAAGAGAAGGATACAAAGAAGAAGAGTTACCAGTTGCTTTACCAGCTGATGGTATGATTAGAGTTGAAGAATTTGTTAGAGCAACAGAAAGGGCTTCTTCTTCAAGTAGTGGCGTACAAGCTAGCGGTACTCAAGCTAAGGGAGAAGGATTTACAAAGGTAACAGAAAGTAAAGCAGACACAGACTTAAAAATTAATAAGTAAATTCTTTTTTTATTAAAATTTTTATAAAAAATACTTTTTGTGTATATTAACATTTAAACTGATTTCTAATTCTAATTGTGTATTGTATTAAGCAATGTTGTAAAAGAAAACTTTAAAAACCATTATGCTTATTTTTATTTAGAAGGGATATATATGAAACGAGCTACCGTTATAGCCCTATTCTTAGTTCTGGTAACTGTAGCTGTAATTTCGTTAGAAGTACAATACGACTCATATGACTATATAGGATATAATCCAAATAACAATGCTGGTGTAGGAGTAGTTCATGCTTCTTTTGCAAACGCTCTGGGATCATATAAAGGACCTTATGTCATAATATATGTTACTGGTCAACAATGGCACTGGGATTTCTATCCTCACGATAAGATATACACTAATCTAACAGTTGTTCCAGTAGATGAACCAGTAGTTTTTGTTATACATAGCATTGATGTATTCCACGAGTTCTTCGTGCAGAGTGCTACAAGTAATTTCACTTTATTCAATTTTGGTGCTGAAGCAGTTCCAGGCTACTATTCATATATCGTGTTAGTATTTCCACAGCCCGGTTTATATCATGTAGCTTGTGCCGAATATTGTGGTACTGCGGCGGTAGGATTAGGTCATTCCTGGTTAGTAGGAACAATAGTAGCTACAGCAAACTATACTTATGCTTTAGAGTTAACTGGAGGAGTAGCACCACAAGGAGTTTGGGCTCCATATAGTGTAAGTGGTGTTGGGGTAGGTGGTTATTAATGGCAGGAAAAGCTCCTACTAAAAACTTCCTCTATATAGGGATAATATTGGCTATAATAGGTGTTATATTAATGGGAGTAGGAACAACAACAGTTACTTATCAACACGAAGTTTTTACCGTCAACGGAATGACACTTGGTTCTCCGGCAACGACTCTAAATTATTTTTGGAATTTTGTGGGTTTAGCGATATTTCTATTCGGAATTGGTTCCATAATTTCGCATTTTGAGTTAAATAGAAAAGGGGTGAAAGGATAAATGGCTAATGGATACGTGTCACTAATCGTTCTAGGTCTAATAGTTTTTTTAGTTATAGTTGGAGTAGCATATGGTGTAGATTATATGTTGAATTCTGCGGAAGTAGCTAGTGATACTATTACGGCGTATTATGTACCTAATGCCACAATTAATTTAGGAACTCCTGGTCAAGAGCCATTCTGGCAGTCAATTCCATGGACCGCAGTTCCCTTAGTTCCTACTGTGCCAGTTCCCGATGGAATTTCTGGCCATACTCAAACTGTTTATGTGAGAGCAGCCTGGACATATGTTGATGGTGTACCATATATAATAATTGATATGAAGGCACCAGTTGTAGGACAAGAATCATGGTTAGCATGTCCAGAAAGGACTCCTCAGGGTCAAATATGGGCACCTTTCCCAATTCCAGAACCTAAAGGATGGTGGGTTGTTAATGTATCATATAAAGCCTCAGATCAAGGTGTAGCATCAGTTTATACACTACCTACTTCAGAACAAATAGGATATCCACCTAATCAGGCACTTACTAACCCAATAACAATATACGTATACAATGTTAGCGGAAAGTTGTACGGGCAAATAGTAGGTGCGGTTAATCCTCAAGGGGTACCTTTAAACAATGGACAGCCGATTAACATAACTTCTATAGACTTGATTGTTAATGGTAGTATAAATGTTACGTCATTTGAACAATTCTTAAAGCTGGGACTAAATGGTACTACATGGTTCCAAGATGCTTATAATTTATTTTATCCAGAGGATACTGCAGGTTATGTTTCACTATTCTATAACAGTACCTATATGTACCCAGAGAGATTTGCTATTATGTGGTTATTAGGTGGTGTTCCAAGTGATTGGACACAAATAGCTTATACACCTCACATGATGCCTGGCACTTCAGGTGCATTATCAGCAGGTCAAGCAGAAATATGGTTCTTTAATGATAATCCAAGAGGCAATAACACCCAAGATTCTGGTTATCCTGGTCCTACATTCTTTAGTAGAACCTCTCCACCACCATATATACATTGGCCATCATATAAAGACCCATTAAATCTTGGTTACTTACCTAATCAAGGCCTAATAGCTGATATATACGTAAATGGATCATCAATATATTATATTGGTGGAAATTATCAATCATCATTCCCACCAATTGATAATCCTCATATAAACCCATGGGAAGTTTGGAATGGATTAGCAAATAAGTCATTACTCTGGGACCCATCTGTTGTTGCTACTGGATTTCAGTTCTATAATACGCCAACTGGTCCATGGATGATTGTAGAATTTGCGAGGACATTTAGTACTGTAGGTGTATCTAACGGTCAAGGAGAATCTCATTATCAAGTGCAGTTACAGCCTGGGCATACTTATTGGGTAGCTTTCGCAGTATTCCAAGGTGGTGCTGGTGAGTCTGTTGACTTTAAGTCAATATCGTTCTGGTGGAGGATTTATATACAGCCATCTGATCCTCAACAATCAGTTTTACCATTGTTTATTATAACTAACTCAATCCTATCTCCTATTGTAGCTGTGGCTATAATAAATAGAAATTCCATGATGAGTGAACTAAATAGAATTTCCATGAGTTTACCAAAGTTTATTAAATCTATGCTACTACTTATTCTGCTAGTTAGTTTACCAATCTTTAATGGAATTTATGCAGTTATAGACTCAATAAGGAGGCTTTCAATATGAGTAATGTAATAAAAAAGAATTTAAAATATTTTCTTTTAAGTTATATTATTTTTTCATTCTTTGAACTTTTATTTAATAGAGAATTTTTAATGGGAGTTTTACCATTAGGTTACGCTGGCATTAACTTATCAACATCGTTGCCTTTTCTCATTATGTTCTATATAGGTGCGTTTTCGTTCGGAATGATATTTATATTACAATTTGTAATTCTTTTCCTTTCAGCTTATTTTAGTAATCTTAATAAACTTACTAAAGGTTTTTTATGGTCAATACTTTATTTGACAATACTTTTTGATTTAATTCATATTGCTTTAGGTGTGAATTATACTGGCTTTAACTTACCGATAATTTCTTCATTAGCTTATACTGTTATGATATTGGTAGCTTCAATATTAGTTATTATGCAGGCAAATAGGGTTTATGATAAAATAATCATGTTTCTCTTACTAGTTCCAGATATTGATGCCTATTTAGTGTTAATAGGGAGCTGGCTAACAGAATTGAGTAAGTCCTCAACTTTTAATATTATTAATATTATTTCTGGTGAATCATTAGCTTATTTAGTATTAATTTCTGGCGTTGTATTCATAGGATATACTATGTGGAATAGGATTAGTTGGAAATATATTATTCCTGGAATTGTAGTCGGTCTTCCAGTATTCATTATAGCATGGTTTAATTTAATTCCGGGAGTTGCTATGGCTATAGGTTTTACTTTTCCATACGTACTAGGCATGCTAGGAGTAAGAAATTGGATGCCACCATTATTCTTCCTTATAGCTGTTTTAGCCTTATTTTCGGCTATAGGTTTATATAAGAAAAATCAGCAAGTATCATTAACAGCTTTAGCCTTATTTGGAGGTGCGTTAATTTTTGATACAGTAACCACTACAACGTATATGTTAATTCCGTTAATTGCAACTTTAATAGGTGGTTTAATCAAGGAAAAAATTAAAGTTTGATTTTTTCTTTGTTTCTTCATATTAGGTAAACTTTATAAACATCTTTTTTATATTTTTAATTATGGCTGGTGTTAATTTATCAAGGAGAGTCTTAGGAGCTGTATTAGCTGGATTAGGAATAGCAGGATGGGTTCTAACAATAATAATGGTTTTTTCATTACCATATAGCCTCTATGCAGATGATGCATTAGTAGCAGCTGTTGTAGCCTCTGGCGTGGTTACAGTAGTTGGAGGACTATTAATGGGGTTATGGAATTGACCCCAGAAGAAAAAAGGTATCTTATTTTTGGCTTAATTTTAATTATTGTCTCAATAAATCCACTATCCTTAATAATAGCTAATCAACTAGAAATAGCTAGATTTTCTTTTGACATGTTATTAGTATGGGGAGCTGGATTAATAGGAATATATTTAGCAAAATTAATGTATGCTAAAGGCGATGAAATAAGTAAAAGCATATTGTCTTTAAACTACAAAACAAAAGGAGTACTATATAGTTGGGGAATAGGTGGTGCGTTACTTACTCTGTGGTATCTTCCTAACTTTTTTGACCTAAGCGTGATTTCAACAGAGTATAGGACTCTCCAGATATTGTCATTTATTATAGCGGGCATTTTTGGTGGTATTGGCTGGGAGGCTTTAGGAAAAGCAATGAGAAGCTTTACGCTTTTCTCTATGTTTAGTATGATGGCTGCTGTTGCTGAAATATTCTTGGAAATGGCTGGTTACTATTCTGTTAACTATTATCCAGTATATCCTACCTATCAGCTTGTTCAAACTTCATACATGTTATTTGTAATGGCAGCTGTACCATCGACTTACTACATGGTAAAAGTACTTAAAGATTTGGGCTTATTTTAAGTTAATTTGTTTTTTTCTCAATAAATTTTAGGAAAGTTTATATATTTAGGAGAATAATGTTTTTATGAGTGATCTTAATGGCACTCTATGAAAGCGAAGCGATGCTATGGATTGTGAGCTATATACTAATGGGGCTAATTTACCCGATATGGTATATTTCATTAATTGTATTTGCTGAGAAGGATAAACAAGTAGATCCAATAGAGGTTGCTAAACAGGAGAGTCCATACAGTTGAGTGGGTTGTATGGATATACTTGAGGTTCTTGGATTAAGAAGATATAAAATAATTTTTTCTTCGATTTTTATTCTTTATTTTTTTGCATATCAACTTCTAACTAGGCTTATCATTATTACTCAGATCTCTTTCCCACCTGGAGTATACTTTGTAGTTAGTACTTCTACACCAGTACCACCATCGCAAATGCCATTTCCACTCTGGGGACCCTTTATTTCGATAACAACTCCTTATTTTACTTGGGCTATGACGCCTCTTTCTATAGGAATATCGTTATTTCTATCTTTATTAGTTGCACTTAACGTAACTCTTTACCTTACATTATATATGACAATGAGATTGAAAGCAACATCTCAAATTCTTTCATCATTAGGACTTATAGCTACAGCTCTTTCATGCAGTTGTGAGTTATTTACTGGTTTAATTGGTAGTGTAGCAGCCAATATACCGTTTCTTGTATCCATTACTTTTATGACAACTCTTTTTGAAACCTTAGTTATTTTAGCCTTGTCCTTGTTACTTATCTCTACATTTGTGCTATATAATGAATTAAACGGGAAAAGATTACTCAAAGGTATTAGTAATGGTGTAAAAGGTTTTATTCCAGTAATAATATTCATGGTAATCTCTGTTATATTACCTTCAAATCCTTCATTCTCCTTAGCTAAATTTATTTTAAGTGAAGCATCGGGAGGAGCTTTTGGATTAGCATTACAGAAGAAATGGAAATACGGATTTCTGTTATCAGTGATATTAAATATACTTATTTTCTCTCTTTACCCAGATATATATACGAGTGAACTTCTTTATATCTTACCCTTCATAAGTGGGGTTGTAGGGGCAATAGGTTATACTACTTTAAAACCATGGGCCAGATTAGGAATACTTCATGTAATTGCTTGGTCTTTGATTATGCCCGGGCCTATATCATTAATTTTAGGTTATCCTATACCATTTTTTAATTTATTTCCATCTCAATCGCTTTTACTCTGGATTACTACATGGATAATTGGAACCCCATTAGCTTGGTATGCTGGTATTTATTATCTACAATACCTTAGAGATACTATGGCTACTAAACAAGTTGAGATAAGGATAAGTTTACCAAGAAGTAGAGAGAGCGGTATAACTTGGATAGTAATAGGTGGATTTATGATTGCAGTACAAGTGACATATTTTCTGACTCATGTTCCTTACTATGTTGATTATAACGGTTACGATTTGATATTTTTATCAGTTATGACTGGAGTATCAACTTTACTAATAACGATTGGAAGTATAACGTTAGGTTATGGAATAGCAAAGCTAATTAATACATTCTTTCATCTTCCTAGACCGAAGAATTGGTTTAAATGGAGTATACCTTTTGCAATAGCTTATGTTTTTCTTGCTGGGGTAATCCACGTTGGAGTTTATGGATATCCCTACCCGCCAATATTATTAGGCCTATTCGGTATACCTATGTTTGCACCAGTAATTACAATTTACGTTCCTCACATTATTGGTGCTGTAATTTATCCTTTACAAATTTTACAGTTAATAGCATCTTCAATGCTTGCCGGTGCTATTGCGTCTTACACTTTCGAAAATAGAGTAGGCAAAAAGGGTCTTTTAGGAACTATAATTGGTTCTGTAGCTGTTTGCCCAGCTTGTACTCTATCTTCTTTTTCAGCATATTCAGTAAGTATATTAGCATCAGCTTTAGCCTCTACCTATGTATCTAACTTTGTGAATAGTTTACAAGGTCAGTTAATTCTTTCATTCTCATCAGAAGCTATTCTCCTAGCTTTGTTAATATATACTGGAATGAAAGCTAGAAGGAGACTATCTGTACCCAAAGAATTGAGAATTACAAGGTGAAATTAGTGTTACATATTTTTCTTTTTCTAATCCTTTTCCACAACATATATTATGTTCAGGGAATAAACTATAACAACTCTGTTTATTTTATAGTAACTAATCAATCTTTTACATCTTTATTGTATCGTAATTCTTCTCCTATATTATCATTTCAAGGAATAGGTTATCTCTATGAATATAATAACTCACTTTTCGTAATTGATGATAACGGAAATAGTTTGGATGTGTTCATATCTTATAACGGTATTAGTTTTCATGAAGAGAAACTTGTTAACGAAGGCTTTATAGAGGGAGTCCCCTTATTCTCATTGGGTTTTGTAGCTATTATTAATAATGGATATTTACAAGTTTATAACATATATAATGATAAAATTGTCATTAATCAAAGTTATTTTGGTGAACCATTCGCTTTTTATTATCCTTATCTTATTTCTGGTTACATTGGAGGTAATGGTATTGAAGCTTATGAATATAATTTAGCCTCTAATACCTCAATTTACTTAGGAATGTTAGAAGGTATAAATTTCTCGCCCAATGGCTCATTAATCGAAATTAATGATAGTAAGATAGTAATCGGAAAGGAAATTATTCCCCTTCAAGCATTTAGCGGAGGGGACAATTATATACAAGAAGATTATTACAATGGTTCCTTATACGTTTTAGTATCAAGCATATTTCAAAATAAATCTGAGATAGAACTTATAAGAATTGATAATGAATACCAGGTTAAATATCTAAGTACCCTTCAAGGAGCCTATATTCCTACCTCAATAATATTTGAAGATGGAAAACCTTACGGAATATTCATAGATACCACAAACAATAATGCATATGAAATTTCTTTATATTCTCAAAAGGCTACCGGTAATCAGATTCCAGTCTCGCTTTACATTATTATCTTTATAATTGTAGTTATTGGCATTGTAATTCTGATTAAAAAAATTAGAAGTTAAAATAATCAGAATCAACTATAGGTTTAAAGATAAGATAGTAAATTAATACCAGAAAGCCTATAATTGTTAATCCAAATAAAGTATAATACATCATAGGTTGTCTTACATATTGAAGAAAATATATTGCAGCTGCAAATGCAATTCCTATAGTTCCCATATGTACTAATGCCCTATATGGTTCTATTTTCACTTTCTCACCCAATTTCCACTAATTAATGCTATAATATATGGTATAGTTTCAAAGCTTAAAATAATTACTGGAGGTGCTACTAATATTGCTTCTAAAATTCCATTCACAATAAAATACATAATCATCAGTGTTAGTACTCTTAATTCTTCTCTTGATATTACATTTAAGTCTATATGCAAAGATTCAATTATCTCGTTCTCACTAATTCCAAGTAAAATAAGTGTGAATACGCCAGAAAATACTAAAGAGTAAACCATTAATCCAAATATAACGAAATGCTCAAGCATATCCGCTTGCTCTCCTTACTCTTTGATAGAATGAGATATAATAATCTAACATAGTCTGAGTAACAATAGGTTTTACAGTTTTCAACGCTTCTTCAAAATCACTCATTGTGAGCTCAGGTTTTTCGTTCTTTAGTTTTGCTCTCCTAATTGCTAATAATACGGCCTTATTTACTATTCCTTTAATCTCAGCTGGAGTATAATTTTCAGTTAATTTTGCTAATCTTTCGATATCAATTTCTTCGTGAGGTCTATTATTTATAAGCCTTGAAAATAAGGCAATCCTAGTTTGGTAATCGGGTGGAGGAACATAAATTAACTTTTCTAATCTTCCCGGTCTTAATAGAGCAGGATCTATAATATCCGGCCTATTAGTTGCAGCTATGACAACTACTTTTTCCCTTCTTTTACTTATCCCATCCATTTCAGTTAATAATTGGCTAACAATCCTATCAGTTACTTTATTTGGATCAGCTCCCCTTGCAACTGCTATTGCGTCTATCTCATCAAAGAATATAATAGTTGGTGAGGATTGCCTAGCCTTCTTAAATACTTCTCTAATAGCTCTTTCAGTCTCCCCTACCCACATGCTCATTAATTCTGGCCCATTTATTGCAATAAAGTTAGCACCACTTTCATGTGCAACAGCCCTAGCTAGCATAGTTTTTCCAGTACCAGGTGGTCCGTAAAGAAGTATTCCAGAAGGTATTTCTGCTTTCATTTCCTCGTATAACCCTGGATCCTTTAATGGCCATTCTACTACTTCCTTTAGCTCTAGTTTAATATCTTCTAAACCTACTATGTCTTCCCATGTCGTATTAGGTATTTCAATTCTGAATTCTCTTAAAGCAGAAGGTTCAACATTCTTTAATGCCTCATCAAAATCACTCATCGTAACTTGCATACACTCTAAATTACCATTACATCTATGATAAGCACTTAGTACTGCTTCTCTCACTAAAGCTTCTAAATCAGCACCGACAAAGCCATGGGTTCTCTCAGCAATTTTTTCTAAGTCTACTTCTCTTGATAAAGGAACTCGCCTAGTATGTATTTTTAATATTTCTAATCTTCCTTGCTTATCTGGAACGGGAATTTCTATTTCTCTGTCAAATCTACCCGGTCTTCTTAATGCTGGATCTAGAGCATTTGGTCTATTTGTTGCACCAATAACCACTACTCCACTGCCACTAGTCAAACCATCCATTAATGTTAATAACTGTGCTACAATTCTTCTATCAGTTTCAGAAGCTGTAGTGTCTCTATTCGGTGCAATGGCATCAATTTCATCTATGAAAATTATTGATGGAGCATTTTTCTCGGCTTGTTCAAATATATCTCTTAGCCTTTTTTCACTCTCACCATAATATTTAGAGCCTATTTCTGGCCCACTTATATAAAAGAAGTTAGCCATAATAGTATTTGCAATAGCTTTTGCAATCAAAGTCTTTCCAGTACCTGGAGGACCATAAAGGAGGACTCCTTTAGGCGGTCTTAAACCCAATATTCTAGCTACCTCTACTTTTGTTAAAGCTAATTCTACTATTTCTAGTAATTCCCTTATTTGTTTTGATAAACCTCCAACATCATCAAGGGTAACATAAGGAATATTTTTCTGAGCTATTCTGATTGATTCTGGAGCTATATTTATTCGAGTCTCACTCGAAATATAACCAACTTCCACTTGTGGGGAATAAGAAATTACTGCAAAAGTTCCTTCTTTTGATTCTAAAGTTATACCTCTGGTAACTAATCTTCCTCTTAATTCTAAGTTTAATTTTCTTAGATCGTAATTCTTTTGTTCTGAGGGTGCCAAAGTTATTTCTTTTATAGAGGAAACTGAAACTTTCCTAACTGGTACTCTTTCACCACTCCTTATCCCTAAGAGTTTAAGTTTATTTTCACCAATAACGATACCATCTATTTTATTATCGGAACTTTCTTGTACATAAAAAGGAATTTGTCTATTTCCCAAAAGGAGTATTACATCACCGGGTAATAATCCATAAGACTGCATAATGTTACTACTGACTAAAGCAACATCTTGCTTAACTCTTCCTTCGTATACTCTTACAAAGAAAAACTGTTGCGAAACCATAGTATCTTTAAATACTATATCATCTAACAATTTAAATAATTATATAATACGTTTATAATGAAGTGTTACTAGATCAACAGAAATAAATGATACGATAAAATCATTTTCTAAAATCGAACTCCTATTTCACATAATTCGCAGTACGAATAATGGTAAAGAATAATTTAATTTTTATTCATATTTATAAGCTGAGAATAAATTCCTAGCTTTTGTGGTTTATTTGTTAAATCTAAGAGTGATGTCTCCTCAAAACCTATCTATGTTATGCAAACTTTTGCTAAAATAACGCATTATTATAAATTCGAACCTATAATTCATGGTTTTAGTTATCGATTTTATAGGATTTAAGGTTTAATTTAAGTATTTAAATTAAAGGATTTTGTGCTTACTAATTACGTAAGCTCTGATTTTCCAACGTTAAAATAATCTAATAATTTTCAGATATACAAATTATAACTCAAACTTATAATATAGATTATACCTAGAGATATACATTAAAGGAAATAATTACGGAATTTAGTATATCAATTTTTCAAGTATTCGATAAAAACTCTTTTCTATTTTCCTCCTACCATAAACTAAAGTTATGAGTTAGAGCTTCCTAAGTCTTTGTATTCTCTTCACAATATTTCCATGAAAATATAACTATGATTATATTACCATAAAAATACAAAAACATTTTCACTCGATTATACTATCAAAGTCTATATAATATAGAGTTTCATAACCCTTTTAATACCGGAGAATGTTATTACCACGTTCTCTATTGTGATGTCCTCTGTTTAGCGGGTGTGCATTGTTATAAGAATTATACAAAAAGTAAGTAATTACTATATACTCATCTTTTGTATGTTTTACTATTTCAGAATTTAACCTCATAAATTGAGTTATCTTCATGAAAGATTATTCAAGATAACTTCTCTAGTTCAGTAAAAGTTTTTACTTTAGTTAATCAATATTCATGTGTGAATGAGCCTTATAAGAGCTTGCTAGAGAAGCTAACTAATCTACTCTTACAAGAATTCGGAGATAAGTTAATTTCTGTAGTAGTTTACGGGAGTGTGGCTAGGGGAGATAATAGGAAAGACAGTGATATAGATTTACTTCTAGTTATAAAGGATCTACCTAGAACGTTAACTGAAAGGATAATGCTCTTTGTAAAAGTTGAGAGTAAAATGGAGAGTGAAATCGAAAGACTTATGGATGAAGGATACTACGTGACTTTTTCTCCTATTATTAAAACCCCAGAAGAAGCAGTAAAATTTTCTCCTCTTTACATGGATATGACCGAAGATGCGGTAATCCTTTATGATAAGGATAACTTCTTTAGAAGGGTACTAGATGAAACTAGGGAAAAATTACAGAAGTTAGGTTTCGAAAGGGTTTGGTTATCTAAAAAGGTATGGTATTGGAGGAAGAAGGATTACAAGCCTGGAGAAATAATTGATTTCGGGTGATTTCTTGAATAATGATAATCTTGCTAGATCTTATGTCAGACAAGCTGAAGAGAGGATAAAACATGCAAAAGAGGCATTAAATGAAGGCAATTATCCCTATACGGTTAGACAATGTCAAGAAGCTGTAGAATTACTTCTTAAAGCGTCATTAAGATATGTTGGTGTAGAACCTCCTAAGCTTCATGATGTCGGATATATACTTAGGAAAGAGAAAAGCAGATTTCCTCAATGGTTTCAAGAAAAAATAGATGAGTTTGCATATTATTCTAAAGTTTTAAGAAATGAAAGAGAGCCTGCTATGTACGGGGATGAGGAAACAGGTGCTACTCCAGAGGAATTATATTCAAAATTTGAGGCGGAGAGTGCTATTAATATGTGCGATAGTGTTTATGAATATGTTAAAAAACTCATCAAATAGCTCCATACTTAGTTGTGGTTTAAAGAGTAATCATATTTCTAATCTATAATTACTCAATTATAAATTATGGAAAAGAGCTTGCTCTTTACAGTCCAAAAATACTTTACAGAGTGATATCGAAGCCCGTATTTAAAGGTACGTGACTTCAAATAACTTATACTAGGTCATAGTTTAAAGGGAAACAATAAGCCTTCAAATTATAAGGAAAAGTACTTGCCCTTTAAAACCTCAGAAAATATAATTAAGAACAATCGGGAAGATTTAAGGTTTGTTGATTATTTTCTCAATAATAAATACAAATGCTAGTTCAGTTCCTTGATCGGCTGACATTAAATAGATCTCTATAAAGGACTAGTCTCACATAATATTTCTGCACACATTATTAGTAAGAAAAATTAAGCGGTGGCATTATGTAGTTCTTTTTAAATAATATAAATAAGATATACAAATTTAAATAATATGGACGAAATAAGCATTAGACTACCTAAAAAGGTAATTTATGATGATGGTACTTCTGAGATTTTGTCTAAAGATTACGTAAAGGCGGAGGGTAACTTAAGGCTTTATACAAATGATATTAAAAGGCTTCTAAGAGACTTAAAAGAATCTGGTTTTAAGGAAACTCTTTTAGAAATAAGAAAGGGTGAAAAATACTCTCTATCTAAGAAGATAGGAGTTTGGGAAATACATGTGAGGATTTACCCAGATGGTTTTATAGATTCTCATTTAGAATTGAGTAGAGAATATTTTCAACACTTAAGTTTTCCTTCAGTTTCATTTGCTTATGAGCTTCAACTAATGCTTCCGTATCTAGAACTATATAATCATGATAAGAGAATTCTAAGAGTTGAAGAATTTTATGAAGAAAAATTGGCTCCACCTAAACATGTAATTCCATGGAAGCCTGTAGCAATTTCTCTTCCATGTAGAATTTACTTTATATTTAGAAGAAGAGAGTTTACGTAGAATATTCCGTTTGTACCTCACTCCTATTGTAGTCAATTATTCTTTATAATTTAGCCCTTAATAGTGAGCCTATGAACTCTTTCTAGCTAAATTTAGCATCTCAAACTCTCTTTACTAAGCTCTTCAAGCTATAATACTCCTATAGTAAATATTCTCTATTTTTAAAGATATAATATTTGCCTTACTAATAATATATTACAATCTACAAAAATATAATTTATTCTTCGCTTAGCTCATCAACTTTCTCTGGTAGAATTTCTTCTCTTTCCCCTTTACCAATAAGAACTTCTAACGGATTCTTAGCCTTCCTTCTTAGTAAAATCTCACTATCATTTAATACTATAACTTCAAACTCCTCATTGGGCTTTAAATTAATTTTCTCCCTAACTTCTTTTAGGTATAGTTATCTGAAACTTTCTTGTTAACTTAACCATAATGAAGTATACATATATGTAATATTAAAGCCTTTAATATCATGAAAGTATTAAGCTAATGCATGTCTTGGAAATATACTTATACTGCTTTATAGTTGGGTTATTCGAGTTATTAACTAAATTCTTAGCTGAAATGCTAAGAAAACAATGAAAATATAGTGTCTATTTCTATTTACTGAGCATTTATTGCATTGATTAAGAATAAAGGTGAATTAAGGTTTAAAGCCAGTTAGAAGATTCTGAATTATAATCGGATAATGTTTTTTATTATTAAATTGTGAGCTGACAAGATCTTTAACTAACTTCAACGTAAATTGCATTTCTCTTTCTCACAGCCATAACTAGTAGTATCACCATTGAAATTGCGGTGAACAGCGAGGCTATAATTTTAATATTTAACGAAGCAACCACTGGTACAACAACTCCTCCTAATGCTGCTGTATTTAAAGCTATTCCTATACTTCTTGCAGTTGCTCCATATACTGAGGCCAGCCTTGGAGCGATAGCATTCATTCCTAATCCAAATGCTGTGAAAATTACTAAAATATAAGGCAATGAAGTAATGAAGAATAAAACTCCGCTTATAGCTGAAACTGAAGTGTATATTATAGCAGTTCTAGTTTCACCTAAAAATCTCGAAATTGTTGGCATTAATATATACATTGGTATTGAAACTATATATCCTAGAATTAGCCAGCTAATTCCGCCTTCATCTTCAACTATTGAAGGAGCTAATTGTAACGCAAATGCTGGTTCAAAGGAAAAGAAGAAAATTAAGATTGACGACACTGAAGGTAAGGAGAACTTATCTTCTTCTACTTTAAAGTTTAACAAACCTTTATACAGTAACGAGAAAGGTATAGTAATTATCCCGGAGATGGCAATTAGGCTCCAATTTTGTAATGTTAAATAGGAAAATGCCCCCATTATCCAACCAAATGCCCAACCGCTCATAGTTAGTGCAATTATTATCTTATTCCCGCTTCTCATTGCTTGTTCAACAGCTAGTGATGTAGCTATTCCAAATGCAATTCCCACTAATAATCTCAAAGGTATCAGTAATCCTAAGACGCTTATACTGCTACCTAAAGAAAAAAGCCCTAATGCAATAATTGAAATTAAATAAGTTAACCTAGACCCAAGCGTTGAAACTAATCTCTGATATAATAATGAGCCTATTACTCTTCCGCCAAACGGTATAGATACTATTAAAAATGATAACCATTGAGGTAAAGTAAATTGGTTTACTGTAAATGCTGGTGCAACTAATACATAAGTTGCCAAAGTGTATGATATAACTGATGTAAGGGCAATTGAGTGTTTGTTTAAGCTCATACTGGTCAAGTATAAGTAAGTTTACTAAAATATAAACTTAGAATACGTAGTATATATTATTGTTTTTAAATTTGAACAATTATCTTGATGAATATGATAGATTTAATACACTTTTTATGAAAAGTTTAATTCCAACAGTTGACCATTACCTAAGTACATATATGCAGCAGTAGTGTTCTCTTCTATCTTGTAGCCAAGGATTAGCAAAGTAAGGTTATTTATCCCAGGTGGAATAGATGAGCCATATTCTTCACTCCCGTTAACTATTACAGTAATATTATAACCTGGGATTGTAGTATCTCCTTGCCGTATATAACATATAGCAATAGCTTCTTTCCCGCTATTTTTAGCGGTTAAATTTATGTATTCTGTAGCGTTTATACCTAATTTTTGCTCAATGGGAATTTTTGATTGTCCAACTTTTACGTTCCCTATTATATATACAGTTCCGCTACTGCTTTCTTTAACATGAGTAATAAGCAATGGAATGAGACCTACAATCAGAATAACTATAGGTATTATAAAATATATTTTTCTCATAAGATAATTAAAGTTTTTAAAGTTTAAAAAATCGACTTTATTTTAATTAAGAGATATCCTGGCTTCTCTTTGTCATAAATTTAGTTTATACGAAATTAACGTTAAATCTCCTATAGAGAGAATAATGTTATCAGCTTAGGAATTCCCTTGCTTTTAATACCACTAAGGCCACTCATATATGTTAAATATTACTCCTATAATGTTAGGGATTGTTAGAATGCTTTGAAATATGTATCTGTATGAAGAAATCATGCTCTTTTTGAGAATTATGTTATGAATCTACAACGAGATATAATAAACTAAAGTAATCTAATAGCTATGTGAATTTCTTTGTATAACTAATCCAACTATAATAACTAAGTTGCTGTTCTTTTTAATCCTTCAAGTATCATATTATTGTATGGAGACAAAAATACCAAAAATTGAGAAGCATAGAAATGCCTATATAAAAATCAGAGTAATCGAAAGCTTAGATGAACTAGCCTTAGCTTTAAAACTCCTTAAAGAGGGATTCAGTAGGAACTCGGCAAGTAAGATTTTCCTTTCATGGAAGGCATTAATAAGCGCTTTAACAGTCATGAACTTAGAAAAAATGCCCAGAGACGAAAAAGAAAAAGAGTGGTACTATAAATCTGGCTTCCTCGCTCCAACTACTGGATTAAAAGGAATTTCACAAAGACTTGAAGAGTTAGGGTATAAAGTGAATCATTTAACTTCTACTGCTCTTGAACTACATAGATATGCTTATAATGGACTATATAAAGGAGCAAGCGACTACTCAGACAGAGAAGAAGCGGTAAGAGATATTCTTCAGTTAGCCAAAGATATTCTTACTAATGTAAGGGAATTATTTAAGGATTACTGGGATGAAGAAATCGAACAACATTATAAAATTGCAGAAAAAGAAATGAGTTCTTAAGCCAAGTTAATTCTAAGAGCTGTAACTGATAGTGAACTTTTTGTTAAGATTAAAATTACGTTTTATAGTCAGTATCGTTAATTGAAATTAAGGTTATGTTATACATAATTTATTAACGAATTTTTACGAGATTTATTTAATATCTTCTTACCTAACAGAAGTGACACTTATCTTTAATTTTGCAATTCTGTTAACATGCTAACCCTATCATTTCAGCAATTCCGCATAATTTATCGTAAACCCCGAACTTTTTAGCTTTTTCTTTTAGCCCTTCGCTTAAGCCGTGATTTAACAGTATCGCGATAACATCCTCTTCATCCTGGCTACTACCATAGATAAGTTTAGCCACTACGATATCTTCCTTACTTTCAATCCAACAGTGGATTCCTAAAAGTTCTCCTCTAATCCTTCCATTAAGGACTTCGTAATCAAGTTCGTCCTTAGCAAATTTCAAATCAACATGAAAAAAGACATCTTCGGGGAAAAATAGCGTAACTCTACCCCTCTCTTTAAAAGCCTCTAATAACTCACGCTCCGAAAACTCAAAACCTTCATCCTTTAGCGACGAGACAAGTAGTTCTACTTTATCGGTATCTACAACTACATCAATATCTTGAGTTACTCTGTTTCTACCATAATGAATTGCAACTAAACCTCCTACTATTACGTATTTACAATTAGCTTTCTCTAACGCTTCTACTAACCTCTGTAGGGCCTCAGAGATCTTCTCCATTCTCTCACCTTCATTAAATGTTCTCTTGCTTTGTTTACATCGCCGTTAAATGCTTTAAGGTATTCTTTCTCCCATATTTCATAAAGTTCTAAGAAAATCTCTTCAGACGTTTTACCAGTCCTCTTCTTGATTTCTATCTCAGCCTTTATATCATCTACCCTCTTCTTAAATCTTTCATAAGAACCAAAAGGCTTAATTATTTCATCGTAAATTTTCTTATCCATCTCAAAGGATACTTTCTAACAATAAAATAAATTTTTAAGTAGCTACCGGTGCAGAAATCCTCATACTAATTTTTCCTTGTTAAATTTAGGCTTTTCTTAAAAGTGAGCTACCCCGCCCTGAAGGGCGGAGCTTCCTGCTTCATAGCCCCACCTTGCCCGTAGCTTTTCGCTACGGGTAGAGGGTGGAGCTCCACAGGCACTAAGGATTGCTCCCACCCCGATCTCTTCAATATGTTTAAGCAAGCGTTATAGTCACGATCAGTAACCCAACCGCACTTAGGACAGCTGAACACACGGTCAGTCAAAGTTAACTCCTTCTTTACGTACCCGCATTTAGCACACATCTTTGAAGTATATGCTGGATTTATTAACAACAGTTTCTTTCCATATTTTTCCAATTGATATTCTAGTATTCTCTTCAACTCATGGAACGCAACATCGTATAACCTCATCCTCAACTTCCTTTCTGACTCCTCCACCAGTTGTTTAACATCTATATCCTCCATTACTACAACATCATAATGTTGTGCGAACCACTTACCCAACTTCATATAGAAGTCTTGTCTCAAGTTCTTCAAGTGTTCATAACCCCTAGCCAACTTCACTTTTGCTTTAAACCAATTTTTCGACAAGAACTCTTTCCTCGAGAGAACCTTGTGGAGTTTCCTTATCTTCTCAAGTGCCCTCTCATAAGGTCTCAAGTTAGGGAAATAGAATCCATCACTCGTGGTTAGAAGTTTCTCTACCCCAACATCTATTGCAACTACCTTACCAGTCTTTGGGAGTTGAGAGAATCCAACACCTTCAACCATGAAGGAGACATATACTCTCTCTGAACGTGTTAGTTTAACTACCACCCTCTTTACTTTGTCAAGCGGGAAGTCCCTATGAACAATGACCTTAAACACGCCGAGATTTGATAACCTCAATAACACCAGCTTCTTCTTATTCTTCCTACTCTTAGTCCTTATTTCCCTGCTCTCAAGTATTTTCCATCCACTTTGTGGGTAAACAAGAGAGTAGTACTTATGGGGTTTCTTCTCCTTAGGAAAGTGTGCTAGACCTTTGAAGAACCTATCCCTAGCATCGTAATAACGATCGGCAATTTGCTGTACTACTTGTGAGTAGAGTTGTTGGTACTCCTTATCTTGCTTTCTTAGATCTAGAGCGAGCTGTCTTAACTCCGTTTGTGTAAGACCCTTTCCGTCCCTTTGGTAGAAATAGATATCTGCCCAGCGTAGGGTGTTGTACATCTCACATGCTAACCTCAACTGGGCTTTTAACGCCCTAATTGTTTGATCGTCAGCATACGCACGAAAGCGGAACCCTACGTTGGGCATTAATAAAATGTTCGAGAGTGGATTAAAAAATATTTCTACAAAGGGGGCTATCCATCCCCGCCTTAAAAGGCGAGGTTTTTCGCCCCCTTTGAACCCCTAAACTTTATAAACTGGGTAATAGTACATCACCTATAGCACCTATCCATCCCCAGTCAGCTGGTGTGTAAAATACGTCTTCTTCTTTTGGTGTCATTTCGAAATAAAGTTGATAAGTTGGAATATGCCCTAATAAAAATCTATGAGCATGAAGAACTCCTTTTGGTGCACCAGTACTACCCGAAGTATAAAAAAGTTGAGCGGGATCTTCACTTCTAGTATTTATAGCGTCATATATTCCAGAAGTTTTCTTGATATCGTCAAATTCGATCTCATTTTCTCTATCAGCTTCGCTATCAACTACTATCTTAGTTACATCTTTTAACCTCTCTCTAACTTCCTTTCTTGAACCTTCCATTATTATGACTTTCGCTCCGCTTTGTCTTATTCTATACTCTACAGCATCTACTCCCATTAATGGAGAAATAGATAAAGTAATAGCTCCAAGTCTATATATTGTTAAAATGCTTATGATAGCTTCAACTCTAGGTTGTAAGTACACACCCACTACATCACCACTTTTCACTCCATTTTCTTTCAAAAGTGTCATTAGAGAGTCACTGAGCTTTTTCAATTGTGAAAATGTATAAACAGAGTGATTACCCTCTTCATCCTCATAATAAACAGCTACGTTATCTCCTAATCCTTCTTTAATTTTTCTATCTAATATTGCTTCTCCTATATTAAAATAAGAGGGAACATTCCACTTAAAAGTCCTTGCTAGTTCATCATAATTATGGAATCTATTTTCCCTTAAGTCAATCTCAAACATAATAAAATTATCTTGTTTTTAGTATATAACTATTATTATGATATTAAACAAACATTTAATAACGTTTTTTTGGCCATAAAAATAGTATGTATAGGGTTATTGAGCTAGGGCATGTAGTTGCTGCACCTTTTGCAGGAGAAATTTTACGGCATTTAGGATTTGAGGTAATAAAGGTAGAAACTTTACAAGGTGATTTGAGTAGGAAGGATGACGTTTTGGGAGATTCAATGTTTATTTTCAATAATAGAGGTAAGAAATCAATTTCTATAGATTTAAAAAAGGAAAAGGGCAAGGAAATTTTTCTAAAGTTAGTTAAGAATTCTAACGTTTTAATAGAGAACTTATCTCCTTACGCGATGGATAGACTAGGTTTATCAGATGATGTAATATTTTCTGTTAATCCCTCCCTCGTATATTGTTCCTTGAAAGGATATCCTAAGGGAAAATACGAAAACTTGCCTGCTTTCGGTACTATAATTGAGGCTGAAAGTGGGATAATGGATGCAAATGGAAGGGCTAGATTACCTGCTTCAATAACTGACATGAATGCTTCTACATATTGTGTGATCACAATTTTATGGGCATTACTTATGAATAAGCCTGGGCATTATAGAGTTGATATAATTCAAAGTAATGCTGTTTGGTTAGGCTATTATCTTATAGCGTATCAAAAATTAGGTAAGCTATTTGAAGGAGGAAGCGATGAATTACCCTTCTGGGCTCCATACGAATTATTCAAGAGTTCTGATGGAAGAGAATTTTACTTAGCAGTAAGTGATAATACAAAATTTGAGAAGCTTTGTAAAGCGTTAGGGTTAGTTAATCTCTTAAATGATGAAAGGTTCAAGAATAATGCAGATAGGGTGAAGAATAGAAAAATCTTGCATGAAATATTACAACAGAAATTTAGTTTAATGAGCTTAAATGAAATAATAGTGATTTTGCGTAATAACGATATTCCGGTAGGTAAACTAAATAGTGTGAAGGATCTAATTAGTAGTGAGGGATTAGTAGAGTGGGAAATGTTTAAGAACATTATGATACCAAAGCTCCCATTACCCGGATCTTTAAATAATCAAAATGTACCAGATTTAGGAGAAGATACTTTACGTATATTGAAGGAGTTAGGATATTCGGAAAACGAGATAGAAAAAATGATTAAGGAAAAAATAATTGCATTTAATATTTAGTAATAGAAGAAATTTATTGAATCATATAATTAGAATAAATAATGATATATATAAGAAAATGTTAGTAGTATCGTCATTATGGTATAAATTATATTCCTATGACTATTTCTCCTTGTAGAGTATAAGCTTTAGATATCTAAAATTATTATTAGACTTCGTAAATAATATTTATAATCTATCGATGACACTGTTCATTTTATTATTTAGTTTACTTAAGTATTAGTAGTAGCATTTAAATGTTACTATTACAATATAAACTTATGAAAGTTGTAATTTTAGGCGGTGGATTTGCTGGAATATCAGCTAAATTATCTTATCCTAACTCGATACTAATAGATGAAAATGATTTCGTAGTTAATACTCCTAAGTTGATTGAAGTTATAGAGAATAATGATTTAGAAATTTCTCATCCGTTAATTCGTAGAAAGGTCGATCTTAAAGCCAAGGTTTTAAAGGTTGATTTTAAGGAGAAAGAGGTTATTACGACTGAAGGAAAGGTTAAGTTTGATAAATTAATAATCTCCTTAGGTTATGAGCAAGACCTAAGTAAGATAAAGGGAGCTGAGAAATATACAATTGGGTTCACACTACAAGACATAGAGAAAATAAGAAAATTTAGAGAGGGGTCAACTGTAACTATACTCGGAGGAGGGGCTTTAGGCATCGAATTAGCTGGGGCTTTAAAGAGGAGGGGTTTTAACGTTAATCTGATAGAAGCAGAAAAGAGATTAGTACCTTATTTATCCCCTAATTTTTCTACTGAAGTACAGAAGGCTTTAGAGGAATTAGGGGTAAACATTATCTTAAATGGAAAGGTTGATGAGGTTAAGGAAAACGAAGTTATTACAAGTCAAGGAGTAATAAAGACGGACTATACAATATTTTCAGCCGGATTTAGTGGTCCTAAGATAATAAAAGAACTAGGATTAACAAACAAGAATAATAGAATGTTAGTAGACGAGTATTTAAGATCTGTAGATTATGAATTTGTTTATGGTGCAGGAGATTGTGCGAATTTTAAGAACGGTTTTATTCCTCAATCAGCCCAAGTAGCTTCTCAAACTGGAAGTGTAGCAGTAAAGAATGCTGTAGAAGGTGATAATATCGTTTTCAAACCCAATCAAAAGGCTATAGTTTTAAAAGTTGGTGATGAATATATAGGATTATTTAAAAATAGTGTTATAAGAGGTGCTTTATCGAAATTGGTGAAGATTTATGCGGTGAGTAGTTTTGAAAGTAGAGTATCTAAGTTAAATGCTTTATCTTTTCCCTATCTTCAAACCTAAAAGATTGATACTTCATTATTATGATATTAAGCCACTCTAATTTACTGATTATTTTATCATTAAATTCTGAATATAAGTTAGATAACGTTTATTTTTCCTCTTTCTACTATATTGTATTATGACAAAAATTTCTGAAGTAGAGGCCATTTTATTAGGTAAGGAAATAACTAGTGCAAAATGGGCATCATTAATGATCTTAGTAAGAGTTGTTACAACAGATGGAATGATTGGTTATGGGGAGACGGTAACAGCTTTAAGAGCTAATGCTGTAGTAGATTTAGTAAAAAAGATTAATAAGGTTATGAAAGGAAAAGATGTCTTTGACTTAGAGAAAAACAGGATGGAGTGGTACAAGCAGGATTTTAACATGTCTATCTCACTAGAATCAACAACAGCTTATAGTGCATTTGATATAGCATCATGGGATATAATTGGAAAAGAGTTTGGAGTACCGATTTATAAACTTCTAGGTGGAAAATATAGGGATAGGATAAAGCTTTATGCTAATGGTTGGTACCAAAATGCCGTAACCCCAGAGGATTTTGCTGAGAAAGCTAAAGAAGTTGTTAAACGTGGTTACAAAGCGTTAAAATTTGACCCTTTTGGCTCATATTTTCACTTTATAGATAAAAAAGGTTTGAAAGAGGCTGAAGAGAGAGTTAAAGCTGTTAGAGAAGCAGTTGGTGATGATGTTGATATTCTTATTGAGCATCATGGTAGATTTAATGTAGATAGTGCTATTGAGATAGCTAAAATACTTGAAAAGTATAATCCCTTATTCGTTGAAGAACCCGTACACCCAGAAGATGTTGAGGGATTGAGAAAATATAGGTCTTTTACAAGGCTTAGAGTTGCATTAGGTGAAAGGATAATTACAAAAAATCAAGCGTTAGAGTTTATGAAAGAGGGACTTGTTGATTATTTACAGATAGACTTATACAGAATAGGTGGCGTTACTGAGGCTAAGAAGGTTGTTGGAATTGCTGAGGTTTTTGATGTAATGATTGCTTTTCATAATGCTCAAGGACCAATATTAAATGCTGTAACTCTACAATTAGATACTGTAATACCAAACTTTTTAATTCAAGAATCTTTCTATGAATGGTTTCCTTCATGGAAGAGGGAATTGATAAGGGATAGTACTCCCGTAGAAAATGGAGAAGCCCTAGTGCCAGAGAAGCCTGGAATTGGAGTTGATTTCAACGAGAAAATGATAGAAGAATTAAGAGTTAAAGAGGAGGTTTTTGAACCTGGCGAACCATTATGGGTAGTAAAAGGAACTTGGAAAGATTATTAAAGAGTGAAGTAGCTGAGTTAGAAGGTTTCATACTTTAACGGTAATTAAATATAATTGGTAAGATTAATGTTGAAATATCGACTAAAGAACGGTAATTGTACTGTGAAATTAAGAAGTTAGCAATGAGAGTTAATTATCACTCAAATACTCTTGTGTATTTAATAAAAATTTCCATATTGGTATGAATTTTATTTCTTTTGTTTCATCCTCATAGTCCCAGGTTATTACAAACTTTTTACTCGCCTTAATCTTATTTAATCCTTCAATTTCTCTCTTAGGTATTTCGTCCTTCCCAGAGGCATAAGTAACCTGGATTGCCTTATCCTTTACTAGAAAATCTATTTCGTAATTATTACTCTTCACATAAAACAGTTTTTCTCCCATTCTAGATAGTTGTAATGCAACTAAATTTTCCATTATCCTACCTTTCGAATTGTCTAAAGCAATTGAAGATATAAAACCTGGGTCTATTACGTAAACTTTCTTTGGTGATGTCATACCCTCTCTCGGCTTACCAGTAAATCTTTCAGACGTTATTATTACATAAGCATTTACAAGACCGTTAAACCACTCTTCAACAGTATTATTACTAAGTTTAAGTGTTTTAGACAATCTTGATAATGAGACTTCATTAGAGAAATATTTTATAATGTTTACTGCAAACGATCTAAATAATTCAATCCTCTTTATTTTTAATCTCTGTACAACGTCCTTATAAACTATATCCGAAAATATTGTGAAAATAAAATCTTCGGATATTTTCAATACTTCTGGGAAACCTCCTTCTATAATGTAATTTTCCAATTCCCTTTTGATTACACCTTCCGAGGAAGTAGTATATGTATTCTTTACTCTTTCAATTCTAACCCCCTTAAATCTCAGATACTCCAAAAAAGAGAAGGGAAATAAAGTAAAGTTTACGTGTCTTCCAGTTAGTGCAGTTGCAAGTTCACCAGAAAGCATTTTTGAATTACTTCCAGTTATAACTATTTTTTTACCTTCTTCCCTTAATCTACTTACGAATAATTCCCAGCCATCTACGTTATGAATTTCGTCAAAAAGGAAGTACTCCACTTCGCCAAATAGCTCATAAATAGCTTTTTCCAACTTGTGTAAATCCTCAACCCTTATCCCAGCCAATCTATCATCATCAAAATTTACGTACCCGAAATTTTCTCCTCTTAATAGCATTTCAGCTAATGTTGATTTACCACTCCTTCTAACACCAAGTATTGCTAAAACGTTAGGCTGAGAAAGATATTTTTTCAAATTTGGAATATCTCTCTCTATAATTCTTTCCTTTTCGAATTTTCTTTCTAATCTTACTTTCTGATCTACAAGCACTTGTTTTATTTCACTCACAGTATATATTTTCCCTTAATTCTTATAAACTTATGCAGTATAGTGAATAATTTTACCGTAAAACTTATGCAGTATAGTGAATAAGATAAATTGAATAAAAAAACTTAAAGTATAATTAATCAATAAGATCTAAAAACGTCGAAGAGCTCTAGGTAACAATTCTCGGTCTATTCACTTCTCCTTAGCAAATTGTAATATTCTTATAGAATTAGAATAATTTTATAATTGATTATATAGCAGTTATTCTACTTTAACGTAACTTAAAAGTTTTCATCAAACCTAGAGCACCACCTAAACGATTTTCAACGAACCGGAGAAACTCCTCAAGTTAAGGGAGCTAATCAAATCTCTAACCGTGTTAACCACCATCACGAAGAGAAGCAAGTAACCTTGAAGCCTCTTCCTCTTTAAGAAAGAGGAATCTTGCATACCAAGAGCCTTAATATCCTTGTGAAACTTCTCTATCTCCCACCTAATCCTCCAAGTCCTCTCTATCTCCTCATCACTCAAGCTAAGATCAGTAGAGTACAAATTCAGCCTATTAGATTTATATTCCAGTATTAACAACTTTATAGTAATAACTCGACTCTCAAGGGTTAGGTCAGCCAAGTAAGAGCCTGGAGGGAGATCTCGGACGTGGATGTGCCCCTCCACATCCAACGTCCCCCCTCCCTCCAAGCACCTAACCCTTAAGAGCCTCCTATTAGACCTCAACTCAGAAACAACACTACCCCTCACCAACTTCTCAGACCAATACCAAGAATCAAACACAACCCTAGCTATAGTGAATTTACTCTTGAGTATCTCAATTATTTCTGCAGCCATCTCTATCTTTGTCTTGAATTCGCTCACCATCCCGCTTTCCCACATTTTTCTTGTTGCGTATGGGAATGCGCCGACCAAGTAGTTTTTTCCCGTGGCTAAGTCGATAAGGCTATTGTGAGTATTTGTATTCCTGGTTCGAATTTCTTGTGTGTGGAGCAGTAGAAGATGTAGTTCCCGTGTTTGCTTGCTATTTCTTCTATTCTTGAGTAGGGTTTGTGGTCGAATGTGTCGTCTATTATAATCACTACGGGTCCTACTATTGTTTTGCTTAGTGTATTAAGGTAGTGTTTCCATGCTTCTTCAAGGCGTTCTAGTGCTTCTAATAGGTTTGTGTAGTTTAGTCCGAATGTTATTGCTGTGTTTCTTATGCTTGCTCTTCCTCCTATTAGTGTCATGAGTGTTAGGCCTAGTGCTACTTTTCTTTTGAGTCCCTTCATTCTAAGTATTCCAACTAGGTGGTTGAATGCCTTGATGAATTCGCTCCTTGCAACTTCTAGTTCCTTCTCGTTCTTCATACTTTTTAATCAATTATGTGGTAAATTAAAAACTTTATCGGTAGTACTGAAAGTCTTGTATTACCAAAGGAAAGTAGAATAACTGCTATTTATAATTTACCTCATTAGACTTTAAGAGAAAGATTTATATTTGTAGAGTATGGAAACGCTTTCGTTAGCTTAAATTCCCTTAAGCCTCTTCCTTTAAATGCTTTAATTGAAAGAGATTATCTTTCCCAATAACGAATCTTATCATAAATAAGATAACTATTACTTTATAAGATTTATTAATTAACAAAATTTCATTAACATTCTAATTATAGACTAAAATGTTAATAAGTAGAAAACAAGTCAGAGGAAATTTTAAAAGGAGAAGTTTAATGTATACAGTAAGATATATCCTACCGAGACGGTTAAAGTAACTCATCTAAAGAGTATTGGTAAAATGTTCTTTTTTACATATTCTAGAACATTTAGTTCATGCTCCTTCATAAGTTGATAAGCTTTATCGGGATTCCTCTCTATAATAGACGTAACAATTTCGCTGTGTTCTCTTAATTCTTCCTCTCTCCTCTGAAAACTAGTAAAAAGTGTTACCCTAACTATTTTTAATTTTAATCTTATATTCTCTAATATATCAACCAGAAATTTATTATGAGAAGCTTCACTTATAGTTCTATGAAGTTTTCCATTAAGTTCAGCTAAAGTCAAAGGCTCAGCATCTTCCTTCACTCTTTTTATCTCCTCTATGATGTCTAGCATTTTCTTTAACTCCTCCTCAGTACCCCTAATAGAAGCTAACTTACTTGCTTCAGCCTCTAAAGGAATCCTAATTTCATAAATTTGAATTATATCTTCTGCTGATAAAGGAATAACAGAATACGACTTCCCAGATTTTATTATAATACCATCCCTCTCTAATCTAGCTAAAGCTTCTCTAACTGGTGTTCTACTAATATTAAGAGTATTTGCCAATTCATCTTCCTTAAGCAAATTCCCTGGTTTATACTTGCCGTTTATAATTAAATTCAAGATCTTTTCGTATGCCAATTGTGATAAAGACACGATAATTAACTAGGAAAAAAAGTATTTAAGATTATGTTGCCAGATCAGCAAATTTCAAAATCCTCAGTTTTCTAGTGAAATTATATTTTTCGCGTAATATTTCCTCATTTAATGAAACATCCTCTGGAACCTTAACTAAACCATTATTTATTTTGAACTCAGCGTTAAACAGTTCTGAAGGAATTTGCGCTAACGGAAACTCAACTTTAACTATATTCCTCTTAGCTAACGCAAGTTGTAGAGTGTGGAATAGTGCTATTCCAGACCTCTGAGGCCTTAAATGTGGGATGATTTTTACTCCGTAACTCTCAGCTAAATCAATAACTTTAATCATCTTCAAGTAACCGCCAATTTTAGAAATATCCGGTTGCACATACTCAACCCCACTTTCAATTAACTTCCTAAAGTTATGAATAGTATACTCATTCTCCCCAGCAGATATTGGGAATTTTTCTGCTAAACGCTTTAAATTATCATAATCATTTGGAGGATAAATCGGTTCCTCATACCATTCAATCTCATAACGGTGGATCTTGTTTAAAAATGATAATGCCGATGAGTAATCAAAAGCAGAATTAAAATCAATGGCTATCTTAATTTCAAAACCAAAAATCTCTCTAATTTTCTTCAAAGCATCTTCGATCATCTGAGGTTGTTGATGTAGCTTTACAAGAGTAAAGCCCCTATCAATTGCAACTTTAACTGCATTTATAATATCATTAATCCTCTTGTATCTGGGAAAACTAGCGTAAACCGGAATATAATCTCTTACTTTACCTCCAAAGAACTCATAAATTTTCATATTCCTCATCTTTGAAAAAGCATGCCATAATGCAGTTTCAACCCCACCAATAGAACCTAAGGTTACACTACATAGTCCCGCAGAATATAGCATTTTCTCTAACTTTTCAACTACCTCATTTATTGAGACAACTTCTACATTTTCTAAATAAGGAATAATTAAATCCTCAAAAACACCGATATAAGCTGAGATAATACCACTGCCAGCTATTAGAACCTCACCATAGCCAACATAATTACTTATGTTAACTTTTGTAAATAATTGTACTCCCCACTCATCAACCCATTCTGGCATTGGATTATCTATATAAGGTATTGATGCTGGTAAAATAGAAACCTTCATTTTTTACGCACTTATGTATAGTTTTATAGGAGAAAACTCATCATGCTGAAGTACTTCTGCTGATGTTAATCTTCCATTCATTACCCTTAAAGCATAATTAAATATTCTTTCTCCAGCCTCTTTTAATGAAACCTTAAGTTGAAGCAAGTCTGAGACATCAACATCTATATGTTCCGCCATTGTTGTTACAGTTTTAGGATTTGCCGATATTTTTATTACCGGAATAATAGGATGACCAACAACATTTCCTTGTCCAGTCGTGAATAAATGAAGAACAGAACCTTTTGCTGCAAATAACGTTACTGCTTCAGCTGCAGCAGAAGACGTATTTACGAAACATAAGCGAGATGATCCAGAAGGAAGGGGATCTAAGTAGTCCAATACACATGTGATTGGTTTTGTGCCAAGTTTCTGTATATTCCCTAAAGCCTTTTCTTCAATAGTAGATAAACCGCCTTTAATGTTTCCTTCTGTAGGCTGAGAGCCTAATAGATCAACTTATATAAAACATATTAGTCAGATCTGTGTAATACAGATCTGACTGGGGTGTAGGCCGTTGACTTCCTTGGGCTTGAAGCCCGTCGGTGAGCTTGGCCTCCTCCAATTCGGACCGGAAGTTGGGCAAAAAGCCCGAATAAAACATAAGGGTGAGTATACATGGAGGCCCCAGTCGCAGGAATAGACGTATCAAAAGATAAATTAGTAGTATATTTCCAAGGCAAATACTACGAGTTTCCTAATGATAGGCAAGGTTATGAGGAGATAATTAAGATCTTGCCTAAGGGTTGTAAAGTGGGTATTGAAAGTACTGGAATTTACCACATTAACCTAGCAAAGTACTTGATGGGAGAGTATGACGTTAGGATTATTAATCCCTTCATACTCAAGAAGTTCAAGGATTTTAGGGGTAAGAAGAGTGATAAGAATGATGCTAAAAAGCTTGCTGAACTAGTTGTAAGTATGGGTAGTGAGTTTACAACAAGTGATGCTAGGGAGTTAACTAGCCAATGGGATTTTGTTACTAGGAGTATTGCTAGGGTTAAGAATAGGTTGAGGAGGGATTTGATACTTTTGGGCTATAAGGATAGTTTGTCCAAGAAGAACTTAGAGGAGGTTTTGAGGGGTGGGGATAGTATTGTCTTGGCTGAGGTTAGGTTTCTTTTGGAGGAGTTGGAGAGACTTGAGGTTAGGAAGAGGGAGATTGAGGAGAAACTTGAGGATCTTGTTCCCAAGGATAGTTTGATTTTCACCATTCCTGGTATTGGTAAAACCTTGGGTTGTATAATTTTGGCTAGGGTTGGTGATATTAGGCGCTTTAGTGATAGGAAGAGGTTTGTTGCTTATTGTGGTCTTGACCCAGTTATTGAGTCTAGTGGTAAGAGTGTTGTTTCTAAGGGTATTTCTAAGAGGGGTGATGCTGTTTTGAGGAGAGCTTTCTATCTTGCAGCTTTAACTGCTATTAGGGTTAATCCTGTTATCAAGCGTTTTTATGAAGAGCATAAGGGAAAGTTGAAGGGTAAGAAGTTGATTGTTGCCTGTGCAAGGAAATTAGCTGTTATTACTTGGGCTGTGCTGTATTATAATAAACCATTTGATGCTAGCGAGTGATAAGGAGAGCCTTACTTTTCCATAAGTAGTGTGGACTATGCTTAATTTTTGATGGAAAGGTTTTTATACCGGAAGCTCCTTGAGACTCAATAAAGCTAACATATTCTTTATAAATCTTCATAAATTTCTCTCTTAATGCTGGATCTGGAATCCTATTAGCTACTATGTCCTCGGCTCCAGTTAACTCTGAAGTCTCGCCAAATAGAACGGTAGCCTCATAATCAATTAGTCTATCCACAGCATAGCCTGTTGCGGGATTTGATGCTAAACCAGATGTTGTATCACTCTCTCCACACTTTATACTTACAACAATTGATGATAAGTCAACTTCTGTCCTTTGTTTTTCGCTAGCATATTGGACGAATTCTTTGGCTTTTCTAGATGCTTTTTCGATTACCCTTAAATCTCCATTTCCTTCAATCGGAAAAACTTCCACTGGTTTACCGGTTTCAGCAATTTTGTCAGCAACTTTATGAGCCCAGTTATCCTCAATTCCAATAACAATAGCTCCAGCAACATTCGGATTTGCTCCAGTCCCAGACAATATGTGGAAGAGTAAATCTAAATCTTTCCCAAATTGTAACCTACCATAAGGATGAGGCAAAGCAATCGTACCCCTAATAATTCTTGAAACTGCTACAGCTGCACTATTTGATAAATCGTCAACCGGTATTATTGCAACATGGTTCCTTATTCCAACACTCCCATTTTCTCTAATATAACCTTTAATAGTAACCTTTTCCATTTAAATCACCTCTTTAAATTCCCCCACCTAATCGATTTTATATTATGTATATGAACGTGCTCACCAACTTTAATATCGGATATAGCAATCCCTATAGGTCTTCCATATTTAATAGCGACATCGCCCTTCTTTATATTAGTTGATGCAATTTTATGACCTAATGGTATATCATTAAGAGCCTTAATTCTAGGACCTATTGCCATATCCTCGATATAAACTCCTTCAACCTCTTCTCCAGCCTTTATATCCACTACAGCTACTCATACATTGTCTTGCTTGTTGTGAATTAGAAAATGTGGCATAATATATAATCTTGTAAAAAAGTATATATACTTAACTGTATACATTAGCTAATGTTACTCGTATAATGTAATCTATAATTGTCATTAATTTCTTTACTTATATAAGGCGTAGATTTTCTTCCTGTTGGTACTCGTTTTAGCCCCCCTTTATTTACTCAAGGGGTTATAACAAGATGAGATTTTTTCCTTATCTTTAATATTGGGGGTGTGTTCTCAAACAGTCATGAGATTCGATAATTTCTTGTAGTATTGCATCAGTTTACTTCTAATATACTGTATCCTATAGCGAAACCTACTAAACTTCTACGTAAAATGAGGAGAAATGAGTTTGTAGCTATCGCAGATAGCAGAGCGAATACAGCATACATCGCACCATCTGCAACTAGTAGTGATTTTCTTCCATATTTATCAGTTATAGGTCCTGCCGCAAGTGCACCGATGCTTGCTAATAATGATGTTCCAGCTGTTAATATTACAACTTCTGGTGGCGTTAAATGAAAAAGAGGTGTAACGTATACAAGCACACTCCCTATTATTCCAGTATCATATCTAAATAGGAATCCCCCTAGTGCATCTATAATAGTTGCTAAAATATGTAGTCTCATAACTTTAGCGTTATCTAATCTTTTTACCACCTCTTCTTAGGGAATTATCATAGTAATTCCTCAAATATTATTGTATACATTTACATATATAAAGTTTAATGGTATACAATGATTGTAAATGTTAAATATTATTGATTAAATCTTTTAGTTATTATACTGATTAAATAGATATTAGATAATATTTGCATAATTCGTTTTTATGATAAATTTATGTCTCATAATATTTTGATGCGTATACATTATAATAAAGATATTAATATCTAATTAGCTCTTTTATTTCACGATAGCCATGGAAATATCTCTCAAAGGTAAAACATGTCTAATTACTGGAGGTACTCACGGAATAGGATTAGCCACAGCAAAACTATTTGCTGAACTTGGTGCAAAAGTAATAGCTTTAGGGAGAAATATTGAATCAGTCAAAAAAGAGAACAATAGTATTCAATTTGTTAAAGTAGATTTAACTTCTAGGGAACAACTCCTCTCATTTATAGAGTGGTATAAAAAGGAAATAGCAACTATAGATTGTTTAATTAATAATGCTTCAACTAATTCCAGATATTCTATACTTAATGTTATATTGGAAGAGTGGGATAAGATGATATCTTTAGTACTTACTGCCCCTATGTTACTTTCAAAAATGGCAGCCGAACTTATGATAAAGAATAGTATTAAAGGTAAAATAATAAACATAGCTGCTATACAAGCTCACTACCCATTGCCGGAATCCTTACCTTATGTTACAGTTAAGGGGGGTCTAATAGCTATGACTAAAAGTCTTGCTGTAGATTTAGGAAAATATGGAATTCAGGTTATTGCTGTTGTCCCAGGACCAATATATACTAAAGGTGAAAAAGTCCCAGAGAAGTTGGATAAAAATGCTGCGACACTTCTGGGAAGAATGGGCAGACCTCAAGAAGTTGCTAACTTGTTAGCTTTTCTAGCATCAGACTATAATACATTCATAACTGGAACCGAGATAATTATAGATGGAGGAAGGATAATAAGCAGAAAACCAGATCCAGAAGAAATTACTTCTGGAGCTGTATAATTTTTTAAAGATAATTTTCGTGTTTACAATAGGGTTACAAATTAATGATTAGATATTTTCTAATGTATTGCAATACAAAATCTGAATCTCTTTTTTATAATGTTACGTACATCTTATTAAAAACTTTAAAACTCTAGTAATTAGTGAATAATATGAGTGTGGAAGCATTAAGTATATATAAAGCAAAATTAGGAGAAGGACCTGTTTATGATATACAGTTAAATAAACTTTTTTGGGTAGATATTGAAGGAAAGAAAATTTTGATTAAAGACCTAGATAGTAATTCAGAAAATGAATATGTAACTCCAGATTTGGTTTCCTCATTATGTATTATTTCAAAAGATGAAATTATAGCTACGATAAGGCACGGTTTTTATATTATAAATTTCAGAACAAAAAATGTAAATAAAATAGGGGAAGTAGAAGTTGAGTACGAGGAGAATAGATTTAATGATGGAAAATGCGATGCTCTAGGAAGATATTGGGCAGGTACAATGAATATGAAGAAATCTGGCCCTACTGGTAACTTATATAAATTTGAAAAAAGTAATATAACTAAAATTTTATCTGGCTTAACTGTTTCTAATGGCTTAGGATGGAGTCCAGATAATGATGTCATGTACTTAATAGATAGCCCGATAAGGAAAGTTTATGCTTTTGATTTTGACCTTGACAAGGGAGAGATATACAATAAAAGAGTTTTGATTGACTTTAATGGAGAACCGGGTAATCCAGACGGTATGACGATAGATGAGGAAGGATATTTATGGATAGCCCATTGGGGTGGAGGAAAAGTTAGTAGGTGGTCATCACGTGGAGAAAAAGTTTTTGAAATAAAGCTTCCAGTGACTTATGTTACTTCAGTCACATTTGGTACGCATGAAATGAATAGGTTATTCATAACCACTGCAAGTAAAGAAGACGAACCTTTAAGCGGTAGGGTTTTCACTACGCACGTAAATGTAAAGGGAATTCCATCATATAGATTTAAAAAATTGTAAGAAAGGGTAAGGTTAAACTATCAATTTTTGTATATTAAGTATTACTTGTGAGTATAAAATCAATAAATAAAGTTCAAAATTAACAACTACACAATTTTAATTATAGCAATATACAAGAAAAGAATAAGTGGTTAGAAGAAATGTTATTACAAATTGTCATAACATAAATCAAGATTGCTTATCTTAATAATTATCTTTGCTATTATATATACCAAGATGATTTGGCTATATGACGAAAATGGGAAGAAATATAAGTGTGATGAAAAAGGAAATTGTGAGAACATTGCGTTAGTGAAGTTACACACTAAAGAATATGATGAAGGTAAATTATTGAGCGTAGAGGTTAAGTCCTTTGTTAGACTATCTAAGTTTCCTATAGAGGTGAAATTAGATATTAATACTAATAACATACTGTCATTTACAACTCAACAAATCTATGCTGAAACTTATAGTAAAGCCTTTAGTTATTATAATTCACTTGCTATAGACACGGAACCAGTAACAGATCCCCCTAGGGAAGTGAATTATAAATTAGAGAATCTAGATCATGAAAGTTACTTAAGAACTTATCCTTGCTGGATTTATCCAGTTGTCGGGATTATTCCAGCCTATTCTGTCTTTGTATTAGCTGAAGAAAATGGAAAATATGAAGCCATACTATCTCTTTCAAATAACTATGTAACAGCTTATTTATCATCTGACAAAGTCATAATTTATACTGGGTTAGTCACTGATATAATTCCGGAAAGTTATTTCTTATCAATTGGAATTTCAAAAGATCCTTATGAGGCTATAAGATCTTCATTTGAAATAGCCTCTAAACATTTACTAACATTTAAACTGCGAGAACAAAAGGGAGTTCCCCAGAAATTGTTAAATGGATTGGGCTGGTGTAGTTGGAATGCTTTCCTAACTAAAGATCTAAATGAGGAGAATTTGTTGAAAACGGTAAAGGGTATAATTGACAGGGGTGTAAAACTAAGCTGGGTTTTGATAGATGATGGTTGGCAAGATCAAACTGATAGGGCTTTAAATTCCTTAAATCCAGATAGTAAGAAATTTCCTAGCGGGTTTAAAAAGCTCATAGAATCTTTAAGAGCATTAGGAATTAAGTATGTAGGCTTATGGCATACTATAAACGGTCATTGGGGAGGGTTAACACAAAACTTTTTAAAAACATACAATGTTACCGGTCATTTCAGTAAATTCCTTAATAGTTATGTTCCGCCAGCCTCATCACTAGAAGATTCTCTTCACTTTTACAAGGAGTTTGACGGTCATATTATGAGAGAAGGTTTCGATTTCGTTAAGGTAGATAATCAATGGGCTATTCATGCTATATATGAAGGATTGCCTATAGGTATTGTAGCTAGAAATATCCAGTTTTCCCTTCAAAGTGTCTTTGGGTTAGATATAATAAATTGTATGTCTATGACTCCTGAAAATTATTGTAATTATTTGTATAGTAATATTATGAGAAACTCTATTGATTATGTCCCCTTTTGGAAAGAAGGAGCTAAGTTACACATACTCTTCGACGCATATAATTCCTTACTAACTTCTCAAATAGCTTACCCAGACTATGATATGTTCATCTCATACGACCCATATGCTAAAATACATCTAATAGCAAGGATTTTCAGTGGAGGTCCAATATATATTACTGATAGGCATCCAGAAAGAACAAACGTTGAGCTACTTAAGTCAGTATTGTTACCAAATGGGGAAATAGTTAGAGTAGATGAACCAGGTACTATTACGCCGGATCTGCTGTTTAAAAACCCCTTAAAAGATGATGTTCTACTAAAAATTAGAAGTAAGGTTAAAGGGTATGATGCAATAGCTTTCTTTAATGTGAATGAGAAAGAAATTGAAGAGGTCTACAAAACCGATAAAGAAGCAATTTATTATAAAGTGTTTTCTGGTGAACTAGGAAAAGGTGATATTAAGGTAAAATTAAAGGAGCTTGAGGCAGAGATTGTGATAATTTTGCCTAAAGGGAGAAATATAGTGGGACTGAAAGAGTATCTTTTACCTCCTTATCCAATAGAGATTATTGGAAATAATAGGGTGTACTCTAAAGCTAACGGTACTTTAGTTTACATAAAAGATTCTACAAAGAAAGAAATAAGTGTACAAGCTGAAGAAATAGTTAGTATCGAGTAATTTTTCATTTGGTTTAAATTAGAAACACCATAATTATAGGTGACTTCTTTACACTTTTTAATGACTTAGTTGATAATTAGAGAACTAGGGTTTTGATAATACAAATTGCAGTTTCTCAATTTTTTATGTTAATCAATTATTTATTAAAAAAGAAGCTAAATAACTTCTATAGGCTATAATCCCCAAAATGTCTTATTTTCTCTGGGTTTCTCATTCTTAACATGTAATATCCAATTATGTGAAGTAATAGAACGCCCCATGCTGCATATACTGCTATATTAAGAGGAAATGCTGGAGCTGGATAAGTACCAAAATATATTACTGCTAAATATAATCCTATGGAAATTAATGGTACTACTATGTGTTTTACTATATCTGCCTTTCTTAACTTTATCTTGTGTGTTATTAGCCCGATTGCAGCAAATAAATGTCCTAAAGCTACATAAAATGAACCGAAGGTTATCAAGAATATACTGGCTTCAAGTGGCCCTAAAATATATCCGCTAATAAGGCTAACTGCACCAGTGATTATACCAGTTAGTATTATAGCATTCCCTGGTACACCATAATGATTAGTTCTAGAGAAAATTCTAGGATAAAGTATTCCATCTCTAGCCATTCCAAATATCATTCTACTACCACTTGTGGCAAATGCTAAAGCAGAGGAATTAAACATAAATGCTACTAAGAATATGAGAAGACCAACTATGACGGGGTTAAAATATTTATTATATATTATGATCATTGGATCAGGTAGATTAGCATAATTAAACATATTGTTTATTCCATAGACTACCGTTTGAGCATAAGAATTAAGAATTAAACCGACTCCTAAAAGAGCAAAAGTTAGGAGAAGTGCTCTAGGTAAAGTTTTCTTAGGTATTTTAGCTTCTTCTGCAACTCCTATTGGTGTCGTAGCTCCACCAAATGTAGTTACCCCGAATATCATTGCAGTTAGTACTAAAGCCCAGTTGTTATTAACTGGGACTGCAGTAAAGGGATAGATAGTATTCTTAGGACCTGCTATTATAATTAAATATAGTGAAGTTATTATTAGGAAACCTATTGATATTAAACCTATAATAAGATTGAGAATCCCACCAGGTTTTACTCCAAGCCACATTATTAGTGTGATTTCTGCCGTGACTACAACTACAATTAAAGCCCATAACCAAGGCATTGATGACTGTATACTAGGAGAGATTAGATAAATGAACGAGGCTAACCCTAATACCCCGAATCCCGCTGCACCAGCAATAAGATATTGGTAAATATATCCGTAACCCACAGTAAATGCTGCTAAGCTACTATTAAGACCCTTTTTTATCATAGCGACATATCCGTAAGAGGCTGCAATCTCCTTACTCCACTCATAAATTACCACTAAGGTAGTAGCATAAATTAAATATGAGAGAAGAACTGTAAGTGGCATTGCCCCACCAACTAGTCCAGCTAAACCCACAAAATAGAGTGTTGCTACAGCTATTGGTGCATTGGCTGCTATACCATAACTTGCAACTAACCAAGTTCCTAATACTTCTCTTCTAAGTTCTGATTTTTGTAAATCACTCTTTTTATCTTCCATCATATAATTAAAAACAGTATCAAGATTTTTCCTTTTTTACCTTAGAATCTTCCTATCATTTTTGTTCATTCTTTTAACGGGGTTAAAAGAAAAGTTTATAAGAATAGTAGGGATTGTCATTTGCTATATACGATGTTATTTAAGTATAAGAGGTAATAAATACTTTTCGAAAAGTTAATCAAAATCAATTGAGGAGACTAATTTATTAATTGAATTTCTTAAATGATAAAGGAAATCTTGCTTGCTTATTCCTAATTTTTTAGCTATCTCATTAGCCTTTACTGCTCTGGGATAGTTAAAATAGCCCATCGAAATCGCATTTTTGAGAACTAATAACTCCTTTTCAGTTAGACCATAGTATAGTATATCTGAGGGTTTTATTTCATTAATTGAAATACTACTAATATTAAATTTTTCAGTTAATTTATTGGTAACAGATTTACCTAGCGATATTATTTCCCATTTTTCTAATTTCTGTCTTACAATATTTTTATGATATAAGACGTTGTCGTCAGATAATAAATACCCAGATACGGTACTACTTATTTCCTCAAGAAAATCAATAATATAACCTCCCTTAATCTTCCTATACTTTAATATATCATATACATTCTCAGATTTCTCTAGATCTTTTATTAATAGTCGAGGCGATATTATACTAACTTTTATCTTATTATTATTGTATTTTGAGATATTCAATGTAACTACTTTATCCTTAACGTTACTGGTCCAGCAACCTTCATGTAATATTGAAAAGTTAATCTTGTATAGTTTCTTCATTCTAACGGGTTATTAGCCAATTCCAATTAATAAACTTTTTTACTTACTTCTTAAAAATTTTTTAATTTCATCTTATTCTCATATCACGTATTTTTAAAACTTTTTATCTTTTCCCTCAATAAACACTCATAGACTAAACTGGTTTTTTCAATGTTTTTTAGTTCTATATATTCATTCACTATATGTGCTTGTTTGGGATCTCCAGGACCAAAATTCACTGAAACAGAATCTTTATAGAATATTGCATCATATCTTAGACTGCTGACTAACTTTTCTGGGTTTATATTTAAAACAGATTTAACACAATACTTTAGTTGCTTAGTTAAATCTGATTCTTTAGAAACATATCCTGGTATTGTAGATTTTATTTCGAATTCATAATTTATTCCCAACTCTTTGGAAACTGTGTCAACAATCTCTTTATCAAAAAGCTTTTCTTCATTAGGTGAAATAGCCCTATAATAACTAAAGGCAAAAAATCCTGGTACTATTCCATCATTATTAGAAGAATTTATAGTATATCCGCCCAAATTAATATTATATTTCTTACTTAATTCTTCATTTAATTTGAGGGCAAACTTTGATGCTTCAAGAAATGCATTTACACCTTCATTCGCCATGCTTGCATGGACTTGCTTTCCAAAAACTTTTATAACACCTCTTATTATACCGTAGTGCCCTATGTAGATATTTGGGAAGCTAGGTTCTCCAAATATTACCTCCTTAGGTTTAATTCCGATTTCTTCTGTTAAATATTTAGAACCAATTCCTCCACTCTCCTCATCGGGAACAAAGGCGATCTCTATTGGTGTCTCATTGAACCTTGATAAAGCTAAATATAAGCTAACTATAGCTCCTTTCATATCTGACGTTCCCCTACCAAATGCTTTGTTATCAATTATCTTTAGTTTAAACGGTTCTGTTATCCAATTATCTCCAGGCGGAACTACATCGTAATGAAAGTTGAAATGAAGTAATGGTTCTCTAGAATTTTTTACAATCAGTATAACTCTTTTATGTCCTTTATGTTGAGGAGAATAAATATAATTTTTATCAATGTATTCCTCCGGTATAGTTATAAGTTCGGTTTTAAACCCTAATCCAGAAAATAAATCCTTCAAATAGTTTACAATTGTTTCATAATCTTTTCCCGGTGGATTTACCGTTTGAATTTCTATTAAATCTCTTAATAGTGAAACAATCATTACCTTACACTCTCTTAGCCTTAATTAAATTCGATTTACCCAATTTACTTTCTAATTCCATTAACTCGTTTTCGTCGTATACTTTTCCGCCCTTTTCTAAATATTTTATAAGTTCAACACAAAATCTAGATGCATGCTCAAACATTGTTAGATTTTGAACTCCAGTCTCATACCCCGGTATCACTTGTTTAGAAACAGTTGCTAATCCTACAACTGGTGATGAAGTATATAACCAAGGGGAAATTAAAGTACTAATGTGATACACATTATAGTCTAAAGGTGTAAGATCACCAGTAGTAAGGGGTACCATATAAATTTCATGTTCCGTTACTCTATTATAGATGTCAATAACGTTATCGTGCAATTTTAATATATAACCATCTTTAACAACATGCGTTAGTGCAAAATCATTGTATTTTGCTAACCTGTTCCCCTTGGTAGAATCTATAGATAATATAAATGAAGCTGTAGGATCTACTTCGATCTTTAATGCATCATCTAATCCCATTAAGGGGACCATAAAGTCAAATGGTTTATGAGGGATTAATTTAGCCTTTGTAGCTAAATTTGTAACAAATAATATGTCAATGTTAAAGGCAACTCCTTTATCCATTAGGTCAAGAAGTTCAAAGAGTGTAGTTAATGTGATAATAGCACCATCAGCATCAGAAACTAAACCCTTACTAGTACCAACCATTTGAATAGCTCCTAGTCTTCCTAAAATTTCAATCTTATCCTTCCCTCCGCCTTTATATAAGACTTTAATATAAGGAACCTCCCCTACTGTAATTTCCTCATATTCAACCTTATTTTCTAGTCTCTTTCTAATCATTTCTAACGGGTTTTTAGATTCTAAGATATCAATTACGTCAATTAGAGTCTTCAAAATCATATTCTCAGCTTCCCTGGGTTTAGAATATCATGCGGATCAACCATTTTCTTTAATTTCTTCATTAATTCTAGTCTATATTCCTCATCAACTCTATCATTTACTACTAGGGAATGTATTTCAAATGGTATACCTTCCTTTATCATTATCGAATCTATTAATTCGAAATTGCTTTTATCTGACATGAATACAGTGTAGATTATTGTTTCACCTCTCAAAGTCATAACATCACCGTGAATTAATACGTTAGAACCTAGAGCTCTCTTTATTTGACTTACAACACTTAGAAAACTATTTAGAGGAAGTAATCTTACCTCATAAAAATAGTTTGGAAATCTAGTTAATTTGCTCATGGTTACATAAATTGCTGCAAATGCTAATTCGTCTAAAAACCTCATATTTACCTCTTCTCCGAAACTCTTAGTGCTTGCTAATATAACATTCCACTTTCCTGGCTTAACTCTTCCTTGAGAGACTAAAGCCAAAGTCTCCTCGTCTTCTACAGTAATTCTTCTTATACTAGGTCTTTCTTTTTCAAGATCTTTTAAGAAGTTAACCACTTCATTAACGTTATTGAATCGTACTAATTGATCTTTCCAGTCTTCATAATCAATTACAGCTACTTCAGCCTCAGTTATAATTCCAGTAGTTCCAGCTGCTTGAGCAACGGCTAAAGTCATGTCTCCAGTAAGTTCTTGAGATCCATTAGGAGCTACTATTTTTACACGCTTAATTCCATTACCGTGAAAGTGATAGCCAAACTGATAAGATCCTATTCCTACATCTCCACCGGCAATGTAACCTCCTAAAGTAGATATATAAAAACTACTGGGATATACTCTTAATTCTTTTCCCCGTTTTCTTAAGTAATTAAGTGCTTGTAGAACCTTGACTCCCGGAGATATTTTTAAAGAGTTATTATTAAGTTCTAATATTTTATTCAGTTTCTGAATATCAATAACTATTGAAGGAAAAATAGGTAAAACTTGACCAATTGTTGAAGTTCCAGAACCTCTAGCTAATAAGGGAATACGATATTTATTACAAACTTTAATTGTATATTCAATGTCATTCTCATCTTCAGCTATTACAGCACCTAAAATTCTTTTACCCATTTTTGAAAGGATGGGTGAAACTAAGTAAGGAGCTTTCGAATATTCATCTATAATTTCTTCAGTATCAAGAAATTTAGAACCGAATTCTTTTTCAAACTCTTTTTTAGCCAATAAAAATGTCTCCATCAGAAGTATTTTTAAAATGTTCGTATTAAAGAATTTCCTTTAACTAAGTAAAAAACATTACTTAATTGTTTGAATAACTTTATGTCCTTTCCAAGTTTTTACAACTCAGATGAAGAAATGTAAGAGTTAACTTTAGAAAATATTAAGGATTATAATCTCAGTCAAAACACTTCATTTGTCTAATTGCTAGAAAAAATCTCCTCTCCGTTTATAAATACTTTTTTAACATTCAACTTTTCATCCATTAAGATTAAGTCAGCCCTCTTCCCCTTTTCAATAATCCCTCTGTCACTAAGTCCTATTGCTCTTGCTGGATTATATGAACATATGAGTGAAGCCTCCCTTATTCCTATAATACTTGATAAATTTTTAAATGCCTTATCCATTGTTAAAGTACTCCCGGCCAATTTTCCATTCTCAGTCCTTGCAATACCATTTTCAACCCTTAACCTCATTTTACCCAAAGTATAAGTACCGTCTTGAAGATCAGTAGCTATTATAGAATCTGTTACTGCAACAATTCTTTTTATATCAACTATTTTAGTTAAAAACCTTATTACCTCCTTGTTAACGTGTATAAAGTCTGGAATTATTTCAATAAATGGAGAAAAATTAATACTAGCTAAAATTACACCTGGATCTCTATGATGAAATACCCTCATTGCATTAAATAAATGTGTAACCCTATTAGCACCTAAGAGGAATGCTCTAACTGCTGTCTCATAATCAGCATCTGTATGTCCTATTGAAGGGTAAATTCCTAAACTTAACAGAAATGGGATAAAATCCAGATCTTTTTCGGGAGAATAAGTTATTGTTATTACTTTACTATTACTCTCTCTGACACACTCCAACACTTCATTCTTATCTGGATTTCTTATATATCTTACATCTTGTGCACCAGCATGTTTTTCACTTATATAAGGACCTTCTAAGTGAAGTCCTAAAATATCTGTCTGTGATATAGCCTTACAAGCCTCCAACAGACTTTCCCTAGGCATTGTAACTGTTGTAGGTAAGAAAGTTGTTACACCGTGTTGGATCAGTTTCTTTTTCATCCCTATAGCGTTTTTTATGAAATCCTCTTCATTATCCCATGATGTATAATCATATCCACCAATTCCGTGAGTATGAATATCAACAAACCCTGGAAGTAAGAGCATTCTCTCGAAGTCTTCTCCGTCAGTCCTTTCCTCTAATATTTCACTAATTATCCCATCTTTAATTATTACACTACCACTTTCAATTTCCTTATAAGGTGTTATGATTCTAGCGTTTGTTATTTTTAACTCCATTAAGGTTTATTAAAGTTAGGAGGGTATAAAACATATGGGAGGGATTTTTGGATTTATATGTAAAAATCCTAGGGATGTTTCTATTATTAATATTGGTTTAAAAAGGCTCATTTATAGGGGATATGATAGTGCGGGTATTGTTTATGAAAAGGACTCCTCATTAGAAGTAATTAAGATGTTGGGTAATATTGCTAAGAGTGAAATTAAGGTTAATGATAAGTCTAAAGTTGCCTTAGGTCATACTAGGTACGCAAGTAGGGGATGGCCAACATTAAATAATGCACATCCGATAACTGATTGTAAAGGGGAAATTGGACTGGTTATGGATGGTATTTTATATGATTATGAGATATTAAGGGAAAAATTGGAGAGGGAGGGACATAAATTTGTTACTACTACTGATACTGAAGTTTTACCACATTATCTGGAAGGAAATTATGAGGAGAAGTTAAAGGGTATCTGGAATGTAGTTAGGGGTTTATATTCCTTTGCTTTCATAGTTAAGGGTGTTGAAAAGATATTTGCAGTAAATGCTGGTCAAGGATTATATATTGGTATTTCTAATGGATGTTTCTTTATTTCAAGTGATTTACCCTCTTTAACTGGTTTTGCGGAAAACGCTATCATTGTCCCGGAGAATACTTATGTAATATTATCTCCAGATAGTTTTAAGATATTTAACACCCAAGGTGAAGTAGATGGTGAATTAAAGAGGGTTAAGTATAAGGAAGAGATTGCGGATAAGGGAGGTTTTTCACACTTTATGCTAAAAGAAATTTATGATATTCCTTTCTCGTTAATAAATTCTGTAAATTCACTCATGGAAAAGTACTTATCTTTAGCTTCAATGATAATTGCAAATGCTAGAAAGGTTTACATTATTGCTAATGGTAGTAGTTTGCATGCTGGCTATATTTCTTCCTATTACCTTCATGATGTTAGTTTAAACGTTGTGAGTGCAGCTGAATTTCCTTATTACGCACTAGATAATATTACAACTGGGACTGTGGTTATTGCAATTAGTCAGAGTGGGGAAACTTCAGATGTAATAAGGAGTGTTAAACTTGCAAAGCAGAGGGGTGCTGTAATTTTGGGTATTACTAACTCTGTAGGCTCTAGATTAGCTTTAGAATCAAATGTTTATTTACCAATAACTGCCGGACCGGAACTTGCTGTACCAGCTACAAAGACCTTCACTTCTACTATTGTGGTTCTAAAAATTTTATCTGATTATGTATCTTATCAACTAGGTAAAATTGATAAGAAAGACATAGATCATGATAAGAATGAAATACAAAGATTATCGAAATTGGTTTTAGACTCATTACCCTATATGGAGAAAAGGGCTGAGGAGTTAGTTAATTTGATTGATAAAGAGAGTCTTTATGTTGCTAGTAGTGGTATCAATTATCCAATTGCCCTTGAGGGAGCTTTAAAGTTTAAGGAGGCTTCACTAACCCATGCTGAAGGTGTTCAATTAGGAGAACTTCTTCATGGTCCAATTGTTTTAGCCAATAAGGGTTATCCAATACTAGTTATAAAGCCTGCTGAAGAGCAAGCAGAGGATTTATATAACAAAGTTATTAAGTTAGCAAAAGATAGGGGCAGTCCAATAATAACTATTTCCCCAGAGGGTGATTTTAGGAGTGTAAAGACTACTAGAGATCTTTCTCCAATAGCTAATGTTATTCCCCTTCAACTGTTATCTTATAAACTTGGTGTTAAGAAGGAGTTACCAATTGATACTCCAGTAGGCTTAGTTAAAGCCGTAACTATATAACTTTCTTTTTCAGTATTTCAAAAACCTCCTCTGGGTTTGGAACATCTCTAATTATCTCCACTTTTTTATCCTTCAATATTAAGTATATTGAACCGCAGTGGAACCTTTTAGCCAAAAAACCTATAGAAAAGAATGCATCATCAATGGTAGAGTACATAATCTTTTTCTTTGAAAAAGGTGTTTTTATTATTATTTCACTCTCATCGAACTCATAAGTGTGCATTCTTTTCCAGATTATGTATAAGAAGAGTAATGAATATACAATTACCAAAAATAAAATAAAATCAAATACTTTGTAAAAATCTAAAAATAAGGAGAAGATGAAAATTAGAATAGTTCCTTTTACTACTGTTTTTGTAACTGTTGGTTTAGTAACCAACATGCTACCTTTCTCCCGTTATATTCGAATAATGGTGGTTCCCGTTTTTTACATATTTCCATTACAAATGGACATCTCGGGTTAAATCTACAACCATTAGGGGGATTAATTAATGAGGGTACTTCTCCACTTGGTGGTTGTAGTTCTCTTCTCTTTAATGATGGTACTGATGCAATTAAACTTTGAGTGTAAGGATGTTTTGGCGAAGAAATTATATCCTCAGAACTACCAATCTCCATTAATTTCCCAGCATACAATACTCCAATTCTATCTGATATATACCTTGCAACATGAATATTGTGAGTTATGAACATGTATGTTATTCCTCTATCTTTCTGAATTTTTACTAAAAGATTTAATATTTGCGACTGAACTGAAGCATCTAATGCTGAAGTTGGTTCATCTAATACAATAAATTCTGGTTCAGTAATTAATGCCCTAGCTATTGCCACCCTTTGTAACTGTCCACCAGATAATTCCTTTGGATACTTTCCAGCTATATAATCAAAGTCCAAACCAACACTTTCTAGTGCTTCCTTTACTAACTTTCTTTTAGTATCTGAACTTACTTTTCTTAGAGGTTCAGCAACTACGTCAAATATTCTCATCTTGGGATCTATACTACTTGCAGGATTCTGGAAAACCATTGAAATTTTCTTTCTTATCTCGTTAATGTTTTTGTCAGTTACTTTTTTACCTCTGTAATATATTTCCCCAGCTGTTGGCTTATCTAAAGTTACTAAAATTCTTCCTAAAGTGGTTTTTCCAGAACCAGATTCCCCTACAACCCCTAAAGTTTCTTTCTCATAAATTTCTAAATCAATACCATCAAGTGCCTTTACTATAACCGGTTTTTTCCCTAAAATTTTATCTAAAATACCATAGCTGCCTACTATAAAATATTTCTTCAATCCTACTACTCTTATTAATTCATTCATATAACCAACACCTTACTCTTCTATTATTTATCTCTTTCAATTCTGGTTCTTTATTTCTACATATATCCATTACTTTATTGCATCTAGGATGAAACTTACACCCAGTTGGTAAAACTAAAAATGACGGTGGACTACCCTCAATTACTCTTAATTCCCCTTCTTTTTTTGAAATCGTCGGAATACTACTTATTAACCCTTGGGTATAAGGATGCATTGGATTTTTGATAACTTCCTCTATATTACCATCCTCCATTATCCTTCCAGCATACATTACTATTATTCTGTCAGCAATAGCGTAAACAAGAGATATATCGTGAGAGATGAAAAGAATAGAAATTCCCTCCTCTTCTCTTAACTGTTTAAATAATTTTACCACTTGTGCTTGTATCGTAACGTCTAATGCTGAAGTTGGTTCATCAGCAATTAATATCTTTGGTCTTAAAATCAGAGCCATAGCAATTACAACTCTTTGAACTTGCCCTCCAGATAGTTGATGAGGATATTTCTTTATTATTTCTTCTGGATCTGGTAACCTAACATCTTTTACAGCATTTAAAATTATTTCTCTAGCTTCTTTCTCATCAAAATTTTTACCATCTCTGCTTGCTTTAACTCTTACAGCTTCAAGAAGTTGATATTCAACAGTTTTTACTGGGTTTAGGCTATTTAACGGATTCTGGAATATCATGAAAATTCCATTACCTCTTATGCTTACCATTTCTTTCTCTGGAATTTTAGTTATGTCTTTTCCTTGAAAGAGAATCTCACCGCCTTCAAAGTAAGCATTTGGTGGTAATAATCTAATAATTGAATGCCCTAAAGTAGACTTACCAGACCCAGATTCTCCAACAATTCCTATAATTTCTCCGCTCTCCACACTAAAGGTTACGTTATGTAATACTCTGAATTTTCCTACTAATGATTTATACCCTACTGAAAGATTTTTGACTTCAAGGACTTTCAATATGTAACCCTCCCTGCAATTACATCTTGTAATCTATCACCCAAAATTACGAATGATGCTACTAAAACTAAAATGATAATAGAGGGAAATAAAGACCACCACCACACATGCGGTAAGTATTGTAGACCATCAGATACCATTGCACCCCATTCTGGCTGGTTAACACCCTGAAGTCCTATTCCTAAAAAGGTTAAGCTTGCATAGGTTAAAATAACGTTACCAAAGTCTAACGCAGCATAAGATAGGATAGGGTCTATAACATTATGAAACACATGTTTGAAAATTATTCTAAAACTTCTAAACCCCATTAATTTTGCCATATCAACATAACCCATATTTTTAACTACTAAAGTTTGGCTTCTAAATAGTCTTGCATATGTAGCCCACCAGGGTATCATTAATCCAATCATAGCACTAGTAAAACTAGATCCCAAAAGAACTGCAACAGCAATAACCAATATTAAACCGGGTATAGCTAAGAATACATCTGTAATTCTCATTAATACTTCATCAACCCATCCGCCAAAATAACCAGCAAACATTCCTACTAAACCTCCAATTATAATTGCTGAAATTACAACTACGGTCGATATTTCGGCATCTGAGGGTGCGGCATATAAGACTCTACTCAGAATGTCTTCACCATTATAATTGGTTCCAAAAGGGTGATGAATTGATGGAGGTAATAATGATGCTGTAAAATTAAATTGGAATGGATTGTATGGAAGGAATTTATAAGCTAATGAAAAATACAGAATTTGATGAGAAGCATATTGTAAAAGCCCCTCAAATATAGACCATGTGTAGTAAGCGAAAATTATTACTAAAGCACCAAATGCTACTTTACTCTTTAATGCGTTTCTCATTAAACTATTCCTATATATAAAATATATTCCTAAGGCTACAAGAGAAGCAGTTATACTAAATGTCGAAAATAATACGTAAGGCACTAGTACAGTATTATGAAAGTGTAAAGCTTTTAAGGTTGCTCTATTTGCTGAATATGCATAAATACCTAAATTAATTATAAGATAAGCAATAACTGCGATTATAAATATCCTACTTGCTCTCATTCTAATTTCACCCTTGGGTCTAAAATACCGTAGAGTACATCAGCTATAAAGTTGGCTATTATTACAGCAATACCAATAATTATCGTAAAATCTAAAACGGCTACATAATCTAAGCTTTCTATTGCTTGTGTTATGAAATAACCAATTCCTAAATAATGGTAAATATCCTCAATTATTACTGCCCCAGCAACGGAATAACCAAAGAATAGTGCTATAAGTGTTATTACTGGGATTAAACTATTTCTTAGTGCAACTCTGTAAACTACATAATTTCTCTTTAATCCTTTAGCAAAGGCCAATTTGGTATAATCAGATTCCATTGCATCAAGCATAGATGATCTTGTTATCCTAGTAAATAATCCAAACGTAATTATAGCTATTGAAATTGATGGTAATACTGCATGTCTTACTGCCGATATAAAATATGGCCAATCTCCAGCTATTAGTGCATTTAAGATAGGAAATGGTGTATATGAGGGTGGGGCTTTTAATAAAGGATTAACTGTCCCGTTAGGTGGTAATAAGCCTAAGTAGTAAGCTATAATTAGTTGGAGTACTAGTGCAACTAAAAATGGGGGAGAAGCCCAGGTTATTAGATAAACACCTTTTATAGACCTATCTTTTAAAGTCCCTCTATTGGCAGCTGCAATAGCCCCGCTTAATATTCCTATTATTGCTGCTAAAATATCACCTGGAATAACAATTTGAAGACTAATTGGTAAATAATGAAATAAAAGAGAGGATTCTTGAACCTTATATATAGGATCTATACCCCAATTTCCAGTAAAAATATCCTTTATGTAATCCACAAATTGAATGTAAATTGGGGCATTAAGATTATACTCTTTTATTATTTGATCTATTTCTGTAGGAGGAGCGTGAGGGTTTCCTGCATATATTCTAGCTAAGGCTGCTGGATTTGGTGCAGCAGCATGAATAAGAATAAACACAAATAGTATAAGAAGTAGTAATGTTACAATCCCATTTATAACCCTTCTGACCGCGAATTTCAAAAATGAGCTTTGCATAATTAAACTAACCATAATCATGATTTAAAATTTATTGTTTTATGTCATTACCAACACTGATTAGTTTGATAAGATTTAAATAATAGAATTAGAAACTTTTTATTGGTCTAATATGAATAGGAAATTAACTCGTGGGGTATCAGGAGCTGTAATTGCAGCAATAGTAGTTGTAATAATAATAATAGCTGCAGTAGCTGCAATAATGCTAACTAGTCATAAACCAACAACAACAACTACTTCTACAACAACGACAACTACTCCATCGATGACTACTACTTCTACAACAACGACAACTACTTCTACAACAACAACGACACCTATGACTATTACGCTTTCTTCTCCAAATTCATCTACTTTAGTTGATGTATCCCAAACTGCTCCCCCAGATGCCTTAGACCCAGCAACTGGATTTTATGTTCAAGATGGTCCATTATTTACGGCTGTGTTCCAGGAACTTGTGGAGTTCAATGGTAGTAACTATCATGAGGTGGTTCCAGTAATTGCTCAGAATTATACTACAACTAATTACCAACACTGGATATTCTACATTAGGCAAGGAATTTACTTTCCAGATGGTGTTCAAGTTAATGCATCAACAGTATGGTTCTCTTTCTATAGGACTATATTGATGGGTCAAGGTCCTGGAGTAGCAAACTATATTGAATTACTCTTTAATGCAACAGTTTATGCTCAAACTGGTTATGCTATACCTTGGGGAGTTAATTACGCAATACAGAATGCCACTGGCTTACCAACTGCAAATAACTATACGCTGACAGCGGAAGTGTTAGCGTCTATATTATCCCACTTTAATGCTAATAATGCCACAATACAAAAAATAATGAGTTATCCAAATCAAGCTGTTGTAGTCCTAGGTCCTTATGAAGTAGAGATAAACACATTAGAACCATATAGGTTCTTCATTTACGATATAGCATCGTGGTGGGGTGCTATTGTTAACCCAGTAGTAGTTGATGAGCATGGTGGAGTACAGCCAAATACAGCAAATTCATATCTTGATGAATATGGTATGAACGGAACAGGACCATATTTGATAGTTAAAGTTACTCCAGGCTTCTCTACTATAGTTTTAGAGGCAAATCCAAACTATTGGGGTAAATCTCAAAGTGTGCCAGCAGTTGCCCAACCAGCCCACATTAAATATATTGTAATCGATTACGGGTTATCACACAATGATAGAGTAGAAGACTTCTTAACAAACCAAGCACAAATATCCTACGTCTCTATACCATACTTAGGCCAGATTCTAGGCCAAAAACCCTATTCGGTATTACCATTAAATGTTACATTTAGAAACTTTGGTGCTGAACCTGGAGTCCTTTATATTTCAATGAACATGGAACAATTCCCAACAAACATCACTGACTTTAGACTAGCTATAGTACACGCAATTAATTACCAGCAGTTATTACAAATATTTAGTTACAATGGTAAAATTTTAGCTGCTGAGTATTTAGGACCAATATCTCCACAATTCCCAGGATATTACAATCCAGATAATTTGACACCTTATCAATATAATCCATCATTGGCAATGAAATATCTAAATGAAGCTGGTTATCAAGGAGACTTCTACGTAGTTTTACCAAATGGTACGGTACTAGGTAATCCTAATGGGCAAGAATTACCAACGTTAAACATATATGCATTAGCACCCGTAACGCCATTAGAGCAAGACGAACTTGAAATAATAACACAGGATTTACAACAGATAGGTCTTAGTGTTTCTGTAAAATATGTATTACCATCAGTAACAGATGGATGGACAACACCATCCGGTACACCAGATATGGTAGATTTAGGTTGGTTCCCAGACTGGCCAGACCCTGTATTTCAGCAATTAATGCCATTAACTGATGTACAATTTGGTGGCATCTCTGGAAATCTGGCATGGGTAAACATCTCGACTCTACAACAGATTTATCAGACACTACCATTCATTACTAACCAGACAGAACAAATACAGTTAGTTGCTAAAGTATACCAAATAATCTATAATGAAGCACCTTACGCATGGTTACCATTCCCAGACACATACTATCTAGTACAGCCATACGTGCAAGGATTCGTATATAACCCATACGTAGGCTACTTCTACAATATGATGTACTACTCCACGTACACCTATTCAAGTCAAAGTATGTAATTTTTTATCTTTTTCAAAAGAGGTTTAAGCAACTCTTCTAATGTTTATACCTGTTTTTATTTTTTAAGTTTAATAAATCAACTATTTAAATAGAAGGTAAACATATAATTTATGGGGCAAAGTAAAAAGATAGGTTTTTCAGTATTCCCAGGAAAGAGATAAAGGAAGTTACTATACATTTGTTGACATAAACCCAGATATACTCAAAAGAGTTAACGCGTCACCAAAAGATTTATCTAAATTAATTAGTATGGGATTTAAAGGTGTTAGGGCAGATTAACCATTTGATTCAGCAAATTATCTCTTACACTTTGTAGATAGGGTTTTAATTGGAGATCCAAAATAAGAATGGTTAAGAGATGTATCTATCGCATACAAGTCAGATAAGGTTAGGATAAAATTATATGACGAAAGATTTAAAGATTTATTGAAGAACAAATTTTACCTCTACGAAGAAAAAGAATATGTGATCGTTAGTAAGAGCAAGGAAAAATTTGAAAATAGCTTAAAGTACCGCATGAAAATATTTAAAAATGCGATTATACTGCTAAACAACGATATTTATATATTTAAAAAGGATTTAGGAGTAGGTTCTTTCACTCTTATTGGTGAAATAGACGATCTGAATCTTGAAATTCTCAGAATGAAAAATTTGAATTTTTTACTTAGATAACACTCTGTAATAACCAAATAAAATTAATCCAATTACGATTAGAAGTGAAGCTATTGTATATCCAATCCCTTGAAATCCGCTGTTGATAATTTTTATAAATAAATAAACATGTGCTGGATTATATCCATTATGTAAGAAAATTGCGTTTGCATTGTTGTCAGTTAAAGAAAAAGAGAAATTCCCATTTATCTCCTCACTTTTTATTAACTCTAAGTACTTAAGAACCTCAATTGTAACACTAGAATTTGTATAACCTTTAACTACAAGATCTCCTTGATACTGTGGTATACTTATCGTATATGCCCCAAGGTCTGATAAAGTTCTATTGAAGCTACTCTTATATATTACTTCATTAGAAACGAAATAAGTAATTGGGATTAGTAATATACCAAGGACTATTAAAAACAGGCTAATATAAAGAAGCTTCACATGTGAAAATTATTAAAACTGATTTTTAAGCATAATGGTAACAAGCAACTTTACGATTATTAATACTCTTACTAGGAGGAAAATTATTTTTACAAATATCTACTCTAAATGAGCAGTAAGGATAAAATGGGCATCCATTCTCGTTTAACTTTTCTTCACTAACTATATATTGATTATCTCTGTTCACACTAGCAATATCAATTATATTCTCTTTTAGAAATTTTGTATAAGGATGGAGTGGTTTCTCTAATATATCTAGAAAGTCTCCTTCTTCAACTAGTCTACCTTTGTAGAGAATTAGCCCTTTAACGTTTTTCACCTTATGGTAAAAATACTTAGCAATTCCTAAATCATGAGTTATCATAATAACTTTTAAGTCATTTTTTTCTATTAGATTTGCTAATAAATTTATAATGCTTAATCTTAATGAAGCATCTAACATTGATGTAGGTTCATCAGCTACTAAGATCTTAGGATTAGGAACTAAAGCTCTAGCAATATTTGCCCTCTGTAATTGTCCACCGGATAATTGGTGAGGGTACTTATAAAACTCCCTTTCACTTAATCCCACACTTTTTAATAACTCTATCACCCTTTCTTTATAGTTTTTCCTTCCGTAATATTTCTTTACAACATAACCTATTGATTCACCCACAGTCTTGTTTGGATTAAAAGATGCAAAGGGGTCTTGTGCAATATATTGGATTTCTCTCCTAATAATTTTCAGCATCTTTCTCTTATTTTTCCACACGTTTATTCCTTTATAATAATACGTTCCTTCAGAGGGTTTTATAAGACCTAAAATTACTTTTCCTAATGTTGTCTTACCGGCACCACTTTCTCCTATGAGTAATGCAGATGAAGTTATCTCATCAGTAGTTATATCTCTTAGTGCGTAAACAGCTCTTTTCCTTGAAAGTAATCCACCACCAAATTTAACTGATATTTTTTCTAGTTTTATCATAAAGAAAACACCTAACTAACCTAGTATTAGCTGTATACAACCCCGGTTCCTCCACCTTGCAAATTTCAGACACATAACTACACCTAGTATGAAAAGGGCAACCCTTCAGCGGTATTTCTCCTTCATTTATGGGTTTTAATTTACTAACATCCTTATAAATTGATGGAACTGAATTAATTAAACCTTGTGTATAAGGATGTAGCGGATTATTCATTATTTCTTCAGTGTTTCCAAACTCCATAACCTGCCCAGCATATAAGACAAGCATTTTCTTAGCAATATAATTAGCCACTCCAATATCATGAGTTATTAAAATAATTGTAGTTCCTAGTTCCTTATTTATTTTCATTACTAAATCAAGAATCGATTTTTGCGTAGCTACATCTAAAGCGCTTGTGGGTTCATCTAAAATAATAAGTTCAGGGTCAAGAAGAAGTGATAAGGCAATTAATACTCTTTGCTTCATTCCGCCACTCAGTTCATGAGGATAAGATGATAAAACTCTTTCATCTAAAGATACCATTTTTACAGCTTCTTTAGCCTTATCATATATAGTGTTCCTATCGGTAATACCGTGAGATATTGCTGTATCATAGAAATGATCAATTATTCTCATAACACCGTTTAAAGAATTTTGACTAGCTTGCGGTACATAACTAATCTTCCTCCATAAATAGTCTCTTTTAAATCTTTTAATGTCAACTGAGAGAATATCTTCACCTTCATAAAGTATTTTACCCCTGATTATCTTTCCTGGGGGTTTAATGCTCCTAATAATGGCTTTAGCCAAAGTTGTTTTTCCAGAACCGCTCTCTCCAATAATTCCTAATATTTCCCCCCTCTCTATTTCAAAAGAAACATCTTTTAATGCTACTATTTCTTGCTTGTGAATAAAGTAAGATACTGATAGATCTTCTACTTTTAGAAGCAATCTAGTCACCCATTTTTACTCTGGGATCTAACAAGGAATATGTTAGATCTGCCAAAAATACTCCAATTACAACTGCTAAAACTATTATAACTAAAATACCCATCTCTACTGGGTAATCGTTATTCATTATTGAGTTATAAAGAAGTAATCCCACGCCGGGATAACTAAAGATTTCTTCTAAAAAGACTGAACCTCCAAAGGAGAAACCTAATGTGATTATTAAACTGGTGTAAAGGGGTAGTATTGAATTCCTTCCAACATATTTTGATTCAATTATCTTATCCATTACACCCCTAGTTTCCGCAAAATCTACATAATCTTCCCTTAAGGTATAAATTGTATTAGCCCTCATGTGTATTGCCCAACCAGCTAAATTGATTAACGTTAAGGTTAAGATTGGTAGGGTTGCGTGATAAAGAACACTTTCAATAAATGGGAAATTAAATCCTGGTGTCACATTAACCGAATATGCACCACCGCTTGGAAATATATGAAGTTCATAACCTAAGAAGAATAAGAAGAGTGTACCTAAGATATAAATTGGTATAGCCCTAATCGTTATGAATGTCATAAGTAGAGTAGAATCTTTTTTAGTTCCTCTTTTATATCCCATAATTTCTCCAGCCCTAATACCAATAAAGAAGCTTATAATGACTGACGTTACAATCACGAAAAGTGTCCATGGTAAGGCATTTGCTATTAATGTAGTTACCGGTACCTCATAAACTATACTAACTCCTAAATTTCCATGAAGAAAATTACCTAAGTAAGTTAAAGCTTGAATAACTGGATTTCCATGTGGTCGTAAAGTTTCTAAATATTGCTCTAAACTAGTATATATCTCAGCTGATCTAATGGAGCTTAAGGCTGATGGAGAAATTTGGCTAAGAATATAGTTAGCTGGACTTGTAGGTGAAAATTCTAATAATGCCCAAGTAAATATTATTGTTGCTAAGATAGTAACTATCGACATGATAACACGTCGAATAAGCCATGTTTTCATAAATATAGTGTTAATTCACCAACTATATAAATATTTAATATAACTAACAATTGTTTATCACTAATTTTACGGTACTTAAACATTTGAAAAAGTTTATATATCATGATTATATATTCTTATTTTGTGATTGGAATGAAGGCTAAAATACTATATAGTATACCATTATTTATTCTACTGCTAGGCTTAATATTACCGTCTGTAACTATAATTACAAACTCACAAACTTCGAACGTATTAACAATTGGTTGGGTAACTAGTTCTCCATACACTAGCTTATCCTCATATAATCCAAACATATTCTCAGGTGGACTTGGAGGAGCATTTTATGGTCTCGTCTATGCTTATTCTGCAATACTTAACGTTTCTAACAATCAGATGTTACCTGGGATAGTGGAGAACTGGACGTTCTCTCCATCAAATTGGGTTCAAGAATTTAATTCACTTAGTAGTGTTAATGTTACACTATATTTGAATCCTAATGCTCATTGGGCAAACGGACAACCAGTTACTGCTTACGATATTTTAGCAACATGTCTAATTCTAGATATGTATAGTGCTCCACCATTTCCAAATTACACCGTGATTAACAATTACACCATAACTATCTCATACCCTAAGGATTATGTTTCACCATATCTAATGCCTTTTACACTTTTGGATACTGTAGGATTAGGTGAAGTTGCAGTTATAACTAATTACCAAGTATGGAAGCCGATTATCACACAAATTGAGGGTAACTGGACTTTATTACAAGAAGGTAAAGTAAAGACTACAGTATTTAGAAGTATGATAAGAAGTTTTAACCCAGCGTTAGTAGCTTCAATTTCTGCAGACTATAACGGACCATTCTATGTGAGTCAAATAACTCCAAGTGAAATAGTATTATCAAAGAATCCTGGATTTTATGCTGCAAATATGGTTCCATGGAATAAAGTAATAATCTATCAATATACTTCTTCTCAAGACCTATTAGCAGGAGTAAAAACAGGTGAAATAGATTTACTTTATACAGGGGCTACATCGTTACCATCTTTGGCTTTATCATCATTACCTAGTTATTATAAGGTAATCTCAATACCTCAACCTGGCGGATATGGACTATACTTCAACTTGCAAAATCCATGGTTAAAGTATGTGCAAGTGAGACAAGCAATAGCTTATATAATAAATAGGACTGCAGTCGCTTTGGTGGGTGGTGCAAAGTATTCCCCAGTCCATGTACCAAATGGAATACCTAACTTCTCATACTTTAATGAGTTTAGAACCCCCGCAGTATCTAACTTAAATCCATATAATGTAAACTTAACTAAAGCAGCAGAATTATTAGAAAGTGTTGGTTTTACTGAAAAGAACGGACAATGGTATACCCCCGCTGGTACACCATTTACATTAAACATTACAGACACAATTAGTTCATCACCAGGGGTAACTTCAATGTTAACATTAATAGCTGATGAACTAACATCATTCGGTATTCCGACTACCTATTCAGTTTCAACGATTGCTTCAATAAATCACCAACTTTACAAATCTGGAGATTATGGTTTGGTATTCCAAGCATGGGGCGGCTATTATCCTGGTACAGTTGATTGGTACTTACAACTACAATATCTTAGCGGAATACCATACAATGTAACTCACTGGGACCTACTAGTCCCATTACCTAATGGTAGTGTGTATAATATGTCAAAGCTTTACATAGAATCGACCGCACCAAATTCAACTTCTCAATTAATAGCAGCAAATGATGAAATAGCTTATGCATTAAACTACTATCTGCCAGTATTACCATTAGTCTATACAGATTATGTAATTGTTTATAATTCCAATGTAATATCAGCCCCTCCATCAAGCTCATGGTTCTGGGAAGAAGCATTATATGGAATTGGAGGGACAGCACTCTTACAAGCGGGATTCCAATATGGATATCTTGTTCCTACAACAGTAACTACAACTACCACATCAATACCAACAGTTACCTCTACAACTACAGTACCAGTTACCTCTACCGTTACCTCTACAACTACCTCTGTAATTCCTCCATCAACTGTGACTGTGAGTACTACTAATGTAGGATTAATAGTAGGAGTAGCAGTAGTAGTAATAATCGTGGTTATTATAGTTGCTGTACTCCTGCTAAGAAGAAGGAGGTAAAATAAAACGCTGGAAGAATATAGGGTTTTATTAGCTATAGGATACATTTTTTTATTCCTCTCAATTTTTTCTCTTATTTTTGATTATAATAATATGGCAGTCCTTCCCATCTTACTTTACATCCTCATCCTATCACTCTTCCTCATTATATTTTCAATTTATAAGATAAGAAAAAGCTTAAGAAAATGAACTACAAACTTCTCCCAAGGTAAAAATAGCATAAATGTGAGCATAGTGACGTTGGGCTTAAAGGAGCATAAGACCAACTAATAAAGAGGACTAAGTCCTATACTCAATTATAATTGAAATGAAAGTGTAGGGACAAACAGTGTCAGAAAAGATAAATACTGTTAATGTGAGTATTTTAATATGAACATACTAGAATATATAAGGCTAATATGGAGGAATAAAAAGAGTCGGGTAGGGCTAATTATACTTGTCTTCTACTTAATTTTGGCATTTATATTTCCGTTCCTCATTCGCCCACCAATAGTATCAACAATAAATGCTAAGAAAATTTTTCTTCCTCCTCAACCAAACTTTTATTATATCCTAGGTACTGGTCCTTTAGGTGAAAGTATATTAGCTAATATAGTTTACGGTGCTGGATTCATTATAGAATTGTCTTTGCTTGCGGGATTATTTACTACATTAATAGGAATTTTAATTGGTATAACTGCTGGGTATTTAGGAGGGATTGCTGATAACATACTTATGGCAATAAACGATATTGTAATGACACTACCTACATTAGTGGTTTACATTATTTTAGCCACACTTATCAGAACTTCAAACCCAGTTATCTTGGCATTAATACTAAGTTCCATGAGTTGGACAGGATTAGCAAGATCAATTAGGTCACAAGTTCTCTTATTAAAATCAATGCAATACATAGAAATTTCAAGGATATTGGGTCTTAGTAATTTACATATTATCTTCAGAGAAATAATTCCTAATTTGGGCTCATATATAGCAGTACACTTTATTTTCAATGTTGAAGGAGCTCTTTATGCCGCTGTAGGTCTTTATTTCTTAGGTGTATTGCCAGTGAATCCAAATAACTGGGGGTATATGATAAATCAAGCACTTAATATGGGTGCTATTTTTGGAGGAAAAGGAGTCTGGTATTTAATCTTCCCAAGCTTGGCTGTAATAGGGCTAATGTTTGGGTTGATTTTACTAAGTTATGGAATAGACGAAATAACAAATCCAAGGTTAAGAGCATGAACATCCCCTATTATGTTTTTAACAAAATAGCAATTGACTCGTTTTTTATTGACAAAGTATCTTTACCAGAAGACAGGATATTCTTAGTTATACCTAAGTGTGAAAACGAGGAAAAAGAGGGTATTGAAGGATTAGAGTTAAGCCAAATTATTTCATTAATAAGAGAAGGGTACGAGTCTTTACAGCACATGAACAAGAAAAAAATAGATAAGACTGATATATTAAAAAACTTGTATAATCAATCCTACTATCTGAATGAGAGACAGGAAGAGATAATAAAAAACACTAAATTAAGTATATTAAGGGAAATGTACGAAAAAATCTTTGAGGAATTAGGGACATATAAACCAAGACTTACATGGTATAGTGTGAATAAAGGAGAAGATGGTATTTATGTCTGTGGTAAATTATCAAAATCTTACACAACATTATATAATTATGATGAAAAATTTAGAATTTTTTTAGATAAAACTCTTATATGAACACAATGAAAGGTAAGCTTATTTATTCATATTCAACAATTATCTCCTTCTCAGCAATAATATCCCCATCAACAACTTTCCCATCAGCGACTATTCTTATAATCTTCTTACCCTTAATATCAATCTTCTTTAAAACAGCTTTACCCTCAATAATCTTAATCTCTGCCTTTCCCTTGTTTACATTAATTCTTCCCCAAAAGTCTGGCAAAACAATTATCCACGACAATTCCTCGATTGCAGGATCTAAAGTAAGGACTCTATTAATACCATCATAAATAAGTCCTAAATATGCTGGAATTATTAGCCATGAGGATAGAGGTCTTGAATAATGTGAACCCCACTCCCAATGATTCCAGAAGTTGCCAGCGATAGAATATCTATCATAAACTTCCTTTAACACTTTCTTAGCCTCATCAATCATTTTCTCATAAATTAAGTGAGAGGCTAAGTAAAACTCAACACCACTCCAAGGAGTATCTTGATGAATACTAGCTTCTTTAATCTTTAATGGATTTTCATATTCCCTCATTAAAGGCCTATAACCATCTGGATAAGCACCATTAATCACTCCTTCCTCTTCTTTCAAATTGTATTTGACAATAGATAGTAGAGTTTTCCTTGTCTTCTCTTTATCTAGAAGAGAATAACCTAATAGGTTTAAATAAAATTCACCTAATAGTTGTGAGGCCTGACAAGTTTTATCCCTATATCCAGATATTGGATCGTACCATAGGTCAAAATATTCGCCATTCCAAAGCATAGACTCATAAAGTGAGAGAGCGTTTTCAACATTATATTTATCTCCTCCCAACTCGTTTAGTATTTTCAAAGCTGAAATACCTAGAAGAGAAACAAAAGAGTTAATACCAACTGTGGTCCAATCATCGAAAGTGTTAACACTCATGTGAAAAGAATCGATACCTAATAAAGAGACAACTAAGAAGAGATTATCATAAATATTAACGTCCTTAAAATAAGAAAACACTTGCCTATTCCACTCAAAACCACTAGGTAATCTACTATAAATTAAGCCTTCATAAAAGTGAGTCCTTAAAACACTTTCCATAGCCTCTTTTGCTACAGGATATAAGGATTTCATAAATTCAATATCGCCAGTATATTTAGAAACTAAACCCCACATTAGTACAAATTCTGGATTTAAATCGTTCCTACCATATTCATCAAATTTTAAATCTCTATATATATAATGAGCAATTCTTCCCTTGGGATCTTTTCCAGTTTCCTTAGCTATCTCTTTTACAGTTTGCAAAAGCTTTTCGATAGAAGAGGGAATAGAGGGATCTTTAATCACTCTCTCTACATATTTTGATCTATTCTCTGGCATTGCTAATGAGTAAAAAATATATAGAGGGTTATCGTAACTTAATGCACTCCTAGAAGAGGTTAAAAGCAAATTCTTTGCTAATTGTGGATATAATACTGTAAGAGTATAAATAAAGTACGTGGAAACATCGATGGTATTTAACGCAGTATTAACTGGCCCATCAGTATATGGATGCTCACCAACTTTTCTTTCATCTGAGGTCTGATAATATCCTTCCCAGATATAGAAATTACCATCTTTCGACAACCATGTAGATTTAATAAGAGTTGTTAACTGAGATCCAACCAAATCAGCTATCCAATCCTCAACTCCTCGAGTATTATAAAGAGCATCATGAAACTCGTTAGTCATTTTTTCTAGATAGATAAGATTTTCCTCAGCATAATTTACGACATCAAGACAGTTATTAAAGAAGTTTTCATAATAATGGCCTATCTTTTTGCCGTTAGCAGTTAAGTGATTTGGAAAATACCAGCCTAGTATTACAATAAACTTCTTATTCCTATTACCAATAAAACCCCATTTATCACCTTGGCTTGTAGAAATATAACCCTTTTCTCTAAATTCATTCCACTCCTTAAATAGAGGAAAGTTATCTGCCTTTGCAAGCCATGGACTTCCAACAACCTTTATACATAAATTACCACCATACCTAGGATCCTTAGAGGTAACCTCACCAGAAAAAACTAAAGTATCCCTCTTAAACTCGATTCTACCGCTTTCAAATGGATTTTTTATACCTACTATAAAATCTGAATCCTTATCAACCTCATATTCAAATATTGCAACTGGCAAGGAGGAATTCTTAAGGTCATGTGGTATGAAAGGTGAAAACGCTTTAAGTCTAACTTCAAAATCATCCTTAAAGTTTAAGAAGGCAAAAGGCGGTTCTCCTATATATTCTAAACTCTTTATAGGTCTTAACCATGGTGTATAATATGGGCTTGCACCAAAATAATAATCATAAGCCTGGAGAATCCTCACCTTATTTCCATATCTTATTCCGGTAAAGAAATCGTTTTGAGTGAGATAATAAACCCTTCTAATCTCTTGTCTCTCAGCATAACTACCATTATTGAATATTGTCCAATCGTAAAATCTCCCATCAGCTCTTATTTCTATAGATCCAGTACCTATACCACCTAACACGACTCCAGAGTCCAGAGCATAATAATATGAATATTTCATACTTTCATCCTCCAAGAATAAAATATTACTGAAGCAGTTATAAGTAGAGGTATTAAAATAATTATCCCAGTATCAACATTAACTACGTAAATATCCATTAGGCTAGCCATTATTCTGCTTATATTAAGGAATATTTGCCTATTTATTAGGTAAGGTAAAAGAAGATTTCTCTCTATATTGTTCCAGTTATGGACATCTATTATAGGGTAGATTAGGGGGGAGAAGAACGAATAGAATATAAGATAAACTAGAGGATATAGAAGTATAAAGAAAGTAGCAACAACTAGAAGGAGAGAGGAGAATAAAACAACATAATTATGCCTAACCTTATTTATTATTTTACCTCTAATAAAATATACAGACAATAGAGATATAAGCCCTAAGATATAGTTGGTTATAGAGAAAAATGTATAGTTACCAGAGAAGATCTTATACATGAGGATTGGGTTCAAATTCCCCACAACATAATTATAACCAGCAACCAATGCTAAGGCAACCATTGTATACTTATAATTTTCATTTCTAGTAATTACAGAGAAAGATTTCTTTAAATTAAGCTTAACGTTAACCTTAATATCTTCCACTAGTAATATTACAGTAAGTAAAATTAAAGAAGATAAGATGAAAAGAATTATATAACCGGTATTATGAAAAATAGAAAGGACTATACCATAAATTGCTGGAGCTAGGAGAGTTGTTAAATAACCTAAGTAAGAAGATTTATTAAAGAACTCCATTTTTCTTGGAGTATTATAAAAGATCACATCCCAACCAAACCAATAAAATCCTTGAGCAAAGCCGTAGATAACGCTAATTAAGTCTACTAGTTTGTAGGAATTCACATTTAATAAAGCTAAAAGGAGATAAAAAGTAATGTAAAGAGATATACCAATCTTATATAAACTTAACACTTTAGTTTTTATTGAAAGTATATAACCAGCTATAAAATATGACATTAAGATAAAGAGTGAATTAAAAAGTATGAATTTCAACGCATAAAATGTTGATGATGTAACATAAATGTAAAGTGAGACTAATGGAGAGGAAATACTATTCCCAAAACCGAAGAGCCATGACGATATAAGGAAGTTTTTTCTCATTTAGTGAAGTTAGTTAAAGCAAACTTAATAAACCATGTTGAAGCACTACCAATATAATAAGGTAGTCCAACTTTATTACCAGTTATCCCATCAATCCTAGAACTCTGATTCCATTTCCCTAAACTCTTTATAGTCTCCCACTCTCTCTTAGCAATCTCAATTCCTTCATTCTTTAAACCCCTAATTATCATATGAGCAGAAACAGCAAAAGCAACCCTAGACCAGCAACTCCTCATCTGATCAGTCTCAGTATCAATACTACCATCTGGGTTAACAGAATTTACAAGACAGAACTTCGATGCCTTACCATTTAACTCATAAATACTCCTTAAAGCTTTAACAATCTTATCCTCATCAATTATAGGTTCTAAACCTAAAATATCACACCAGAATTGACCCAAAATTTGAGAACTCATACAACTCTCCTTTTTTCTGTTATTACTCTTCCACGCAATAAAATACTTACCATTCCATAGGGAATTAAAAGTCACTATACCTCTTCTCAAACAATCCTCATATTTTGAGTACTCCATTCCAAGAATCTTGGAAGCTGAGATAAAAGCCCTTAAGGCACAGAGAAACATTGACCCTACATATGATGAAGCACCATACATATAAGTGCCATCATAAGAATTATCAAACCCACCTTTACTATCGGGAATACAGTCCTTGTCCTTATCTAAAGAAATTAACCAATCTATAACTTCCTTCATTTTTCCGTAATTTCTCTTTAGAAAAGCTAAATCATTAGTAAACTTATAATCTCTATATACCATCAAAACCCAAGTAGAACCTAAATCTGTCCATGGATAGCCATAAGAGGCACCATAAATTGGAGCCTCAATACTTTCCTCACCTAAATCATGCGGTACCTCACCATTTCTAATAAATAAACCAAAGTATTCATCCATCCTTTTCACTAAATCTGGGTAAAGCTCAAGCAAAGGAAAAGATGCAGAATCCCAAGTCATGGCTCCTATAGTATTCATCAAAAGAGAAATCTCTGGATCCTCATAGATAACAAATCTACCATCCTTAGTAAACCAACTGTGGGTGAGAATATATAAACCATCCCTATATGCTTCATTAACCCACGAATCCTCATCCTCAAGCCCAATTTTAGGATCATTAGTAAAGATGTATTCCGCAACTTCATAAGAATTAGTAAACCAATTCTCGTAATAGTGACCATAAGGATAATGATGTGGCTTACCATTAAAATACCAAGAGAGAACAAAAGTATCTTCACCATTAATTTCTTTCCAAACAATCCCAGCAATCTCTTCCCTAGCATAACTTTCAATCTTATAATAATCTTTTTCACCTAGAGAAAGCAATGGTGAAATATCTTCAGTCATTCCCCTCTCAGATGGTACATAAAACGAATAACCCGCGTAAACTTTACAACCTATACAACCTAAAAACATATTACCATAAGCAGGATCCCATTGTAAAGACCTCTCATTAGTGAACAATACGCCATTTAATTTCTTCTTCAGTGCATAATTAACTCTCCCAGCCCTCCTACTACCCACAATATTAGGAAAAGATATTGCAAAGACTCCATTACCTCTAATCTTAATTACTACTGCTGGTAAAGAAGACTCTTTCAAATCCTTATTAATTATAGAATAAACAGTTATCTTAGCATTAACTTCCGGTATTTCATATTCTATTAAAGGGAATTTCTCCATAACCTTTATCTCTTTAACCTTCTTATACTCAGGAGGTGATGCAACATTCCTACCTGGATCTGTCTGAAGAAATATCCCATCTTTGACTATATGAAACCCCCTAATGTTTCTTAGTGGTTTACCCCAATTATTCATTATAGTAATATTACCAATTGTTAAATCTGGGAAGAACTCAATCTTTCCAGTACCTAAACCTCCTAAAGGTATGCCATTATCCATAATAAAAGATTTATTTTTCAGCATAAATCTCTACCTATGATTGAAGTTGAAGAGAGAAATGGGATTTATAGAATAAAGGTAAATAATCCAATCCCCCCAGTAGAATTTAACTTTCAAGGAGAAAGAGTAGATAAAATACCAGTAGGATTAAAAATAATTGAAGGCGAAAATTCCGTTGTTGTGGAAAAGAAATTAGAATTAGAGGAACACATAGTTGGTTTAGGAGAAAAAGCAACTGAACTTGACAGAAAAAGGTTCAGATACGTGATGTATAATGTAGACGCGGGGGCTTATAAAAGATTCCAAGATCCATTATACGCTAATATTCCCTTCTTCATCTCCATTTACAAGGGAAAAGCTACCGGATATTTTGTAAATTCTGCTTCAAAAGTCATTATAGACGTTGGTTTTACTCACTATTCAAAAATCATAATTACGATACCACATAAAGACGTCGAAATTTACGTATTTGAGGGTCCAACACCAGAAAAGGTTATTGAGAAATATACAGATGTTACCGGCAAGCCCTATCTACCCCCAAAGTGGGCTTTCGGTTATCTAATTTCCAGATTCTCGTATTTTCCTCAAGATGAAATAGTTAAGTTACTTGATTTAATGAAGGAATTCAAAGTTACCGGAATTTTCCTTGATATTGATTATATGGACTCATACAAATTATTTACTTGGGATAAGGAAAAGTTTCCAGATGTGAAAAAGTTTATTGAAGAAGTACACGAAAGGGGTGTAAAGATAATAACAATAGTTGATCACTCAGTAAAAGCTGACCAGAATTATGACGTATTTTTGTCTGGTCTAGGTAAGTATTGTGAGACTGATAAGGGAGAATTATTTGTTGGAAAATTATGGCCCGGTAATTCGGTATATCCAGATTTCTTTAGAGAAGAAACTAGGAAGTGGTGGAGTGAGTTAATTAGTAAATGGTTAAGCCAAGGTATTGATGGCATCTGGTTAGATATGAACGAACCAACAGACTTCTCACAGTATAAAGAGGGTGGAGATAGATTATTGTTAGCCTTTCCTAAGAATGTAATCCATTATCATAAAGGCAAAAAAGTGTACCATGAATTGATTAGGAATGCTTATCCCTATTACGAGGCTATGGCAACGTATGAGGGATTTAAGAACAAAGGAGAAGTGTTTATACTCACTAGGGGCGGTTATGCTGGAATACAAAAGTTTGCCGGTATTTGGACAGGCGATAATACGCCATCATGGGATGACTTAAAACTACAACTACAGTTGGTCCTTGGCTTATCAATTTCTGGAATAGCCTATGTAGGGATTGATATTGGTGGTTTCCAAGGTAGAGGGTTTGAAAAGATAGATAACTCGTTAGAATTATTGGTTAAGTACTTTGAGATTGCAATGTTCTTTCCCCTGTTTAGAACACATAAGGCTAAAGACGGAATTGACACAGAACCAGCTTTTCTGCCAGATTATTACAAAGAGAAAGTAAAAAGAGTGATAGAGACTAGGTATAGGTTTTTAAGTTACTTATACTCTTTAGCATTAGAAGCACATGAAACTGGACATCCTATAATTAGACCACTATTTTATGAGTTTCCAGATGACGAAAATACATATAGGATTGATGATGAGTACATGGTTGGTAAACATATACTTTACGCTCCTATTATAGAGAAAAGTGATAAAAGGATAGTGTATTTACCAAGAAAGAGTAAGTGGATGGAGTTCTGGAATCAAGAAATAAGCGAAGGTTGGGTGAATAGTAAGAGCAATTTACCGATATACATAAGGGAAGGAAGTTTAATACAGTTAGATGACGGAGACGTAGTTTCTTTTAGTGATGGTGAGATTAAGGGTAAGGCTGTAAGGAAAGAGAAGAAAATAACGTTTAACTCACCAACATATGTTAGAAATATTATAAGTGAATTTGGAATAGTTAAAGTAGATAAAGTTATTACTCAAATTAGCTTGTAAACAACGGCACATTGTTCATTTAAGAGTTACGTTCTTTTTGCATTATTTTGATTTATATAAACATTTTTACTCACGCCAGTATGGGAATCTCTTTTTTCTGAGATAAATAATAACATTAATCAAAATTGAACAAAACCAGTATCATTCAAATAAAACCACGCATATTTTATGATATCGAGTATAATTAAATATATTTTTATTAGAAAAACAGGAAATATAGAATTAATTTCACGTGATTAAAAAGGAGTACATAGAGTTAGCTGAAGTTCACGAAAAACAACTCCCCAACTTGAGGTAAAACCTTGTGCAACAACTCCCCTCATCTCCTTGAGGATTAGAAAATCAACAATAGCTTGAGAAAACTCCCACAACCTCACCCTCCTCCAAGAACCAACCAAAACATTCAAAAGAAAATAGGAAAGAAGAACGAGAACCAACTCCTTCCTAACATCACAAGTCCTAACCCTAAACTCCTCAAGAGAACGAAAAGCATTCTCAACACCCCACCTCCCCCTCAGCCAAAACAACAGCAGTCCTAACATCAACCTCTAACAAGAAAAGCTATAATCATACCATCCTCCCCACCCTCCTTCTTCCTTAAAATAACAAGATAAGCACCACTAACATGCCTAACAAGGAGAAAACCAGTATACCTAACACCACAATAAGTAATATCAACATCCTCCAACTTATCCACATACCTCCTATACATTTGATACCTAGCAGCAATAACAAAATCCAAGAGAAACTTAATAACCTCATTAACAGCAAACTCCCTATCAGCATAAACAAGCCTAAGATCAAACTTGTCCAACTCCTCCAAAACAACTTGCATCTTAAAATCCTCAGCAATATTCTTCACAGTTATAGGCAAAACATCAAGGAAAACACCCTTAATCAAGAGGAAAATTGCAATTTGAACGAGACCCCAAGAGGTCCCCCTATTAGGCTTAATCCTACTCAACAAACTCTTATCCTTGTGATACTGTGGTTCGGAATGGAGGTCAATAGCAACCCTCCTATCCCTAACCCCCCTCAAAACCCTCTTACCCATCTCCCTTAATGCCCTTCTAACATCATCAACATCAATATTGTTCAAGAGCTTTAATGCCCTTCTCCCCTCATTCCCAAGCCTACTCAAGTAAGTTCCTCTTGCCTTGAGTAAGGCTTTGAGGAGTTCTTCGGGGAAAAGTATATTAGTTAGAAAGGTGTAGATTAGTTTGAGGGCGAACCTGACGAAGTCCCTATTGTAGGGCTTCGTCCCTTTGTCTTTACTCCCCTTCATGTGTTAAGGTCCGCCCTCTAATATACAAACTTTTTCTCAAAAAATTAGTGTTTACTAGTCTTTTTTTGTATTTCGTTCATCTCATTTTTTACGCGAAAAAAGAGATTCCCATACTGACGTAAGTAGAATATAATAAATATACATAAAAATAATTTTTTATATTGCTTAACGATTAGCTCATATTTATATAAAATTAATACAGATGCTTAAATAAACAAGTAACAAAACTTAGTTAGCAACCCAATCGTTTAAATACTAAAAATCCACGAGTCACTCAAAGAATATTATAACCATGGTGCTGTTATTAGAATAATTTATATTTCTGTAAATTTTTAGCATACAATAATACCTTAATTTGATGTTCATACTCTATATAAAGAAAAGGTTATCTAATAAATTTATACCATAATGACAACACCATATTTATACTCATAATTATCAGTTATGGATGGAATTCTGCTGCTAGTTCCAAGATGTATAAAATCTCATATTATGATCTATGATTTTCTTATATAAATTAACTATATTAGTTTTTAACATATTTTTTACAACTGTTGAATTTAAGTAGTTAATTTTTAATTTGTTTATTATCATACATGATTATGCTTTCGGAAAAGGAAATATTTTATAATTCATACGACTCAAATATAAGAGCTTTTATAGCTTCCCCAGAAAATCCTAAACTGGCTGTTATTGTAATTCATGAGATATGGGGGCTTAATGATAATATTAAGGACATTTCAAGAAGACTGGCTAACGAAGGTTATTTTGCGTTTGCCCCCCAACTATATACCAAGTATGAAAATATCCTTACACCAGAAAATATACAGAATGTTATGCGAAAAGTCTGGAGTATACCAGCAGAAAAAAGGACGGATCCCAGTACATATAATGAAATAATCAGTTCACTTGATGAGAATGGTAAAAAAGTAGTTGAATTGTTAGTTACTGGAAGGGCTAAAATGGAAGAACAGATGATAAAGGATCTGATTAAGGCCTATGAATATCTAAACTCCCAAGGTTATAAGAAGATTGTTAGTATGGGTTTCTGTATGGGAGGAGGATTAGCTTTCCAGTTAGCTACTGAAGTACCGCTCGATGGGACTATAGTATTTTATGGTAGAAATCCTCAACCTATTGATGCTGTACAAAAGATTAACGGACCAATTCTAGGTTTGTATGCAGGCGAAGATCCACCAATACTATCTGGATTGCCGGATTTAATATCAGCAGTAATAAAATACAAGAAAGATTTAGAGCTCAAGATTTACCCTGGGGCATACCATGCGTTCTTTAATGATAGAGGACCAGTTTATAATAAAGAGGCTGCTGAAGATGCTTGGGAAAGAGTAAAGAATTTCTTAAAGAGGTTATCGAAATGAGTGAAAAAAAGGAAAAAGTAGATCCATGCTTTTTAGCATGGGTACATCTTTTTGAGGTTCTTGAAAAAGAGAAAAATGAGAAGAAAGAGCAATAACACAAGAATAATTTTTAATTTTATACTTAATTGTAAAATAATATTTAAAGCCGGGCTATATTCTGGCTGATATCTTTAAGTATTGGATTAGTGTTCAAAAGGACCTTAAATATAGTTAAACCATAAAATGAGATTAAAGATGAAACTTTAGAATAAAAGAAACAATTGATAAAAATAATAGGGTATAAAAAATAAAATAAAAATATTAAAGAAGTTAACAAGTTTGCAATATCTTAAAAGTTATGGTAGACATGGAAAATAAAAAATCGTAACCTAGAATTGTTCTAAGTATACACAGTATTGTAGAATAAAACAGATATTATGTAATTTTATAGGGAAAAGTAGGGACAAAGATTTAAGTTGTAGGATATGATTGTACTTCAAAACTTTCATTTAAAAATGCTTAGTAAGGTGATGAGATTGCATTTTCAAATGCCTTTTCCCAGAATCTCTTATTTAGGAAGAAGTATGAGACTAAGACGACTATAATCACAAAAGTAAAGAGTGGGAAAAGTAAGCTTAGAAATAAGATCACTAAAACAGGAATTGTTCCTATAAGCGTAAAGATCATTCTTCTCACATTTAGAATCTGTACACCAGACTGCGGAACTGGGTAAAATCTCGCAAGTATAGAGGAGATATATATAAAGGTGAGAGGAAACTCTAACGATGCTATAGCAAAACTTATATTACCAGACATGAATTCAGAAATTATTAATGGGATAAAGAGAATATATAAGGTGAGAGTTTTACTTAGTAAATAGTTTCTTGCAAATTTTGACGGTGGCATAATTGATAAATCTAACCAGAGTGGTTCATTAATAAATGATGCCTGTGCATAATTTAATAATAATATGAACTCAACTACAAGGATTAAGAACGAAAGCTGTGGAAAGAGATAAGCCAGCACTGCTATTACTATCATTGGTATCAGAACATAGTAGATTTTTATCCTTGCTATTAAATACTGTCCACCCGCTATTTGGCTTAGTCTTCCTCCTAGTTCGATTAAGTTTATGTTTTTCTTAAGCATTGTAAGAAATGGAGATGAAGATGGAGAGAAGATAATTGGATTTTTTATTGTCCTACTAGACTGATAATTTACTTTAACTAGATCGTATATGTTAAGTTTATTTAGAGAAAGAAAAGCTATTGCTAAGGTAAGTCCTAAAAGTATAAAATATGAGGAGGTGTAGTTATCTAACATTGACAATGGTGAATATGGAAAGTTAAAGTAAGCTGAAATGAACCATATTAGCAACAATAGTGTGAACAAAACTCTATATAAAGTCTTTAGTCGCAGAGATAATATAGGAATAAAAGAGAGTAATATAGAGAACAAAAGAAATAGCACAAATGATCCAAAACCTAAGATAGGGGCTGTAAATATAATTAAAATTCCAACTAGTAGCATATTGATTATCAAGTAAGAACAAATAATTCCTATTGCTAGCTCTTTTTCGTCAACAGGTATCATAAAAAGGAAATCTTGGTCAGATTTTGAAACTATTCTATTTGTAGGTAAAACGGAATATGAAAACAAGTAAATTGAAAGTAATTCTATTACTGCAGTTTTAAGGGGTAAGATTAATGAGACATGACCAGAAGTATAAGCTAATTCAGATTCAATTATTCCAATGTAAATGTAAAAGGCTAGAATTATTAGGGAAAGTATTAGTAGTGGAAGAGAGTAGGTTGACCTAATCTTTAACCATGCAATCTTAAATATCTTCATAGTATACCACTCATAATTTTTGCTACTATGCTTTCAATTGGTTCATCTTCTCTTCCTAAACTCCTAAGTTCATCTATAGATCCCGTCCAAATGACTTTACCGTGATTAATTATTATAACATGATCAGTTAGTCTTGTTGCTATCGACATTATGTGCGTTGAGACTAGAAGTGTACCATTCAGTGACTTTAAGATATTTATTACTCTTTCTTGCGTAGGAATATCTAAATAATTCAATGGCTCATCAAGTAAGATAACTTCTGGATTATGAAGAAGGACTAATGCTAAGGAAAGTTTTTGCAGATTTCCTCTAGATAATTTTCCGGCTTCTACGTACATATAATCTTCCAACCCTAAAAGGTATATCATCTCTTTAGCCCTCTCCCTAGGTAAATCTCTTAAAGATGCAAAATATTCAAGGTTTTCCATTACCGTCAAATTTCTGTAAGGCATTGCATCCTCTGGTAAATAACCTAGAATCCTTTTTACTTCTACAGAAGTAGGACTCATACCCTTTATATAAACTTCCCCGGCATCTGGTCTTAAGAGACCAGAAAGAATCTTTAAAGTAGTTGATTTACCAGCACCATTAGGACCTAATAAAGCGTATTTCCCATTACATGGGACTGAGAATGAAATACCGTCAAGAGCGGAAATTCCATTGAACCTCTTTATAACATTCCTTACTTCTATGCAATCCATTAAAAATGAATTAGTGGAAAGATTAAAAACTCTTTCACACGACTATGCTTTAATTCTTTAAAATAAGAAGAGAAAGAAGAGTTTCTTAACCTTCAAATTTAAGCTGACCATCTTTCTATGATTTCCTTGTTATTTAATACTAACATTAGTTTTTGAAGATTAGCCAGTGACCTTTCATGAGCTGCCTTATCAGCTGAAGATACGGCTTCTTTAGCAATTACCGGTAAGAAACCTAAAGCTTGTGCATGTCTAGCAGATGTTTCAACACCAATATCAGTAGCAATACCCGTAAATACAATTGTTGTAATTCCTACATTCCTTAACATTAATTCAAAGTTTGTACCAACAAATATACTAGGTGTGTTCTTGTTAAGTACTACATCACCCGGTTGGGGATAAACTTCTTTAACTATATCACCAGGATTAAAGTTTCTCCTAAATGCTGGATTTTGGAACCTTTCTGGATAAGGAGTAATTTTCGTGTAAACTATAGGAACGTTGTACTGTCTAGCCGCAGAAATTAATTCCTTTAGTTTCTCTAAGAATTCTTCTTTATTGAAAATACTATTTACTAATGCTTCTTGTACATCCCAAACAACTAGAACTGAATTATCTCTTCTTATATACTTTTTTAGCTCTTCAAGGTTGAACCAGGCCATAAGGTTATAACGGAGAGATAGTTAAAAAACTTAACTATTCGGGAGTAAACATTATTTATAAGTCTTTTATAGTATTTACTCTTATGCTGAGTGAATTAAAAGAAAAGATTCTTAGTATAATCAATTCTTATAATAGACCAGTGCTCTTTAAAGATATAAAGGATCAGCTTAATATTTCTACTGACGCTTTAAAAAGAGAACTTAACTATTTGATTAAAGAAGGACTTATTAAAAAAGAGAAAGGAAGATATGCACTTACAGAAGCTGGAAAAAAGTTACTTCAAAGATAAAATAAAAGAGTACAAATCATTTATAACGCGATTTATGAACTCCTCGCCAAGTCTTTCATCTATCTTAACATCACCATCTAGGTTTATTATACCATGAGGATTTGCATCAGATGTAGTTATTGTGTTGAACACTCCGTCCTTGACTGTATAATCAACATCCTTTAATTTTCCCTCTCTAACTAATCTGGGATTTATGTATTTAATTATAGAAGACTCTACTGTTCCAGCATGCAAATCGCGTATTTTAAAATACTCTAACCCTTTTCCAACGATCGAATATATGTAAAGTTTAAAGTGTCTGTTTTGAAAATTGATACTTCTTTTCACGATATCAAGCAATGATTCATTTCCTCCATGACCGTTTAATATTATTGCCTTATCAAAATACCTTGCCAGTTGATTAATTAATTCCGTTAAATATGAAATCATTGTAATATAAGAAACCCCAAAGTATGGAAAATCACCGTGTTCTATTGAACAAGTATAATATATTGTGGGAAAAAGAAGGATCTTATCACTTAACATTTTTTCTATTCTCCTTGCTATTTCCTCAACGATTATAGAATCAGTCCCCATAGGTAAATGAGGTCCGTGTTGCTCAATACTTCCAATTGGTATTAATGGTATTTTTCCGTAAATATCGTCTTTAGTAGAGTGAAGAAGTATCATGGAGTACCCCATTTTTTAGTTCATCAAAGTTGAAGTTTACTCTTTCCACCTTGTATTCAGCATTTTTAAATATGCTCTCTATAAAACTTGAAGGCCTAGATACTGGTAAATTATCTGCAATATATTCTGATACTTCCTCTGGATTTTCTTTAAATAGATCAATACCCTCTTTATAGATTGAGGAAAAATCTTCATTTTCACCTTTAGCACCACAAATTCCAGGTAATGTAACTCCTTTACTCTTAAATAGATCTTCTATAACTATTCCTTCAGTGGTAACACCCACAGTTACTAGCGCAGAGTCTACTTCACCGTTCTGGTATAATTTGTGTACTTCAAGCGGATTATCTGTATAAACAAGCTGGGGAGAAATATTATAAAGTTTTATCAGAAGTTGTAAAAAAATGTCATTAGCACTTCCCTTTTTCCATACCGCAATCTTTTTACCAATTTTAGGAGTTATAATTAGAAGCTTAGATAATAGAACATAATCAATTTTTCCAAGAAGAGGTATTGCATCTAGATACACATTAGCATTAGGGACTTTTTCAAATTTAATTTCAAAATCGTGCCTCTTCATTGTTGAGGCAATTAATGGATATGCTACTGGTCCAGGAACTGTAGAAATTATCACAAATACAACTTTGCTGATTAAGTTATAATTCTTTTGTTATCAGTAGTTTTCAGCTAATGTTTTGTTGATTATTAACGTTTGCTTTTAAATTAAAGCTTGATCTAGGAAAATTGGTAGGCCTATAGCTGGTTACAGTTTAAAGGCATAGTTGCAAAAGCTAGGTCTCTTAGAAGTATTGCACATAATGCTTCTTAAATTAAATAACACATCTTCCTTGTGTCAGAAAATAGCTTGTCTTTTAACTTATCAGAAAGCATAGCATTATTGAAAGATTCAATAATCCATATACTGGGAAAAAATATTTAAGAGCGTAAATAAACTGTTTTACGATGTACGTATTTCAAGGTTTAAGCGGTTATCTTCTTCTCCTGGGTTTGATGATTGGAGAAGGAATTGGTTTACCAATTCCCAGCGAAGTAATAATGCCTTTAGTTGGATATTATTCCTATGAAGGGAGCATATCATTATACATGGGAGTAATTTCTGGTACTGTAGGTAGTCTAATAGGATCAATTATAGCGTACTATATTGGGTTTTTCTTAGGATTTCCTTTCCTTAAGAAATATGGTAAGTACTTACTAATTAACGAGAAAAGAATTGATGCTTTACATAGTTGGTTTATAAAATACGGCGACTTTGCAGTTTTTGGGTTCAGATTTGTCCCAGAGCTTAGGGCCTTAATCTCTTATCCCGCTGGAATAGCAAAAATGAGTATGCTAAGATTTTTTGCATTTACACTCTTAGGTCATTTAATATGGGATATTTCTTTATCAATATTAGGTTATCATTACGCGAACGAAATCAATTATGTGATAAGTTTAGCTGAAAAATTCGGAGTTTATGCTATAGGGATAACAATTATTCTCATAGTGATTTATGTTATAATAAAATTTGCTAAAAAATAAAGGGAAAAGAAGAAACTATGGTGAGTCAGGTTTCTTTTACGAATTGTAATATTCTCATAGAATTAGAATAATTGTATAAATAAATAATTGATTTTATGTTATACCCTTAAATTATCACAAGTATTTAATCTTTCCCTACATAAAAATGAATCTCAGATAGCGATGTATTTTTTGCTTTTATTAAGGATCAAGCTTTTCCTTTAACCGTTTGTTGATTTCTTCTGTGTCTTAGATCATATATTAGCTTTTTCACTCTCTTAATATGATTATCACTAGTTATACAGAGGTGAGCTACCCCGCCCTGAAGGGCGGAGCTTCCTGCTTCATAGCCCCACCTTGCCCGTAGCTTTTCGCTACGGGTAGAGGGTAGAGCTCCACAGGCACTAAGGATGGCTCCCACCCCGATCTCTTCAATATGTTTAAGGAAGCATTATAGTCACGATCAGTAACCCAACCACACTTAGGACAGCTGAACACACGGTCAGTCAAAGTTAACTCTTTCTTTACGTACCCGCATTTGGCACACATCTTTGAAGTATATGCTGGATTTATTAACAACAGTTTCTTTCCATATTTTTCCAACTGATATTCTAGTATTCTCTTCAACTCATGGAATGCAACATCGTGTAACCTCATCCTCAACTTCCTTTCTGACTCCTCCACCAGTTGTTTAACATCTATATCCTCCATTACTACAACGTCATAATGTTGTGCGAACCACTTACCCAACTTCATATAGAGGTCTTGTCTCAAGTTCTTCAAGTGTTCATAACCCCTAGCTAACTTCACTTTTGCTTTAAACCAATTTTTCGACAAGAACTCTTTCCTCGAGAGAACCTTGTGGAGTTTCCTTATCTTCTCAAGTGCCCTCTCATAAGGTCTCAAGTTAGGGAAATAGAACCCATCACTCGTGGTTAAGAGTTTCTCTACCCCAACATCTATTGCAACTACCTTACCAGTCTTTGGGAGTTGAGAGAATCCAACACCTTCAACCATGAAGGAGACATATACTCTCTCTGAACGTGTTAGCTTAACTACCACCCTCTTTACTTTGTCAAGCGGGAAGTCCCTATGAACAATGACCTTAAACACGCCGAGATTTGATAACCTCAATAACACCAGCTTCTTCTTATTCTTCCTACTCTTAGTCCTTATTTCCCTGCTCTCAAGTATTTTCCATCCACTTTGTGGGTAAACAAGAGAGTAGTACTTATGGGGTTTCTTCTCCTTAGGAAAGTGTGCTAGACCTTTGAAGAACCTATCCCTAGCATCGTAATAACGATCGGCAATTTGCTGTACTACTTGTGAGTAGAGTTGTTGGTACTCCTTATCTTGCTTTCTTAGATCTAGAGCGAGCTGTCTTAACTCCGTTTGTGTAAGACCCTTTCCGTCCCTTTGGTAGAAATAGATATCTGCCCAGCGTAGGGTGTTGTACATCTCACATGCTAACCTCAACTGGGCTTTTAACCCCCTAATTGTTTGATCGTCAGCATATGCACGAAAGCGGAACCCTACGTTGGGCATTAATAAAATGTTCGAGAGTGGATTAAAAAATATTTCTACAAAGGGGGCTATCCATCCCCGCCTTAAACGGTACTCCCAAAATCACCTCCTTAAAAATAAACCTGTAGTATTAGTAAGCGTTTCCTCTGATTTATTTAAATAAATCTCTGCCTCAGATATATTTTCAATAATTTTTGAAATTAGTGATTTGAAAGTCCTCATTTTCACGTTATCCTTGAGGATCGTGTACAAGGAGTAAACGAGCACGGCAAGTAAGAAGATTAACATGCGGAAAATGAACTTTGTTGAACACGTAAAGGGGAGGAACGATTTAACACTCCTATAAGACGTTTCTATCGGATTCCTCACCTTGTTATATAACTCCAAGACCTTATTCTTGGGTAAATCGAGATTTGTAGCCCTAGCGAAGTAAACAACCTTCTTCTTTTTCCTCTTGATCTTCTCCCTGCGATACACGATCAGCCTAAACTTAACCTGCTCATCCTTACTACGCCTCTTACTATTCGTAATATATTCACCATCAAACTCCTCGTAGATCTTGACATCACCAACGGGAACTCCAATAATGTAGTTGAACTGGGATATGAATTTTATCACCTCAACCGTGTAAAATCCTGCATCAAGTGTTATCAGTTTAATCCTAAATCCCATTGCAACCACTTGTTCAATCAAGACCTTGACAATCTCATCCTTTGTCATCCCATTAACTTGCGGTATGAAAGCAAGTATGAGGATTTTTCCTTCGTATTTCGTTGTAGCTGTTGCGTAGTTCCACGAGTATCCCTTTTCTGAGCTTCCCAAACCTTCTACAGGTTTTCCGTACCAAGTTATTGTTGTCCAATCTATTGATAGTTCTATCTCCTTCACGCCCTTAAGTGTTTCGAGTGAGATTTGTTTCACTTGTTCCAGTGTTTTTTCCGCTACTTGTAACCCTTGTTCTTCAACGTAATTCCTCACCGTTTGTGGTGATACGTTGTAAGCTCTGGAAACGTTTTCCACTGAATCTTTGTGTAATGATGCTGAGATCAAGGTTTTTGTAACTTCCTCTCCCTTTCTCCCTTGGAAGTTACTCATGGAAATTAATTTATACCCTATTTGTTGAGTGTTTAATGAGGGAATTGGCATTACCATGAGCCCTTATGGTAATACCGATTCCCTCGCTTTAAACCTTTTTTCCCAATTTGTTGAATTCTTGATGTTGTTATAAACTTGGTTATGTTCAACAAATTTAATATTGTTCAATCAGAATTATTTTTGTAAAATGATTTTGGGAGTACCGTAAAAGGCGAGGTTTTTCGCCCCCTTTGAACCCCTAAACTTTATAAAAAATAATTTAATGTATAATCCCATTTCAATATCGTGTTAGACTACAACGAATTTGATAGATGGTTTAAATCAGCTAAGCTTACCTTAGAAAGTGCTAAGCATGATCTTAGCGGTGGGTTCTATAATTGGGCTTGCTTTAAATCGCAACAAGCTGCTGAGTTTGCTGTTAAAGCTTATTTTTATGGTATTGGACAACCTAAAACTGGACATACGATATCAAGTTTATTAAATTTACTGAACGCTTCTCAAGATCTCATTGATAAGGCCAAGTATTTAGATAAATTATATGTTCCAACCAGATATCCAGATGTATGGGAAGAGGAAACACCAGCATACTATTATACCAAGAAGGAGGCTGAAGAAGCTATAAAATATGCTGAAGAAATAATAAAATACGTAGAGGAACTTTGGAGGATGTTATCTCAAAAAGAGAAAGAGAGAGAAGAAAGGTAATAGAAATAGTTAGGACTTATGCTAACTCTCTGAAAGGTAAATATACCGTGTTTTTGATAGGCTCTTATGCCAGGGGTGATTTTAATGCATGGAGTGATATAGATGTGCTATTAATAGGAGATTTTCAAGGAAATCCACTAGAGAGATTACTAAGATTAGATTTTCCTCCCGGCTTTGAGGTTATCCCTCTGACTGAGAACGAGTTTGATAAGGCGATTAAGAAAAATAAGCCAATAATTTGGGATGTTAAAAATAAAGGAATTGTGTTAAGAGATGATCTTAATATATGTAAAAAGTACGCCAATACAATACGATGTGTTAACCCTTCATAGAATACTATAAATGGGGAAACATTTAATATTAAGTTTTTAAATATTTACTTAAATGTAAAAAAACTACCAAATGAAATTTTATATCTACAAAATCCAAGTCTTATTAAGGAAGAATATAGCAATCTGAGTATTAGGCTTTTTTAGAAATACATATGTAGTTCTTCAGAAATAATAATTTGTATTCTAAGTTTGTGTAAATTAGCTATCATGGAATCACTAAAGATAAATTCTTAATTATTATTAAGTAAAATTTTCTTGGTTGAGAGCTTACTATTCAGATGACTATTATATATCTACAATGAATATTTAAGGAGAAAGAAAAAGAAAATTATTTTACCTTCTTCTCATTACTAACGCTACAATACCAACTATTATACCTATTATAGCTAATACGATACCAATTAGTGCATAAGTCTTTGCACTACTTATATTATTATTTAGTGTGCTGACATCACTGCTTAAAGTATTTCCTAGTGAAGATATGTGAGAATTAATCGAGTTCACATTATTACTTAACGCTGCACTTAGTGATGATAACTGATTTGCGAAATTAACCATTACTGATGAACTGTTTGATAGACCGTCATTTTGTACAGCTACGACAGTAATGTTATATGTCCCATCTGGATACATAGCGGTATTTATTGAGTAATTGCCTATTATAGGCGATGTAGATGGCACAAATGTTTTTACTAATTGACCGTTTAACAGTATTTCAACTTCAGATATATCCGTTCCAGTAATTGTGTAAGATATTGTAATTGTACCGGTTACGTTTGAATTTGGTTTAGGTGATGTAATTGTTATAAGTGGTAATGAGGGTGTTATACTGATCACTTTCGAGTTAATTAGAGTAAGTTTGGTTGAACTTAAGTTCAAAAATTCTGCAGTAGTCCCAACTAATGAGACATTAGAGCTATAAGCGTATATACTATTAACCGTGGAGGATACGATAGTTATACTACTATCCTTAACATAAACTAATGAGACATTAGAGTTTATAATAGTTACATGACCTTCTATTGTATCATTAAAGAGTATATCATTCATTAAGGTAACATTTCCTTCTATTGTATCATCAACAAGGTAAGCGTTATAAGTTTGTCCAAGATCAATCGTTTTTCCTTTAATTTGAGTATATGGTAAAACATAGAATGTATGTTCAGCAGATATATTTGTTGTTGTCGGGATTCCATCGGCGGATACTCCAGTGACTAGAATATCGAATGGTACTCCAAAGTAAGTTGTAGCAAAGTAAGTCAGATTACCTAAAGAGTATGATGATGGTAAAGTTACATTACCTACCCATAAGCCTAGTGAGGGATTATACCATAATGGTATTTGAATTAAGTTACTTATAGTAGAATACTCACTAGATAATATAGTTGGATAAACATCAGCAGAGTACATTCCAAATTTCACTTCAGTTCCGTTTGGATATGTTATATTAGCGTAAATATTAATCGTCTCTCCTCCGTAAGTATATCTTACGGTTTCTATTTGTGGAACATTATACGCCGGCGAGACATATATTTGACCATAAAACTGCCCAGTTATATATTCTCCTAATGTATATGAGTCATAAACCGCATTAAGAATTATCGTATAAACTCCCGCTTGAACATTTTTAGGTACTGGTAAGTAACCTTCGTAGGCATCAATTGTTGGGTTAAATAATACTCTAGCTTCACTGACCACTTCGCCGCTTGGACTTATCAACTTTGCAGTTATATTAGAACCGTACAGTATATCATTATAAGTTAAAGGATTAGTTAATGCTACTGATAATGGTGGCTCTGGCAGACCTTCAATAACTACAGCTTGCCCTCCTCCAACCGCACCTGGTTCAACTATTACATCTGGTAATATAAACATTGTTTGTAGATATATTCCATTCATAAAGGCATCAAAACCATAAGCGCCATTAGCTTCAGCCAAGATTACTCCAGAAGGTAAAGATGATAGTATTCCCACCCAGGCTCCTATATGAGGATTATAAGTTAACGTTACTCCGCCTACATCTGCAAACAAATTTGTCGTAATATTATAACTGTATAAGGTAAGGGTAAAAGACTGAGTAGTAGGGGCTGGAACTCCATAGACGTTACATATTTCAGCCTCTATCACTGGAGTCACATTACTATCAAAAGGTACACTAGTAACTGGATTTAGGAACTGTACATAATACCCAGAGAATGTTTCATAATATCCTAATCCTTTAATTCCATCTGATGAGCCGTAAACATAAACAAATATAACACCAATAGCTGTTGATGGTAGAGTTACTGTTGCTGTCCATTCTTTTGATGTAGGATTATATGCTAATTCAACAGTTGTTGTATTACCATATACAGATTCTATAGTAGCAAAGAAGGTTCCAGAAGTTACTGAAACATCACTATAAGTAATATTTGCAGTAATCAACATCTCTTCTCCAGGGAAGAACTCTTCTGGAGTTTCACCAGTAGTATTATAAACGTTAACAACTATCGATAAGCTTGGCGATGGTTTAAGTGTTTGTAAAGTAGTTGCCAATTCACCGAAGTTTATCGTTCCCCAACCTGTGACTAAGTTGTAACCATAACTTGTAGTCCATGGTATATTGTAGCCAAAAGTTATTGGATAGAACACTTTATTATATAAGGAAGAATTTTCAGCAATCATATAAAGCGTTGGAGTAATTAGACCTAATTTTTTGTGGAGATAACTCATAACAGTGACTAAAGCACCAGCAGTTAATGGTGAAGCTTCACTTGTTCCTCCAGTAATTACAGTTACATTACCAGAGCATACAATATAAATCCCTGGAAATACATCTGCATTTGCAGAAACATCTGGAATTTCTCTTCCGTTTGGATATGTTACGGGTGTAGATAAGCTAGATTGATACCAAGGTTTAGGCTCAACAATACTTATTCCACCCGTAGAACCACCGTAATTTACGAAGTTTGGAACGAATCCGTAATTTGACCAAGCTGTTTGATAATATGAACCATTAGGGAATTGTATGTATGTTGTTGTACCTCCTACTGCTATTACATAAGGAGATACTGAAGGATACCCTACCGTGCCAATAGGTCCATTACTATAACCACTTCCTCCAGCATCACCACTACTTGCTAGGAATGTTATCCCTTCTGTAACACCCATGGCATAGTATTCATCAGTTAAGACTACACATGAGTAAAATAGTTCACCATTGAAAAATGAGGAGAAGGACGATTCTGGTATACTAAAGCTTTGAGAAAGTACATCAACTTTATCTTGTGAAACTATGTAAGCAATTACCGATGATAAAGGTAAATTGGGATTGGCAATATACAAGGTTATATTTGCTTCAGGAGCCATTGTGTGTGCAATTTCAACATCTAAACTAATTTCTCCAGCCCAACCAGTTAATATTCCGAGGTTCGGATTATAAGGACCAATGGGAACTATTGTGAAGTTTGGTGGATTTGGTAACCCAGTTATTTTATCGAAATATGCTAATTGCTGTGCTATGTAAGGATCGCCATAAAAGTCCAAAATTCCAATAGTGTAGTTTTGCCCCTTATAACCATTATTAAACAAGAAAGTTAAATTGTACACTTTTTGTAATGCTGTTGGCCAGTATGCTTCAATTGAAAATGTTTGATTAACAGTTTGATAGAATTTTTCTAGGTTTTTCTGAGTTATTAAAGTCGTTGGATGATTAAAGAATATAGTGGTTAAATTATTAGATACTACATATACTGGTAGTTTAGGAACTCCATAAACGGTATAATATGTAAGTGAACCGTTAGAATACACTGCATAATTTACACCAAGTGTGTTTTCAATTTGAGCTACACTTCCTTCAGCTACAATTACTGAATCTGAAGCGGTAAATAGTATATTAAAATCATTCTCCTTTAGATACTGTAAAACATGTTCATATTCTGTAGTAGGATAAAATAGTCTTTCGATCTGTGTCTTATTTAAGAAGTGATGATATAGTGGCGATGAGGGGTTTGAAACAGCATAAGCGTAGTAATATAAAAGCCCTAAGTTCTTAAGGGGAATATATACTGTAAATATTACTTTTTCATTACTAGGTAAACTCCCTATTTTATGAAAGCCATTTAATTGAGTTGGAGGAATATATTCTGTTTGTGTTACCGTTAATAGTGGAGTTAGGATTGATAATATGAAAAGGAGGGATAGAAATAACGCCTTATTTTGCATGCTTAGTAATATACTTTTACCTTTATAAATTTTTCCATAATAGCGATTTTATACCCAATATTAGCAAAAACAAAATATTAAGTAACTTTCTTTAAGTTTAACTACTTCTTCTAATTTAGTAAAGTAGAATTGTAGCCCTAAAATTGCCATACTAAAATGCAAAATTTCACTTGAGATAATTTAACATCTAGAAAATGGATTTATAAAAGGGAAAATGTGGACTTAGTATCTTCCTTAACCTACATAATTATAAAGTTATATAATAATTATTAATCTTGATTCTTATTCGAATTTTGAAATTATAAAAAAGATCTACAGATTAATAGCAAAATTATATAAGGGAAATTACCATCTCATGATACTATAAGTAGAAATCTTTTATCATATTTTTAGCATTACAAGAAAATTTAACTAATTGTATAAAAAAGTAAGTTCTCGACGTGGTGAGCGTTAAAATTTCTGATACACTGTCCTCCTGCATTAGAGAAATATTTATAAACTTGGGAGATGGTAAGTTACTTGCTAGGGGGTAAGTAAAACGTTATTTGATCCTAGACCTAAAGATAATTTGAAAGATATCTTTGACAGAGAAAATGAAATCTCATTACTTAAAAATTCACTAGACTCTCCTTTAATTGTTATAATGGGATTAAGGAGAACTGGAAAAACATCTTTGGTTAGATCTGTTTTAAATGAGGAAAAAGTTACTTATATTTTCCTTGATATGAGAAGATTTGAAAATAAGGAATATATTGTATATAAGGATTTTATTCAAGTATTGGAAAAGGAGATAAATAGAATTGTAAAGAAAAATAGAGATCTCATATCACATCTCCAGATACGAGGAGTACAAATCATGGGGATTTCGGTAAATTTTAGTTGGGGAAGAGATAAAGTGGAACTTTCAGATATCTTCTCCTCTCTAAATGATTGGGGTGAAGAAAAAGGTAAAACAGTATATATAGTAATTGATGAAGCACAAGAATTGATAAAGCTTAAAGGCTATAACGTCCTCTATTCAATAGCCTATGCTTTTGATAATTTAAAGAAACTCAACTTCATAATAACCGGGTCTGAAGTAAGAGTAAAGGATAAATTTTTAAAACTCCAAGACGAAGAATCTCCACTTTTCGGAAGAACTCACATAGAAATTAATATAAAACCTTTTGATAAGGAAACTGCAATAAGATTTTTGGAAGAAGGATTTAGAGAACAAAGGATAAATTTCGAAGATAAAGAGAGGGTATACGACATTCTAGGAGGAAATCCTGGATGGCTAACTTATTTTGGTTACGTTTATATAAAAACTAAAGATGAGGAGAAGGCAATAGTCAATACCAAAAAGTACGCTAAAAAACTCCTTTCCAGGGAGTTTTGTAATTTCCTAAAAGAGGGAGGAAGAGATAAGAGAAGGTATGTGAAAGTTATAGAAACATGTAAGGAAGGATGTAGATGGAAGGATATTAAAAACTCTCTGGAAGCTTTAGAAGGTAGGGAAATAAATGACGGAACAGTGAGAGATATCGTGAATAATTTATTAGAATACTCCTTTCTAATCAAGGAGGATAAAGAATATATAATTGCAGACAAATTATTGGGAGAAATCTCTGATTTAAGATGTTAATGGAACTAACTTTAGATGTTAAAGTGTAAACAATAATGCAATTCATATTTAAAGTTAGCTTTAATTTCTTTAAGAGTGCATGAGTGTGTAGTCATTCTAGTATAAATTATTTTCTTATAGCGAATAGACTACTAAACCGTTACTTCGGAAAAATTAGTTTCACATAAGAGACACCATATGCTATGACTCTAACAACCTGAATTTACAATCGTAATAACCTACTGAAAATCTTATCTTCAGCCTCCATTATAATTAAAGATTAACTTTTAGTGAAGAAGGCTTTTTAATTCGTTTGCATACTAACTTTTATGCTTCAAGAGCATTTACCAATAATAACTGGTAAATCCACTTATATAGATGATATTAATCCTAAAAACGTTGCATATCTTCACGTTGTTAGATCACCAATAGCTAGAGGTATAATAAAAAGTATATCTAAACCACAACACGCATTATTGACCTTAACGTGGGATGACGTTAAAGCCTATATGCCAGCAAGGCTATTTCCGGATCTAGCTAGAACTTCACAAGTAGCTAGAATGCCCGTATTAGCTGATGGTAGGGTTAACTTTGTCGGACAGCCAGTTTTTAGCATTTGTTGTTGAGGACAGATATGAAACTGAGGATGTAGCAGAAGAAGTTTCGATAGATTACGAAGAACTTAAACCAATAGTGGACGTAGAAGAATCATTAAAAGAAGAACCTATACATCCAGGATTAAGGAGTAATATCTCAATAGATCAGCTTTTAGAAGGAGGGGATCTATCCCTTAAGAGTAAGGCGGACGTAATAGTCAGAAGAAAAATAAAACAACACAGAATTGTTTCAAACCCAATGGAACCTAAAGGAATAATCTGTTGGTGGGATAATGATGTATTAAACGTATATGTTTCTACGCAAGCTCCTTTTGGAGTAAGAAATGATTTGAGAGAAGTGCTAGGTATACCTCCAGAGAAAATTAGAGTTTACTCTCCACCTAATGTAGGAGGCGGATTTGGTAATAAAAGTGGAGGTTACCCAGAATATGTATTAGCGGCAATAGCTTCGTTAAAATTAGGTAGACCTATTAAATGGATTGAGACCAGAAGTGAAATGTTAGTAAATACTCAATCACTAGGTAGAGGAGAAGTTTCTGATATGAAGTTATATGCTACGAAAGATGGAGAAATATTAGGGATTGAAGGAACAGTAGTAGCTAACATAGGTGCTTACGATTACGGTTTAAATTTCTTTACATCATTGTTTGTAGCAAGGTTATCTAATGGACCTTATAAATTAAAGTTTGCTTCAATTAGAGCTATGTCAGTGTTTACTAATACACCACCTATGGGATTCTATAGAGGTGCTGGAAGACCAGAAGCGGCACTAATTCATGAAACTTTAGTTGAGGATTTGGCTGAGGAATTAGGAATGGATCCAGTAGAGATAAGGAGGAAGAACCTTGTCGATGATAAAGGTTATATAACACCTCTAGGTAATAGATTAGACCCAGCAGGATATCATGAAGTTTTAGATAAAGCTGAAAAACATTATAGGAAGGCAAAAGAAGAATATAAAGATAAAGGGGTATCTTTAGTAGTATTTACAGAGATAGTAAGAACATCACCAGGTGAGGGGGCCAAAGTTGAAATTAAGAACGGTAAAGTTTACTTTAGTCTAGGTTTGGGACCTCATGGTCAAGCTTATAGTAGTACGTTTAAAAAATTAGCCTCACAAACTTTAGGAATAGATGAGAGTATGATAGAAGTAGTTACAGGGAGTACTGAAACCGTAAAAGAGGGCATAGGGAGTTTTGGATCTAGAGCAGGAACAATAGGAGGGTCAGCAGTAATCGCAGCTGCTGAAGAATTATTGAAAAAACTAGGTAAAGAGTCGCTAAACAAAGAAGATTTAATAAAATATGAAGGAGTAAGTGCTGAGATATTTTACAAGGCCGATGATATTTTTGCTCCTGGTGCTCATGTAGCAGTTGTAGATCTAGATAAGGAGACAGGCTTCGCTAAAGTTATAGATTATTATGCAGTAGACGATGTTGGCAAAGTTCTTAATAAAGAAGAAATTGAAGGTCAAATTATTGGAGGAATTCTACAAGGAGCTTCCCAGGTTATAATTGAAGCAATGAGATATGATGAAAGAGGAATTCCATTATGTGCTTCAATAGCAGATTGTGGAGTACCCACTACTCTTGAAGCACCGCTAAAGATAAATCAAGACTACGTAGAGTATCCCTCTCAACTACTATCTGGAAGTAGAGGAGTAGGTGAAGCTGGAACTACTGGAGCCTTACCAGCAATATTTATAGCCCTTGAAAAAGCGGCCAAGAAAAAGTTTAACGTAACACCAATAGACCCATGGATTGTTATATAAAAAATTGTTTTTTAATACTTCTAATTTATTTATGCTCTTAGAAGTTTAAAATTATTTTATAGATTATATCACTTTACTCATAAAGTTTAATCAATTATTAAGTTACAGACTCTCTAGTCTAAGCTAAATTCTATTGTACATTCTGAAATTCTTAGCTTATGCGGAGTAACGTAATTTATTAATATCAATTTTACTAGGAATAATAAAATTTGATAGATTATATAAAAATTTCACGTTAATAAGATATGAAAATTTCATAATTAAGTAAAAACATCTAAGCGAAAGTTTAAGATAAATTAATTATATGCACTTTACTCCGTTTAATAGGGATGAAAGTGAGATTTGATGCAGGCTAATATTCCTTGCGTATTCTGATTCTTAAAATATTCGTATAATTTCAAGGAGCCATTGTATTACATCGCACTTTATAAACTATACTTTTTATAGTCTACCTATAATATATTTATTAATGTATGATGTGAAAAAATTTAAATATTTTACAGTATCATCGCTAGCGTTTGGAACATGGCGAATTGGTGGGGGCTACTGGTATGCTTCTCACGATAAGGATAATGAATGGATAAGTATTATAAAAAGGGCAATAGAGTTAGGTATAACTTTAATTGACACGGCAGAAATGTACGGTAATGGCCATGCTGAGGAACTTGTTGGCCAAGCAATAAGAAGTTTTGATAGAGAGCAATTATTTATAGTATCTAAAGTATGGCCTAGCCACGCTAATTATGAAAAGGTCTTAAAATCTGCTAAGAATAGTTCAAAAAGATTAGGAACATATGTAGATCTTTACTTATTACATGCTCCACCGAGAGTTCCAATATGCCAAACTATGAAAGCTTTTGAAAAGTTAGTCGATGATGGTATAATAAGATTTTTTGGTTTAAGTAATTTTGACGTAAAAGGAATAGAAAGTGCCAAACAATGCTTAAGCAAATATGAGTTGGTAGCTATTCAAAATCATTACAGTCTATTAGACAGAAGAGATGAAAGAAGTGTTTTAGCTTATGCTGAGAGAAATGATTTAATGTACATGGCTTACACTCCACTAGAAAACGGAATATTATCTAAAAATGAATTCCTTGCCAATATAGGTAAGAAATATAATAAAACTGCTACTCAAGTAGCATTAAATTGGTACATATCGCGTAATAATCTAGTACCTATAGTGAAAGCATCTAAGACAAATCATGTAGAAGAAAACGCAGGAGCAATGGGCTGGAGGCTGTCTGAAGAAGATTGGAAGGCGATAGATAATCATTTTAGGGAGAGAAATTATCTTCTAGATAAGTTTATTAGTGCGTTGAAGTCTATGCGACCATGGACCTAATTATTAAAAAGTAAATTCTCTCAATATAAAATATGGTTTTTATAGTGTCTTATAGGGAAAAAGAGAGTTTATAACTTAGTATAGATGCTATCTACACTATAAATTTATCTGATAAATTCTTCGTTTTTGATAGATTAAGTTCCAATTAATATATTAGGATTATCAATCAGAACAACAATTTTCACATCCTAGGCGATACGATTTAAATCAACCCCAACAGTTATTTCAGCCTCTAATGTATTGTTCTTACTTAATTTTCCATACCTCTAGAAGAACTTTCAGAACACATAAACTAATCAATACTTTAATTCAAGGTTGTTAACAGATGAGGCAAATATTGTTAACAGCCAAATATTCTTTTTAAGAGGTAGATTATGTAATACACATATAAGGTTGGACCTAAGTCCTAATTTTTAGACCAGTTTTTAAGTTCCTTTTTATATGACTATAGTGTAGAAAGGTATAAGTCAGTATGATTGACTAAGTATAATTAAAATCGTAAAAAGATTATAAAATTCATTACTTTTTAACCAGATTTATAACACTTTGAATTTGTTATAAAAAGATTATGAAGTAGTAGAATGATTTTGATCAATATATTTCATATGGTATTTTCCTATATGTCTTAATACTGCAATTACAACCCCTAAACCTACTTGAATTTCTGGATCTTTTAATAGTCCTAGAAATTGCCACCAATGCGTAATCCTTTCTATTTTTTCTTCTTTTAATGCTTCACCAGTTTCGTTAATTAAAAGAGTATAGTACTTAAAGTTAGTTAAGTCAAATTTACTTAGGTCATTAATAATCTCATTCCAATGAGCTAAAAGATTCATTGTAAAATCATTAACTATTCCATTCATAACTTTACCAATAGTATCTTCATCTTCAGCAATTCCCTTCAAAACATCTATTAATCCGAGAGACTTTAACTTGTTATATAAGTCCATCAATTCACTTACGTTATTTATTACATCTTCCCTAGAAACTACCTCAAGAAGTTTTAATAAGTTATTCCAATTACTGAGTAAATTAAGCGTATTATCATTAACTAATGCTGACATCACTTTTCCTAGCGTTTCTTCATCTTGTAAAATCCCTTTTATAGGATCTAATATCCCACTCTTGTTAAGAAGTTTCATTAAATCAAGTGTCTGCAAAAAAGTTCCTAGCGTTTCTTCATCGCTTAAAGTTTCTAACATTTTAGTTATGTTATTCCATTTCTGCAATAGATTTAGGGTAGTATCAGTAACCACACTATTTAGTACCTTTCCTATTAATTCTTCATCACTAACAGCACCTTCAACCAATGAAAGTAAACCATATTTATTTTCTGCTTCAGAAAAAATTGAAAGTAGTTTATTTAATGTTGATAAGTTCTCTTCTGATAAAAGTTTGTCAAGTTGTAACTCTTCCATCCTTCACCAGCTCGCTAAGAACTTCTCTAGTGCCATATCTCCTTTAGTCCAGAGGAAGTACTTTGTGAATAATTCCTTCTTTAAGTGATTTGCGGTTGAAGGTATTGCTTCACTTACACTTCCACCATACCATGTATCATCTTTAACTGCAATTGCAAAATTCTCGTATGGGTTATCTGCTACACATACGATTGTCGGATAATATTTGTCAATCTTTACGTTGAACCCTAATCTCCTAGCTAAATGTTGTGCAGCAATTCTTCCAGTTTGAACCGCTAAGTAACCTAATTTTGGAACTGTTAATGAGTTAGCGTCACCAACTGCATATACATTATCGTATTTAATGGAGACCATGTTTAAATCCGTGGGTATGAAACCACCATCATCAACTAAATCTGGAGTTGAATTCTTTAGTGCAGGATTCCCAGTATATGGTGGAATTAATATTGTTAAGTCAGAGGGAATAGTCTTTCCATCCTCACTTACAATTTCATGCTCTCTGATCTCCTTAATCTTGAAATTGTGAACTAGTTCAATTCCCATGCTCTTATAAATTTCAGCTACGGTCTTTCTTGATGCTGGTGATAGGTCTGATAAGTATTCACCAGGAGAGAATACTGTAATTTTAGTCTTATTCCATACTCCTTTCTTCTTAAAATACCCAGACAACATTAGACTCATTTCGAATACTGGTCCTTCGCATGCTGCATCTGCATTAGGAACAAAGTTCTTTGGAACATTTGGAGCTGGATTGTGTCCCTGATAAAAGAATCCAGATCCTATTGCTATATTACCACCTTGCCAATTCATTAATCTTTCTCTCGTTTTTACAGCATATTCTGGTTCACATACGCTATAGCCATATTGATCCCAACCTTTAACCAATTCAGTAGCTAAATGAGCACCTATTGCAACAATAACATAATCGTACTCTTCTTCTGTCTCTGAACCATCGGCTTTCCTATATATTACTTTATTATTTCTAGCGTCTATCTTAAGTACAATGCCTTCTTGGAATTGAATACCCTTTTCTGGTAACGCTTGTGCTAAATCAATTTTTAGTTGTTCAACGTCCATATAATTAACCGATACATGAGGTAATGCTGGTCTAAAATAAGTAAATCTACTGTTATTTATTACTTTGATATCTGCGGCCTTTCCGACTAATCTTTTTAATGTGTATGCTGCTGTTAAACCTCCGAACCTTGCACCCAAAACTAAAACTTTTGGCATAAATAAGAGTGCGATTTCATTACTTTTAAATTTATGTAATAAAATTTTTTAAGTTATTCTCAAAGAAGATTATTTAACCAGTAAAAAGACATTATTTACTTAATTCTTCCATTTTTATTGGTAAGGTAGTTAATCTTTTACCTATTGCCCTTTCTATAGCTCTAATTAACGCTGGAGGAGCTCCTATTGTAGCACCTTCACCTATTCCTTTTGCTGGTAATGGTGCGCTTGATTTACCAATTTCCATGTAGAACCATTTCATATTAAATGATTCAATAGCTGATGGAATTAAGTAGTCTGCAAAGGTTGATGTTAATAAATTACCGTTATTATCATAAACAATTTGCTCTAGAACTGTTTCTCCAAATCCCTGAATTACCCCTCCATGTACTTGACCTTCAGCTAACATCGGATTAACAACAACACCAATATCATCTATAGCAACATAGTCTAACACTTTAATAACTCCTTCTTCAGTAACTTCAACCATAGCTATATGTGAACCATACGGGAATGTATAATTATCAAACCCAAAAGATGCTGTAGCCTCTAATGTAGGTTCAGCTTTATACCTCCAAACTCCACCTAGATTGCTTGTAACTTTTCTGGCTATTTCTTTTAGTGTCATTGACTTACCAGTCTTAGGGTTAAACACTTTACCGTCTTTATATTGCAGTTCTTCAACATCACTCTTCATGAATTGTGCGGCTAACTTCATTATATTTTCTTTTAATTTTCTAGTTGCAAGAAGTGCTGCATTACCAGCCAATGTTAGACTTCTACTACCATAAGTTCCAAATGCATTAGATATTTTATCAGTATCACCCCACGTGACTTCAACATCATCAATATTAATTTCTAATTCATCAGCCACTATTTGAGCTATTCCAGTCGCCGTGCCTTGACCGTGAGGTGCAGCACCTATTACAACCTCAACTTTTCCGTTAGAAAGAAGTCTAACTGATGCACTCTCCCAAGGGCCGAAGTTATTTTGCTCGATATAAAATGAAAGACCAACACCAACTTTCCTTCCTTGTTTTCTTAATTCTTCCGCTCTTTGTTCCATTTCTCTATAATAACTTTCAGCTTTAGTAAGTAAAGCATTATAATCACCACTATCATATGTTAAACCCATAACATTCTTGTAAGGTGTCGATTGAATTAGGTTCTTTCTCCTCAATTCAATTGGATCAATCTTTAATTCATCGGCAACAATATCCATTATTCTCTCATAAACAAATGCCGCTTCAGGTCTTCCAGCACCTCTGTATTGGTCAAGAGGAGTCTTGTTTGTTAAAACACCAAACACATTAACTTTAGCATTCTTAATGTCATAAGGACCGGTAATTAGTGTTGCTGGAATATCAGCTAAGTATGTACCATGCCAAGCAGCACCAAGGTCAATGATTAAATCATCTATTATCGAATTTATTTTACCATCCTTAGAAGCACCAACCTTAACTTTATGTATTTGCCCTCTAGAATGATATGTTGAAAGTATATCGTCTCTTCTAGTATTAATTAGTTTAACTGGTCTCTTATAAGTTAGCGCCGCGAATACAGCTATATAATCTTCTGGATATGGGAAAAGTTTAGAACCGAAAGCCCCTCCAACATCTGCTTGAATAACTCTAATATCATTTATCTTATCTCCGAATGCTGAAAGTAAGAATGATCTCATGTAGTGTGGAGATTGTGTAGAGGCATATACTGTTAATCTATCTTGTTGATAATCTACCACTAATCCTCTAGGTTCCATCGGTGCGGCGTAAACCCTTGAAATTACTAATTTCTCCTCAATTTTTACGTCAGATTTTTCATAAGCTTCTTCGGCATTTCCACCAGAATAAGTCTTCTTATAAATTACATTATCGTAATTCTCTATAGCTTTTACCTTATTATTTATAGCTTCTTCTGGGTCTATAACGGCTGGTAATTCTTCATAATCATATGAAATATAATCAAGAGCATCAACAGCAACGTACCTATCTTTAGCCAGAACGGCTGCTATAGGTTGTCCCATATACAAGATTTCGTCTTTTGCCATCGGAAAGTTTCTTGGTCTATTCTCAACTGGAATTGTTAAACCGGTTATTACTCCATAAACACCGTTCAATTTTAATGCATCATTATACTCTATTTTCTTTAATTTAGCATGAGAAACATTACTTCTTAAAATTGCTATATAAAGATTCCCTGAAATTTCTATATCATCAATATATCTACCAGTTCCGGTTATTAATTTAAGGTCTTCTTTTCTTTTAACGCGTTGACCAACGTACACATTTTATGAAAAATCATACATTGCATAAAAATTTTGCCTTTTTACTTAATCAAGTAAATAAAAAAGAGCAAGATTTCGTAACACGTTTATGCAGATAAGTAAAATTTTTAAACTTATGGGAGAGATTAGTAAAAACGGAGATTTATGGAAAAATCACATCTTTTCGTAAGAGAGAGTTCGGGGCTAATCAAACAAGTAAACTTCCTCGATGTCATTATGTTAAATATAGGAAATATGTCGGCCGGTTTGGCATTATTCACTTCAATTACTCCTTATGTTCAACCCGGTTCTAATTTACTTATAGCCACTTTAATAGGATTTTTATTCGCCTTACCACAAGCTTATATTTACACCTATTTTGTAACTAAAATTCCAAGAACTGGTGGAGATTATGTTTGGATTTCTAGAATACTTAATGGTGGTATAGGTACTGTAATGGCATTATCACTAATGATTGAGTCATTAGCGTATTTCGCTTTAACAGCATTTTTCGCATCATCAGCAATTCAGACAGTATTTAGCGAGATTGGAACAATAAATTCAAACCAGGGGCTTATAAATCTAGGTAGTATATTGACTCAACCAATCTACTCATTTATTTTAGGTTTTGTAATATTCGCCATAATTATAACTATTAATATCGTAAGGGCAAAATGGGGTTATTCACTAATATCTATATTAGGAATTGTTTCACTCTCAACAACTATTATTGCGATGGGTGTAATTTTAGCTAATACAAGCGATTTTGTGACAAAAAGTAGTGAGGTTATTTCGGCATTAGGTGGAAGTGTTGCCTCATATTCTGGACCATCTTTTAGTTGGGGGGCAACACTATTTATGTTACCATTCTTAGCTCTGTATACATTCCCATGGATGCAGGCTGGTCCAGCTATTGCAGCAGAAATTAAGGGTAAAAATTCGCTAAAGTATAACGTGTTTATAAGTCTTATTTTAACGTTTATAATAGTAACAGCTGGTTATGGTGTAATGTATTATGCTGGTGGATATAATTTTGTAACTGCTCAGTATATTAATAATGGTTTTATCTTCACTTTCTGGACTGCCGCAATAGGTCTTGCAGGTAATGAGATTTTACAATGGATAATTGGGATTGGACTAATTACTTGGGAAGTATTCATATTAGCATATGGTGCAATAGTTTTCTCAAGATACATATTTGCAATGGCCTTTGATAGAGTACTCCCATCCGTGCTAACGAACGTAACTAAAAACGGTAGCCCTATCTTTACCCATTTGCTAGATCTATTTGCTACTGGATTCTTCTTAGGGGTTATAGTATTTATAGGGTCGCAAAATGCATTAGCTTTATACGGAGCAACTGTTTTAGGAGCTTTATATTTCTTGATAGTTAGTATTGCGGGTATTGTTCATGGGATTAAAAATAATGTAACCCAATTAGTACCTATTGGAGTTATCACCGCGGGTTATTTCTCGTATCTGACCTATGTCTCAGCAACTAACCCAGATTTCGGTTTCGTAAATAGTAACGGTGCGCCAAACCCAATAACTTTAGCTTTCGTGATAGGAACACTGGTATTTTCTATCGTAGTATTTGTAGTCTCCTATTTATATAATAAGAAGAAAGGAATAGATCTTAACATGATTTATAAAGAAATTCCTCCAGAGTAATTTTTTAAGTCATTATATATGCTACAGAGAAAAGTATTAGGGCTGAACCCATTACTTGAAAGGCTGTGGGAATTTGATGGAAAATAAATACGGCTAGTATTGAAGCAGTTACTGGCTCTAATAATCCTATTATCTCTATGTGTTGCGGTTTAACTTTTCCAGATGCGACTATAACTGATGTATGTCCTATTAATGTTGGTAGAAAGATTAAACCCAGTAATGAGAGAACTGATGTTAAATCAATTTTTCCAAAACCTTGAACTATAAATAGTGGAAATGTGAAAAGTGATGAAGATAAGTATATTGCTGATGTAAGTGAGATTGAATCTTCCTCAACTCTGCTAAGAAGAGCCGTGTACAGTGCAATTAAAAATGCAGAGAAGATAGCTATTATATTACCTACCAGATATCCTAATACTAGCGGATAGTTTATCAATGCTACACCTATAAAACCTATTACACTTCCCACAATGTCCTTAATTGTATTCTTAAATTTTGTGAACTTGGATAATAAAATTACAAAGAAAGGTGAGGTAGAGACTAGTACTGTAGCATCAATTATTGTTGTAGTATAGACGCTGATAATAAATGTTATCATATGTAATGCCAAGAGAAACCCAAATGGAGAATATTTTAAGATCTTTCTTAAATTTACTCTAGATACAAGAGAGAATATGAGACCGACAATAAAGAATCTAAAAAATGCTAATGCCCCAGGAGTCATGTTAGAAAGTTTAATAAAGATTGATGCAGTACCAAAAGTAATTCCTCCAGCGATCAAAAGAACATAATATTTGTTCATTTAGGTATTTTAAGGAGTGTTCAAAATTTTAAGTATGGATATTGTAACACCTATTCTTACTCCGTTCACTAAAGAAGGTAAAATAGACGTAGAGAAATTAAAAACACACGCAAAATTCTTAATAGATAATGGAATTGACTTACTTTTCGTTAACGGAACTACAGGACTTGGACCGGCACTTTCGAAAGAAGAGAAGCTTACAACCTTAAAGGCAATCTATGATGTTACAAATAAGGTAATATTTCAAGTTGGTAGCCTAAATATAAATGATGTAATTGAACTAGTTAAGGCTTCAAAAGATTTTGATATCGTCGGAATAGCCTCTTATCCACCTTTCTATTTTCCAAGATTACCAGAAAAGTTCTTACTAAAATACTTTACTACAATAGCTAACTACTCTCCCCACTCGCTATACATTTACAATTATCCTTTAGCGACTGGTTATGATATTTCTGCAAAGATAGTATATCAAATGAAGGACTTAATTACGGGTTTAAAGGATACTAATCAAGATCTTTCCCACTCATTGGAGTATAAGATTCTAATGCCTAACTTAAAAGTATATAATGGCTCTGATTCTTTAGTCTTTTATTCACTGACTTCATTAGATGGAAGTGTAACTGCAGCCTCAAACTACTTACCTCATGTAATGAAAAAGATGAAAGATTACATTATCTCTGGACAAGTAAGTAAAGCAATAGAATTACAGAAATTGATAAACAAGGCCCTTGATATAAGTAGAAAGTATGGACAGCTATCAGCCATTTACTATCTAGTGAAGGAATTTTTAGGCTATGATGTTGGTTATCCTAGAGGTCCTATATTTCCTTTAGAAGAGGATGAAGTTAAAGCCTTGCTGAGTGAGATTCAGCCCATAAAGAAAGAGATAGAAAGTGCTATTTCGTAAAAGAGAAAAACAATAAAGTCTTGTTTTTATATCTTTATTTAATGGCTAAACTGATTACTTTAGGAGAGATTCTAATTGAATTTAATGCATTATCACTAGGTCCCTTAAGGCATGTAAATTATTTTGAGAAGCATGTTGCTGGTAGTGAGGCTAATTATTGTGTAGCATTTATTAAGCAAGGTAATGAATGCGGAATTATTGCAAAGGTTGGTGATGATGAGTTTGGTTATAATGCTATTGAATGGTTAAGAGGTCAAGGTGTTGATGTCTCTCACATGAAAATCGATTCTTCTGCGCCAACTGGAATATTTTTTATCCAACGACACTACCCAGTCCCTTTCAAGAGCGAGTCAATATATTATAGAAAGGGAAGTGCTGGAAGTAAATTGTCACCAGAAGATGTTGATGAGGAGTATGTTAAGTCAGCTGATTTAGTTCACTCTTCTGGTATCACTTTAGCAATTTCTTCTACAGCTAAGGAAGCTGTATATAAAGCATTTGAAATTGCCTCAAATAGATCATTTGACACAAATATAAGGCTAAAATTATGGTCTGCTGAGGAGGCAAAAAGAGAAATTCTTAAGCTATTGTCTAAATTTCATCTAAAATTTCTCATTACTGACACTGATGATTCTAAGATTATTCTAGGTGAGAGTGATCCAGATAAGGCTGCAAAGGCGTTTTCGGATTATGCCGAAATTATAGTGATGAAACTGGGTCCTAAAGGAGCAATAGTGTATTACGATGGTAAGAAGTATTATTCTTCTGGTTATCAAGTCCCCGTAGAAGATGTTACTGGTGCTGGAGATGCATTAGGTGGTACGTTCCTCTCATTGTATTATAAAGGCTTTGAGATAGAGAAAGCTTTAGATTACGCTATTGTGGCTTCTACCTTAAATGTTATGATAAGAGGTGACCAGGAGAATCTTCCAACAACTAAGGACATAGAAACGTTTCTAAGAGAAATGAAAAAATAATAAAAATCAAAGAAGAGAATAGTATATTATGGTTGCTCTAAAAGAATTAACTGGATTTAAAGATATATACACTATTGATTCAGACGGCATACCTGTTTTTAAGACTTATCTAGCTGGAGAATGGGTTGGTTCAAAAGAGATTGAGAACATAAAATCACCAATTGACTTAACTGTTTATGCTAGAGTACCGAAGTTGAATTATGAAATGGTAGATAACGCACTATCAACTCTTTATAGCAAAGGTAGATGGGCAATAAGAGATCTTCCCGGTGAAAAGAGACTTAAAATATATCACACTCTTGCTGATCTAATAGATAAATACAAGGAAGATTTTGTTGAGGTTCTAATGATAGGAAATGGTAAAACTAAGAGTGCAGCTCAAGGAGAAGTTAATGCCGCTATAGAGAGGCTCATAAGAGCCGATTTAGACGTTAGAAAACTTTATGGTGAATATGTTCCAGGGGATTGGAGTAGCGAAAGTTTGGAAGCTGAAGCAATAATTAGAAGGGAACCATTAGGTGTGGTTTTAGCAATAACCCCATTTAATTACCCTCTTTTTGATATTGTAAACAAACTTGTTTACTCTACAGTAGCTGGAAATGCGTTTATGTTAAAACCAGCTTCCTCAACTCCCTTACCAGCAATTATGTTGGCTAAATTATTAGAAATTGCAGGTTTTCCCAAAGAGGCTTTGGCAATAATTACTGTTCCTGGGAGTGAAATGGATAAGATAGTTGCTGATAAACGCATATCAGTAATCTCGCTAACGGGAAGTAGTGAGACCGGAGAACATGTAATGAAAGTTGCTGGACTTAAACAATATGTCATGGAGTTAGGTGGAGGTGATCCAGCAATAGTTTTAGATGATGCGGATCCTAAGACTACAGCACAGAAAATTGTTACTGGTATTACAAGCTACTCTGGACAAAGGTGTGATTCAATAAAATTCATATTTGCTGAGCCAAAAGTTTATGAAGAATTAAAGAATTATATTGTAGAGGAGTTAAAGAAAGTGAAAGTTGGTGATCCTAGAGAAGCTAATACTGTAATGGGACCTATTATTGATACAAGAACTGTTGATGAATTTGAGTATGCTGTGAAAGACGCTGTAGAAAAAGGAGGGAATATACTTTACGGCGGGAAAAGACTTGGACCAACTTACATAGAACCGACTCTAATTGAGATTGATAAAGAGAAAATTAAGGATTTATATCTCTACAAAAAAGAAGTTTTCCTTTCAATTGCTGTAATAACTAAAGTTAACAACATAGATGAGGCTATTGAACTTAGTAACGGAAGAAGATATGGTTTAGATGCTGCAATATTCGGTAATGATATTACAAAGATAAGAAAGCTAATTAGAATGCTTGAAGTTGGTGCAGTGTATGTTAATGAGTACCCTAAGCATGGAATTGGGTACTTCCCGTTTGGTGGGAGAAAGGATTCTGGGATTGGAAGAGAGGGTATTGGATATACAATTGAGAATGTAACAGCGTACAAGACTATTGTATACAATTACCGCGGTAAAGGTGTATGGGAATACTTGTAAAGTTTTTAACCAAACAATTAGAATGTCAAATTGAGTTTTATTTTAAATCCTTTTTTGATTTAAATCTACATAATTTATCATGTTCAGTACATGAAAATTTATAAAGTATTTAGATGTATATAGATTGAAATGAGCGAAAGAGAAACTAAAGGGGCAAGAGATTTTGGTATTTCTTCAGATAAACAACTTAGAAGAAGTTTAGGAAAATTTGAATTATTGTATTTATCGTTAGGAGGAATTATAGGATCTGGATGGTTATTTGCATCTCTTGCAACAGCAACTTACGCTGGTGCTTCAGCAATATTAAGCTGGATTATCGCTGGTATTCTAGTAATGTTTATAGGTTTCGCTTACGCTGAAATAGGAGCAGCAATACCAAAGAGCGGAGGAATAACTAGATATCCGCACTATACTCACGGAGGATTAGTAGGATATTTAATTACATGGGCGTACTTTCTGTCTGCTGCTTCAGTACCAGCTATTGAAGCAGCTGCAGCAATAGAGTATATAGGTTCTTATTATCCTCAGCTAATTACTACTGGAACTTTTGATGGAACAACAGTAACTATTTTAACACCATTAGGTATAGGATTAGCTGGGTTATTACTAATTTTCTTCTTCTTCCTAAATTATTTTGGTGTAAATATTTTAGGTAAGGTAACTCATGGTGCTGGATGGTGGAAACTATTAGTACCAACAATAACTTTTCTAGCATTACTAGCTTTAGATTTACACTCAGCTAACTTTTCTCTAGGTGGAGGCTTCTTCCCCTCAGCTGAGTACGTAAAAGGAGGATCTTCTGGAATTTATGGGTTTAGTGCAGTTCTTTACGCTATTCCTAGTACTGGGGTAATTTTCTCCTATCTAGGGTTTAGGCAAGCTGTGGAATACGGCGGTGAAGGTAAAAATCCAAAGAAGGATATACCATTTGCAGTAATAGGATCATTACTTATAGCTATCGTATTATATACATTACTTCAAGTTGCATTTGTTGGCGGTATTGATTGGAATAAATTATATCTTAATGAATCTGGAACATTAGTTCCAGTAACACCAGGGAATTGGTCGGCATTATCAACGGCAGTTACAGCTTCTGGAGTTCCAATATCTGCTGGTCCTTTCTTAGTTCTTTCTAGGTTGGCATCAGTTTATGGGTTGGCTGCGGCATTCTTTACTGCACTAGCAGTTTTATTAACTATTGATGCAGTAGTTTCGCCTTCTGGGACTGGATGGATTTATACTGGGACTTCTACTAGGACACTATACGCTTTTGCTAGTAATGGTTATTTACCAGAAATCTTTCTAAAAATTGGAAGAACTAAAATTCCAACTTATTCTTTAATTGCAGCATTAATAATAGGTTTCATATTCTTGCTACCATTCCCATCATGGTATGCCTTAGTAGGTTTCATATCCTCTGCCACAGTATTAACTTACATTATGGGTGGCATTGGACTCGTGGTTTTAAGAAAACATGCTGCAGACCTAAATAGACCATTTAAATTACCAGCTGCAGCAATAATTGGACCAATAGCAACGTTAGCTGCCGGGTTAATAGTTTACTGGTCAAGTTTTGCTGTACTTTTTTACGTATTTACTGGAATATTCTTAGGACTTCCATTATTCTTTATATTCTATGCGGATAGAATATTAGGTATAAATAAGGTAGTCTCAATAATTGTAGGTGTCATTAATTTAGCAATAAGCTTAGGAATGGGATTATTACTATTCAATGAAACAAGCGGACTTTCTGCTGCTAATAATCTCTTCTTTACAATATACATAGTGGTAATTGCTGCTATGTTAATTGGTGATATGATCTTCTTATTAGAAACTGTACCTCCAGATGTAAAGAAAGAGATTAATGCTGGATGGTGGCTAATTTACTTTATCCTAGCAATTTACATAATATCATATTTTGGAGGTTTCGGATTATACACTGTAATACCATTCCCATATGATACTATAGTTGCAGCTATTGTAGTACTTATTGGATATTTCTGGGCTGTAAGAAGTGGTTTTAGAACTCAGGCAATTGAAGATATAATTCAAGCAACCAAAGAGGAGGCGGTGTAAAATATTTTAAGTTATATTTTCTTTTTTATTTATAATGTTACCAACAATTATTGTAAGATTGTTTACCTTTCTATTATACTTAAAGCCCTTAGTTAGCGATATAATTCTTATGCTTTTCATATTTTTATTAATCTTTATTTTTATAGCACTAATTTTAGGGACTATTATCTAACCTTGTTATTGTGACTAAAAAATATTGGCATAACTTGAACAGTTAATTGAGATAGAAATTACTTTCATTCTAAACTGTAATTAGTAACTTAATACTATTCCTTATCGTAAAGGCATTTTATGAGTAACTGACTTTCTTACCGCCCTAGAAGGGCGATGGTTCCCTTAGGGCGGATCATCGTTCCCACCATCGATTCGGGATACATCTCTCATTTAGTGGGCAGACGAGAGGGTCAGAGACCCCCTCCTATTCAAATTAACTACAGCAATAACATCCCTATCATTCTCATAACCACATGAACACTTAAACCAACGATGAGAAACCTCCCTCATCCTTTTACCACACTTAGGACAAGAGACGGAAGAATATTTGGGATTAACGTATTGAACTAGAATACCGTGCTTCCTAGCCTGCCACTCAACCCAATACTGAATCCTACGATACTGCATTAGATAAAGTTTGTCGCGAAACTCTTTAGGTAGTTTATCTACGTTCTTGATGAGGTTCTCAAGGTTCTCCAACTTAATAACATTAGCACCAAAATCTATAGCAATCTCAACAACCCACTTCCCAACCTTCCTAGCGAAATCCTCCATAATACGCCTAGCCTTTTGATGAAAAGAACGAATCCTATGCAGAATCCTCTTATTCTCCCTCCACCTCTTTGAGTATTTCTTCTGCAATCTCTCGGCTAAAGACTTCCAGTGATGAACCTCGTGCAAACGAGTTGGAATCCTAACGTAATGAGTATCATCCTTGCCAACAACAATCTCGCTCATGTTAACATCAACAGCAATACTTTCCCCTGGTTTAGCCTTCTCCAACGGTTTCTCAAAAACAACCTTAAGAAAAGCCTTATCACCCTTAACCACTAACCTAGCCTCCTTCATCCTCCAGCTTAAGTACTCCTTGAGGTTTCTAGGATAACCTAGAATTTGAAATTCACCAACACTTGCTATCCTAACAATCATATTATCTAAGTCAACATTATAACTTGCTTTAGGAGTTAGCCAAACTGTTGGCTTATATACTCTTGGGAAACGACCCCTTCTCAGATTATTATACCAGCCCTTGTATACTGAGAGAGCTTCACGATAACAGTCTTGGGCAACCTTTGATGGTAGACTATATTCTTCTTTTAACCTCTCATACAGTCCTTCATGGACTTTTTCTAAAACTTCCTTCTCATTAGGATTCGGGACATTTTCCTTCAACCAAAATAGGGCGAAACGGAGGGCTTTTACGTAGTTATTCACAAGGGCTAGGAGGGGTTCAGATAGGGCGATCTTCATAGAAACAGTAGCTCTGATCGCTTTAACCCTCCTAGCCATTAAAAGAATTTCGAAAAAAGAAGTATTTAAACTTTCTATAAGGGGGCTATCCATCCCCGCCTCAGAGAGGCGAGGCTTTTCGCCCCCTTAACCCCCCTTTTCTGTAAATGTTTTTCATTTATTTTAATCGTGTGCAGAGATTTAGGATATATTCAGTTAGCAAGTTCCTCGTTAATGCAAAATTTTTCCCTTAAAATGCTAATTATATCTTAAGGGATTCTCTTTCTGAGATTTTATTTCATGTATCTTTTTAAGAGTGAGATATAGATATTGATAACACTTACTAGTTTTACAAAGGCTTCAACTTTTCATTATACTATTCTTAAAATATTTTAATCCCTTCATAATTATTTAGAGTTAATGAAGTCAATAATTCTATTAGCATTCATATTATTCTCTTTATTACCGATAAACTTAACAACTAGCATAGGTTTTATCCCTAGATATAGTCCTTCATCACAATATGCAATAGGCGTTTCGAGTATAGGTTCTTCTTCACTTTCAATATCAACCAATGAGGTACTAGGATATGTAGAAGTTTATAGCGTATCTTCCTCTTCACCATTCTCACTACAGTTTAATGCTGTAATTAAAGCCACGAATATTTACGGTGAAATACTTGACTTCTGGGTACAAAATATAATAGAGTTTAACAAACAAGAACTTAACTTTACCGATGAAGTTTGGAACTTTACATATTCATATGCAAGCATTAACCCTAGCTTAATAACTGGGAAAGGTGGAATTTACTCTATTAATGTTAATGGTCACATAATAGACTATTATTCTTATTCAACGCCTTACCAGACTTACTCTTTACCATTAACTTACATACTTTTTATTTCAGTCTCCTATTCTTCACCGTATATTTACGTTAGTATTGGATATGGAAATTTGAGTGATCCAACGTCAACTATATATGATACGATAACGATAGATGTGCCAAATCTTCAAAATGCTTGTATTTACGTATCCCCCTCATATACTGGGGTTGGATTACCATATAGTGTAGAACTGGTATGGGGTGGGAGTGGAAATGGCCAATCAGTTGATTTTACCAATATGGAATCTGACTTAGCGATATTTTACCAGATTAAATCTAGCTTATATTCACCATTTCCGATTATTTACAACTACGGTTTCGATACTCAAGAGTCAGCATCAGATTTATCTGCATACTTAGCCTCTGATGGTTTAGTTGAAGTAAGTGTAGGTACTCCAAACCCAACTTTATTAACTGATTATTCAGCACCATTATTACCAGGTTGGACAGAAGTGACAGTTTTAGCGAATTCTACTTATACTATTAACGGATATAATTTTACTTATAATAGTATCAAAGAGTATGGTGATAATTTTGGCTTACCGTACTACATCTCATTTGCTTCTCCTAATCCAATTACAGTAACTATTTACCCAGTAAAGACAAATAACGGTGTAATAGAACCTTATGAGATAAATGTAGTAGAACCTTACACCAATGAAGAGTATAATACAACAACTATAACATTGACATTATCTAAGAACTATTTCCAGTTGATAGTGTACTATAAGTTTTTACCTAAAAAGTTCTTTGTCTATATAAACATACCAATGTGGGGTGTAGTTAACGGTACACCGATGTTAGTTAAAAGCGGTTATTATTACTACGGTACAATTATTCAGTTACCATTAGTAAACTTCACATATATAAATTCCCTTGAAAGATACGCATTCTTTCCCAATTATACTGAAATAGTAGTTATACAAAATATTTCGATATATGTAACTGAAGTACTTCAATATTATATAGGGATTACGTCACAGTATCCTCTCTATGGTTACATCAACAACATTAAGGTTCAACTTTACTCGAACTGGTTTAATGAGAGTTGTGCAATAAAAATACCATCTCAGATTTATTATGTGAACACTAAAACTAGGGAAATACTATTAAATCCTGTCACCATACTAGTTAACTCACCACAGAATTACACTGCAAAATGGCAAACACAATATTACGTTAACGTAAATTCTACCTATCCGTTGAATGGAGTGATAAATAATGAAAATACAACTCTAAAATCGAATTGGTTTAACACATCAGAAAAGATTGTAATCCCGGCCCAAATTTACTATGTTTCTAATTCCCAAAGAGAGGTATTACTTAATCCTACTAATATAGTTGTGAATTCGCCGATAAATTACACTGCAAAATGGCAAACACAATACTTTGTAACAGTAAGCTTCCCAGTAAATGCTACAATAGAGGGAGAAAGTATCATATTTTCTACTGGCTGGTATAATGCTTCCGAGAAGATAGTTATATCTCAAAATCCGCAATATGTTGGAAAATATGAGAGAGTCTATATATACAATAAGACTCCTATAGTAATAATAATAAATTCGCCTTTAGTAATAAAGATATATGCTAGTGTACAGTTTTATGTAAATTTCTCTATGAGCGTTCTAGGTGAAGTAAACGGTAGTTTAGAACTTTTAAAATCTAACTGGTATAGTATGTATACTATAATTAAATTAAATTCTACTTATTACAACTACGTTTCCTCTAGCGAGAGAATCCTCTATATTCCGTCAATTACATCAATCAACGTGACAGCACCGTATAATGTGAGTTTTAAGAGTATTACTCAGTATTTCCTTTACTTTAATTCTACGTACCAATTAGAGGGTAAAATTAATGGGAGTGAAGTCTTATTAAGGAGTGGATGGTATAACTATTCTGAGACAATTATCATACCATTCCAGTATAAAATGATAAACAGCTATAGTAGAATTGCGTTACTTAACCCAGAAAATATAACTGTTAGCGGAAGTCTTACCTATGTAGCTGATTGGGGAATACAATATTACTTAGTCATTTTAAGTAATCATCCCGTCTACGCATTAGTTAATGGTACTAATACTACACTAATAACTGGTTGGTATAATAGATTTGACAAGATAATAATAGAAAATATAAGTTACTACGTTAATAATACTATGCGCTATTCTATATACAATGTGACACTATTAAGTTTTAGAGTTACTTCTCCCCTTACTGTTTCAGTTAATTATAAACCAGAATACTTAGTAAATATTAACGGAAAAAGTTTCTGGGCATTTAATGGTAGTAGGATAACTCTTTATGTGGAGACCCCGTTTTACTATACTGTTAAATGGATAGGTACTTATAATGTTCGAAACAACTACACTATAATAGTTCATTCACCGATAACTGAGAGAGCAATATATACTATAAACTTTGTTAATATTATATCTATCGGGTCTCTTCTTCTAGCTCTTATAAGCATTTTAGCAAACATAAGAATATTCAAAAAATAAATAATAGAAATTTTTAAGATATATAAAAAGCCTACTTGACTTCTTTTACTTTCTCTTTCTTGTCATGTTTTGTCCTTACTACTTCCCTATAAGATGATATTATACTAGTAATTCCGATTAATCCTACTACAATAACTACTAGTAAGAAGCCTATATCTATAGCATCTAAGTTTGGAATTGGGTTTCCAGTAGAAATAGCCCAGTTATCTATTGCAGGTAATGCTATGATAAGTAGACCAGCAATAACAAACACTAAACCACCATAATATAATGTTCTTCCTGCTGTTTTTCTTGCGATATAGCTGATTTCTTCTTCAGTCATTCTCTTAAGCTTCATAATGTTAGCAAATATCGCTCCGAAAATTATTTGCATTATCATAGTCCCTAGACCAAAGAATAATCCAGGCAATGGAGCGTACCAAATACTAGGTAATTGAGGAGCTAAAATAAAGGTTATTATTGATGCATAAGCACCAAACCCAAATCCAGCAATTAGTCCATGAACTATTGTCATCTTTAGTGGTACATCTCTTAACATGTTTTCTTCTTCTTGATGAATATCTTTATGAAGTAGTTTATCAATGGGTAAATGTAAATATTTTCCTTTAAGTATATAAGATCCAGCAATAGCCATTACTAAACCTACGATAAAATATACTGGACCGTCTAAATTATACTCTTTATATATCGCAGCTAAACCTATGAATCCTAAAGTTGTAAGAAATGCTCTCTGTATTGTGAATCCTAATGAAAATAAGAATCCAGCTTTCATTCCTCCTTTGGTACTATATTTACCTATGGCATAACTGAAGGTTATAGGCCATGTATGTTCATCTGGTGTAGCACCGTGTAGCATTCCCAATATTAATGATAATAGCAGTATTTCTGTTAGTGGTAAACCTTCGGGTGGATTTAAGAGTGTGGTTATACTTATCATCATATTTTAGGGTAGCCCGAAAGAATAAAAAGTTTTCTTTCATCATTTTTATTGCTTTAACTTAATTTAATAAAAACTAAAAGTTCATTTCCTTTCAAATATGGAAAAATTTTATATTGTTTTTTCTCCACAGATTTTCTGTGCATGCTATCGAAGTATATAACGTTTATAAAAGTTACAACAATAAACCTGTTTTACGAAACATCACATTTACTGTTCCTCAAAGCTCTATAACTGGATTTATTGGTCCCAACGGCTCTGGAAAAACTACTACGATAAAGATCTTATCTGGATTAATTAGAAAAGATAAAGGAGTTATTAGGGTTCTTGAAGAAGATCCGTGGGATAATCCTAAGTTAAAAAGAAAAGTATCGGTTATTTTTACAAAATTACCTTATCCTCCTAATGATACCGTAGAAGAGTACTTGAGTGACCTAAACTCTATATTTAAGGGAGATTTAAGTAAACTTATAAAGGAGTTTAATTTAAGCGAACATTTAAAGAAAAAGATTTCTCAACTTTCTTCTGGTCAAGCGCAAAAGATTCAGTTAATTGCGGCTCTATTAAAAAATCCAGAGTTAATTATTGCTGATGAACCTACAGCTAATTTAGATCCACAAGCTAGATTAGAATTCTATGAGTTAGTAAGGTTTATGGTTAAGGAGTATAATGTAACTTTCTTTATTTCATCTCATATACTTTCTGAATTAGAGAAAGTAATTACACATATTGTATTTATCAATAATGGAGTAATAACGGCTACAGGAGAGATAAACGATATTGAAGCAAAAATTTCCTCTAACGAGATCTTGATACTAGTAAGGGAGAAAGAGAAAGCTTTAAAAATTCTGGCAAAGTATAACCCGACTCTTGATGGAGCTTATATAAAAGTAAAAGGAAACTTGAGGGAAATAGTGGATTTATTAGATGATGGAAAAATAGAAATTTTAAGTATAAGAAAAGCGAGTCTTGATGATGTTTTTAGAAAGCTAAGTGGTGTTTAACATGTTTGAGATTTTTAAGATACTTTTTAAGGAGAGATACAAAGATCCCACTCTTCAACTTATGTTACCGGTGATCTTAGTAGGTTACGTATTTATTCCGGCTTTTCTAGAAAAGGGAGATTTTGAACCTTATTCATTAGTCGTTGCTTACATACCACTTATCAATTTATCAGAAACTGTCACGTTTTCCCTAGCTTTAAGAAATATTATATTTGTGTTAGGGGATCATTTAACTAATGGGAGCATTGTGTCCTTTTTGATGATGCCTATAAAAAGAATTCGATTCTTTTTATATAGTTATATATTAGATGTAGTCTTGCCTTATCTTTTTTGGTTAATTTCTAACATCTTTTATCTGCTAGATATTAACATGATAAATACTTTGACTATAACCCTTATGTGGTTATATACCGCTGGTTATTTCTTCTCAACGTCCGTAATCTTGTTTTATACTTTACTATTAAGAAGTAATGGTGCATCGACTTTAGCCTCACTGTTTACTTTAGGGTCAATTTTTATTGTAGGTGGCTTTGGGAATTATACGTTAATTGAATCAAACTCTTCGTTCCTAGCTTTAACTTCATTTATGAATCCCTATCCTATAATTTTAGCCTACTCTTTTAATCCTTCATACACACTATTAAACTACCTAATGGATGGTGTGATAATTGATGGATTTTTAGCTATTATCCTATTTTTCATATCACTTATAATATTTCATAGAATAGAGGTGTAGGATATGATTAGATGGGAATTATTACTAGCTTCAATATCTCTTACATTAATTAGCTTGTCAGTAGTAACTTTAAATAATCCAACCCATATTGTCATAAATTTTGGTAATAGTTATGAACTGCACATATCACCGCTTGTCACATCAGATAGCATTACGCTTACACAAAATAATAGTAATATAGTTTCAGAAATAGAGATTATATCTGGTTCTAACCACTTTATAGTGAATATCTCTAATATAGATCCATTCGTTATCTCACTACCGCCTGGAAGTTATACGTTTGAACTAATAAAGGAGATTAATGAAAGT